>NZ_AXBJ01000012.1:0-106620 GCF_000473345.1 Rhodanobacter sp. OR87
CATGGCAAAGGGTAAATTCGAACGCACCAAGCCGCACGTCAACGTCGGCACGATTGGTCACGTGGATCACGGCAAGACGACGCTGACGGCGGCGCTGACGAAGGTCGGTGCGGAGCGCTTCGGTGGCGAGTTCAAGGATTACAGCGCGATCGACGCGGCGCCGGAAGAGAAGGCGCGCGGCATCACGATCTCGACGGCGCACGTGGAATACGAGTCGCCGAAGCGGCACTACGCGCACGTGGATTGCCCGGGGCATGCGGACTACGTGAAGAACATGATCACGGGTGCGGCGCAGATGGACGGCGCGATCCTGGTGTGCTCGGCGGCGGACGGCCCGATGCCGCAGACGCGCGAGCACATTCTGCTGAGCCGTCAGGTGGGCGTGCCGTACATCGTGGTCTACCTGAACAAGGCGGACATGGTGGACGACGCCGAGCTGCTCGAGCTGGTCGAGATGGAAGTGCGCGAGCTGCTGACCAAGTACGACTTCCCGGGCGACGACACGCCGATGATCCACGGTTCGGCCAAGCTGGCGCTGGAAGGCGATCAGAGCGAGATCGGCGTGCCGTCGATCGTCAAGCTGGTGGATGCGCTGGACACCTGGATCCCGGAGCCGGTGCGCGCGATCGACAAGCCGTTCCTGATGCCGGTGGAGGACGTGTTCTCGATCTCCGGCCGCGGTACGGTGGTGACCGGCCGTATCGAGCGCGGCGTGATCAAGGTGGGCGACGAAATCGAAGTGGTCGGCATCCGCGACACGCAGAAGACCACCGTGACCGGCGTGGAAATGTTCCGCAAGCTGCTGGACCAGGGTCAGGCGGGCGACAACGCCGGTCTGCTGCTGCGCGGCCTGAAGCGTGACGACGTCGAGCGCGGCCAGGTGCTGGCCAAGCCGGGCACGATCACGCCGCACACCGACTTCGAGGCCGAGGTCTATGTGCTGAGCAAGGACGAGGGTGGCCGTCATACGCCGTTCTTCAAGGGCTACCGTCCGCAGTTCTACTTCCGCACGACCGACGTGACCGGCGCGGTGACGCTGCCGGAAGGCGTGGAAATGGTGATGCCGGGCGACAACGTGAAGATGGTGGTGAGCCTGATCCACCCGATCGCGATGGACGAAGGCCTGCGTTTCGCCATCCGCGAAGGCGGCCGCACCGTCGGCGCCGGTGTGGTGGCCAAGGTCATCAAGTAATAGCTCTTGTGAGAAGTCCGGCATGGATGCCGGGTTGATCTTTGCGATCAGGGAGGATGGCTGAAGTAAAGGTCACGGGGCGAACGGAACCACACGCTGCCGGGATAACTCCCGCTGTTGAACCGGACGTGGCTGCGCCGCGCCGGTTAACGCCGGCCAAGTCAAGGTTGATGTTGTTTCGCACCCCTTCACTAATGCCAGATTTACCGGTATACTTCGCAGCTCACTTGTCGGACAGACGTGTTTCTGGACGACCAACCGCGAAATGAGGCGCAGGACGTGCTTCGAGTTCGCTGGCCGCGGATCGGCCTTCGCAAGTCGACGTGATCGCGGGGTGTGCCCTGTTGACACGTCGTTTCGTGCGAGATTCGGATGGTGCCAGGCGAGCGAACCGATGCTCGCCTGGTGTTTTTCAAAGGGGCCGACGAATCATTGAAGGCCTCGGGTTTGTGGCAAAAGGCAGTGCGGGGCGGTGAGAAGCCGCTTCGTTTCACAGAACGTTCTTTCGACAACAGGACACGGTTATGGCGAACCAGAAGATTCGGATTCGGCTGAAAGCGTACGATCATCGCCTGATCGACCGCTCGGCCAGCGAGATCGTCGAGACGGCAAAGCGCACGGGTGCCACGGTACTCGGCCCGATCCCGCTCCCGACCAAGATCGAGCGTTACACCATTCTGACGTCGCCGCACGTCGACAAGGATGCACGCGACCAGTACGAGACCCGTACCCACAAGCGTGTGCTCGACATCGTCGACCCGAACGACAAGACCGTGGACGCGCTCATGAAGCTTGATCTCGCCGCAGGCGTCGATGTTCAGATCAAGCTCGGTTGAGCGACAGACAGGATACGAAGATGAGTATCGGATTGGTTGGCCGCAAATGCGGCATGAGCCGACTCTTCACTGAAGATGGTCGTTCGATTCCGGTGACGCTGATTGAAGCGACGCCGAACCGGGTGACCCAGCTGAAGACGGATGACAACGATGGCTACAGCGCCGTCCAGGTTTCTGCGGGCAGCAAGCGCGCGAACCTGCTGACGCAGCCGCTGAAGGGTCATTACGCGAAGGCCAAGGTTGAGCCGGGTCGTGGTCTGTGGGAGTTCCGCGTGGCGGCCGAGGACCTCGGCAAGTATGCCGTGGGTACCGAGATCAAGGCGGATGAGGTGTTTTCCGTCGGCCAGATCGTCGACGTTGCCGGCGTGTCGAAGGGCAAGGGCTTCCAGGGCACGATCAAGCGCTGGAGCTTCAAGATGGGCGACGCCACCCACGGCAACTCGCTCTCGCATCGCGCGCCGGGCTCCATCGGCCAGCGCCAGACGCCGGGTCGCGTGTTCCCCGGCAAGAAGATGGCCGGTCACATGGGTGCCGTGCGCCGCTCGGCGCAGGGGCTGGAAGTGGTCAAGGTCGACGCCGAGCGCCACCTGATTGCGGTGAAGGGCGCGGTACCGGGTGCAACCGGTGGCGACGTCATCATTCGCCCGACGACCAAGGGTTGAGGAGAGTCGCCATGGAATTGAATGTCATTGGCGCCAAGCCGCTCAGCGTGTCGGACGAAGTGTTCGGCGGCGAGTACAAGAAAGCCCTGGTTCACCAGGTGGTGGTTGCCTACCAGGCGGCTGGTCGCGCCGGTACCAAGGCGCAGCTGTCGCGCGGCGAGATGTCCGGCACCACCAAGAAATTCAAGAAGCAGAAGGGCGGTGGTGCCCGTCACGGTGACTACCGTGCGCCGATCTTCATCGGCGGTGGCGTCACGTTTGCCGCCAAGCCGCGCAGCTACGAGCAGAAAGTCAATCGCAAGGCCTACCGTGTCGCGATCCGCTCGATTTTCTCCGAGCTGGCCCGCCAAGGTCGCCTGAAGGTCGTCGAGAGCTTCGGTGTCGAGACGCCGAAGACCTCCGCGATGGTGGCCAAGCTGGCTGAGCTGGAGGTTTCCGGTCGCGTGCTGCTGGTGTCGGAGGATGCCTCCGAGGCGTTGTTCCTGGCCGCGCGCAATATCCCGTATATCCATGTGCTGGACGTGATGGCGCTGAACCCGGTCAGCCTGGTCGGTTCCGACCATGTGGTGATGACGGTCGACGCCGTGAAGAAGGTCGAGGAGTGGCTGGCATGAACAACGAACGCATTCTCGATACGCTGCGCGCGCCGCACATTTCCGAGAAGTCGGCGCGCCTGGCCGAGCATAATCAGTACGTATTCGTGGTCGCCCCGACCGCAACCAAGGCTGATGTCCGCGTTGCCGTGGAGAAGATGTTCGACGTCAAGGTCGAGCAGGTGAACCTCGTCAACACCAAGGGCAAGGTCAAGTCCTTCCGTTTCCGCGCTGGCAGCCGCCAGGGCAAGCGCAAGGCCTATGTGCGTCTTGCCGATGGCCAGACCATCGACGTGTCCGCCAAGGCCTGAGCCAGGAGTTCTGTGAGATGGCACTAATCAACCACAAGCCGACCTCGCCGGGCCGCCGTGACGCGGTGAGCGTCCGCACGGAAGGCCTGTACAAGGGCGCGCCGTACGCGGCGTTGACCGAGTCGCAGTCCAAGACCGGCGGTCGCAACCACCACGGTCGCATCACCACGCGTCATCGTGGCGGCGGCCACAAGCAGCATTACCGCCTCATCGATTTCAAGCGCGACAAGGAGGGCATTGCTGCCCGCGTCGAGCGCATCGAGTACGATCCGAACCGCACCGCGCACATCGCGTTGCTGTGCTATGCCGACGGCGAGCGTCGTTACATCATTGCGCCGAAGGGCGTGCAGGTGGACGACCGCCTGGTGTCTGGCCGCGATGCGCCGATCAAGGCCGGCAACTGCCTGCAGCTGCGCAATATCCCGATGGGCAGCACCATCCATTGCATCGAGCTGCGTCCCGGCAAGGGCGCGCAGATCGCCCGCAGCGCAGGCGCTTCGGTGCAGCTGGTCGCTCGCGAGTCCGGGTACGCCACGTTGCGACTGCGCTCCGGCGAGATGCGTCGCGTCTCGGTCGACTGCCGCGCCACCATCGGCGAAGTGGGCAACGGCGAGCACAGCCTGAAGAAGCTGGGCAAGGCCGGCGCCAAGCGCTGGGTGGGTATTCGCCCGACCGTCCGCGGCGTGGTGATGAACCCGGTCGACCACCCGCACGGAGGTGGTGAAGGCAAGACTTCTGGCGGTCGTCATCCGGTCAGCCCGTGGGGCACGCCGGCCAAGGGTTACAAGACCCGCAACAACAAGCGCACGCAGCAGTTCATCGTGCGTCGTCGTACCAAGTAACAGGAAGCCGACATGCCGCGTTCTCTGAAGAAAGGTCCGTTCGTCGACCTTCACCTCGCGAAGAAGGTGGAAGCTGCGGTTTCCGCCCACAACAAGCGCCCGATCAAGACCTGGTCGCGCCGCTCGATGATCCTGCCGGAAATGGTCGGCTTGACCATCGCCATCCACAACGGCCGTCAGCACGTGCCTGTCCTGATCAACGAGAACATGGTCGGGCACAAGCTCGGCGAGTTCGCGGTGACCCGTACGTTCAAAGGCCATGTCGGCGACAAGAAGGGCAAGTGATGAGCACTGAAGCCAAAGCGATCCTGCGCGGCGCCCGCATCTCGGCGCAAAAGGCACGCCTGGTGGCTGATCTGGTCCGCGGTCTTCCCGTGGGCCGGGCCAGCGACGTGCTCACCTACACCAACAAGAAGGCCGCGCACCTGGTTCGCAAGGTGCTGCTGTCGGCCGTCGCCAACGCCGAGAACAATCTCGGCGCGGATGTCGACGAGCTGAAGGTGGCCAGCATCTTCGTCGACGAAGGTCCGGCGATGAAGCGCATGTATGCCCGCGCCAAAGGCCGCGGTTCGCGCATTCTCAAGCGCACCAGCCACATTACTGTGGTTGTTGGTAACTGACCGGGGACATAGACGATGGGTCACAAAGTTCATCCCACCGGTATCCGCCTCGGCATTGCCAAGGACTGGAACTCGAAGTGGTTCGCCAACAAGGGCGATTATGCCAAGTATCTCGTGGCCGACATCAAGGTCCGCGACATGCTGAAGAAGAAGCTGGCTGCCGCCGGTATCTCGAAGATCCAGATCGAGCGCCCGGCCAAGACGGCGCGCGTGACGATCCACACCGCCCGCCCGGGCGTGGTGATCGGCAAGAAGGGCGAGGATATCGAGAAGCTGCGCAAGGAAGTCAGCGACATGATGGGCGTCCCGACGCACATCAACGTCAACGAAGTGCGCAAGCCCGAGCTTGACGCGCAGCTGGTGGCCGAGTCGATCGCGCAGCAGCTGGAGCGTCGCATCATGTTTCGCCGCGCGATGAAGCGTTCGGTCGGCAATGCGATGCGCCTGGGCGCGCTGGGCATCAAGATCAACGTGTCCGGCCGCCTGAACGGTGCCGAGATCGCCCGTTCCGAGTGGGCCCGTGAAGGCCGCGTGCCGCTGCACACGCTGCGTGCCGACATCGATTACGGCTTCGCCGAGGCGAGCACCACCTACGGCATCATCGGCATCAAGGTGTGGGTCAACAAGGGCGAGATCTTCGACCTGACCCAGATCGGCCAGGAGTCGAAGGACGAGTCGCCCGCGCAGCCGCGCCGCGAAGGTGGCGAAGGTCGTCGTAACGATTCGCGTCGCGAGGCCGGTGACGGCCGCCGCGAGCGGTCTGCGAAGTAAGGAGAGTTGCCATGTTGCAACCCAAGCGAACCAAATACCGCAAACAGTTCAAGGGCCGTAACAACGGTCTGGCGCAGTGCTCCAACCTCGTCAGCTTTGGCGAGTACGGCCTGAAGGCTACGACCCACGGCGCGCTCACTGCACGTCAGATCGAAGCCGCCCGTCGTTGCATCACCCGCTTCGTCAAGCGTGGCGGCAAGCTGTGGATCCGCGTGTTCCCGGACAAGCCGATCACCAAGAAGCCGATCGAAGTCCGCATGGGCTCGGGCAAGGGCAGTGTCGAGTTCTGGGTCGCGCCGATCCAGCCCGGTCGCATGCTCTATGAAATCGAGGGTGTCGACGAGTTGACGGCGCGCGAGGCGTTCCGCCTGGCCGCCGCCAAGCTGTCGGTGCAGACCCAGTTTGTGACCCGGGCGGTGATGTGATGGCCAGCAAAGATATCAACAACCAGTCGGCCGAAGAGCTGCAGCAGCATCTGCTGGACCTGCGCAAGGAGCAGTTCAACCTGCGCATGCAGAAGGGTTCCGGCCAGCTCACTCAGCCGCACCAGCTCCGCCGCGTTCGGCGTGACATCGCCCGCACGAAATTCGTGCTCGGCGGCAAGAAGTAAGGGACGGCCGACATGAGCGACAACAACAAGCAGACGCGCACCCTTGAGGGCCGCGTCACCAGCAACAAGATGGACAAGACGGTCACCGTCCTGGTCGAGCGCCAGGAGCAGCACTGGCTGCTCGGCAAGATCATCCGCCGGTCGACCAAACTGCATGCGCAGGACGACCTGGGTGCGAACGAGGGCGACCTCGTGCGCATCGCGGAGTGCCGTCCGCTGTCCAAGACCAAACATCACCGCGTGGTCGAAATCATCACGCGCGCCAACGTCTAAGGGAGGGTGCAGACATGATCCAGATGCAAAGCACGCTTTCCGCAGCAGACAACAGCGGCGCGAAAGAACTGATGTGCATCAAGGTACTCGGTGGCTCCAAGCGCCGTTACGCCGCGATCGGTGACGTGATCAAGGTCACCGTGAAGGATGCGATCCCTCGCGGCAAGGTGAAGAAGGGCGAGGTTTACAACGCCGTGGTGGTGCGTACTGCCAAGGGTGTGCGTCGTCCCGATGGCTCGCTGATCCGTTTCGACGGCAATGCAGCGGTCCTCCTCAACAACAAGCTCGAGCCGATCGGCACCCGTATTTTCGGGCCGGTTACCCGCGAGCTGCGCAGCGAGAAGTTCATGAAGATCGTCTCGCTTGCGCCCGAAGTGCTCTGAGCGGAGTCAAGACAATGAACCGTATCCGCAAGGGTGATCAGGTCCTGGTGATCACCGGCAAGAACAAGGGTCAGCGCGGCGATGTGCTGCGTGTTGCAGGCGATCGCGTGTTCGTCTCCAACGTGAATCTGGTCAAGCGCCACACCAAGCCGAACCCCCAGGCCAACCAGGCTGGCGGCATCGTCGAGCGTGAAGCCTCGATCCATCTCTCCAATGTGCAGCTGTTCAACCCCGCCACGAACAAGGGTGAACGCGTCGGTGCCAAAACGCTCGCTGATGGGCGCAAGGTTCGCGTGTTCCGCTCGTCTGGCGAGGTGGTGGACGCGTAAGGAATCACGATCATGACCCGCCTTGAAAATTTCTACAAAGAGCAGGTAGTGCCGAAGCTCACCGAGCAGTTCGGCTACCAGAACGTGATGCAGGTTCCCCGCATCACCAAGATCACGCTGAACATGGGCGTGGGCGAAGCCGCGGGCAACAAGAAGGTGCTCGAGAATGCCGTGGCCGACATGGCCAAGATCTCCGGCCAGAAGCCGATCACGACCAAGGCGCGCGTGTCCGTGGCCTCGTTCAAGATCCGCGACGGCTGGCCGATCGGCTGCAAGGTCACCTTGCGCCGCGCCCAGATGTTCGAGTTCCTCGATCGCCTGATCAACATTTCGCTGCCGCGTGTGCGCGACTTCCGCGGTGTTTCGGGCAAGGCCTTCGACGGCCGCGGCAATTACAACTTCGGCATCAAGGAACAGATCATCTTCCCTGAGATCGACTTCGACCAGGTCGATGCGCTGCGTGGCATGGATATCTCCATCACCACCACCGCCAAGACCGACGAAGAAGCGAAGGCCTTGCTGGCAGCGTTCAGCTTCCCGTTCCGCAACTGATAGACGCGAGAGATACCCATGGCAAAGACCTCGATGGTCAACCGCGACATCAAGCGGACCAAGCTCGTCCAGAAATTCGCCACCAAGCGTGCCGAGCTGAAGGCGATCGTGCTGAGCCCCAGCGCTTCCTACGACGAGAAGATGGCGGCCCAGTCCAAGCTGCAGAAGCTGCCGCGCGATGCCAGCCCGGTGCGCCAGCGCACCCGTTGCGCGTTGACCGGTCGTCCGCGTGCCGTCTACGCCAAGTTCGGCCTGGGCCGCAACAAGCTGCGCGAAGCGACCATGCGTGGCGACGTGCCCGGCCTGCGCAAGGCCAGCTGGTAACCACCTTTCCGGGCCGGTCGACGGGATATTCCGTCGCCGGCTCACCCGGCGGGCTCAGCGTGCCGCCGGTAGATGCGACTACCGCATCGCTATTCGCCAAAACCTGAAAATGCTGTTATAGTCGGCGGTCTGCGCAAGGCAGGCCGGCGTCCGTGCCGGCTCACAATCTGATTGATTTCCGGTTTTATCGGATATCGGTGCACTCTGAAGGATGTTTTCATGAGCATGACTGATCCCATCGCCGATCTGTTCACGCGTGTCCGCAATGCCCAGGCCATGGGCAAGCCGACCGTGCGTATGCCGTCGTCGAAACTGAAGGTGGCGATCGCCGACCTTCTCAAGAACGAGGGCTACATCCTCGACGCCAAGACTTCCACCGAGGAAGGCAAGCCGGTGCTCGAGCTCAAGCTCAAGTATTTCGAGGGCCAGCCGGCCATCGAGCGCATTTCCCGTGTCAGCCGCTCCGGCCTGCGTGTCTATCGCGGCAAGGACGAGTTGCCGAAGGTCCTGGGTGGCCTGGGCATCTCGATCATCTCGACTTCCGCCGGTCTGCTGACCGATGCGCAGGCCCGCGCCAAGGGTCTGGGCGGCGAAGTCATCGGCCAAGTGGCATAAGGAGTCCATCAATGTCACGTGTTGCCAAACAACCAATTTCCCTGCCCAAGGGCGTCGAGATGACGGTCGGTAACGACGGAATCTCCGTGAAGGGCCCCAAGGGTACGCTGTCCGTGCATCACCTGCCGGGCGTCAGCATCGCCGTGGACAACGGCGTGGCGAACATCAGCCTGGTGGAAGGCGCCGACGACAAGTTCGGCGGCACCGCGCGCGCACTGCTGTCCAACATGGTCACCGGTGTCTCCACCGGCTACGAGCGCAAGCTTGAGCTGGTCGGCGTCGGCTACCGTGTTTCCATGCAGGGCAAGTCGCTGAACCTGAGCCTGGGCTTTTCCCACCCGGTGGTGTTCGATGCGCCGGAAGGCATCAGCATCGAGACCCCGACGCAGACCGAAGTCCTGATCAAGGGTGCGGACAAGCAGGCGGTGGGCCAGGTGGCGGCCAAGATTCGCGGCTTCCGTCCGCCGGAGCCGTACAAGGGCAAGGGCGTGCGTTATGCCGGCGAGAAGATCACCTTGAAGGAAGCAAAGAAGGCTTGATGCGGGTCCCTCCGCGAAGACCGGCCATCCATGGCCGGACTCTTCGAAAGAGCCGCTCATACTAGCCAATCCGCTTTCTGGAGACATGACGATGAACAAGAACGAAAACCGCCTGCGCCGTGCCAAGTCCACGCGGGCCCATATCCGCAAGCTGGCGGTCGCCCGCCTGTCGGTGCACCGTACGGGCCAGCACATCTATGCGCAGGTGTTCGACGCCTCCGGCAAGAACGTGGTGGCGGCTGCATCCACCGTACAGAAGTCGGTGGCCGAGGGCCTGAAGGGGACCAAGAACCTGGCTGCCGCCGCTGCGGTGGGCAAGGCCGTCGCCGAGCGTGCGAAGGCCGCGGGTATCGAAGCGGTGGCGTTCGATCGCTCCGGTTTCCGCTATCACGGCCGCATCAAGGCACTGGCCGACGCGGCCCGCGAGGCCGGTCTGCAGTTCTGAGCGACACCCGGGTCAGGGCACGTCCCTGATTTCCATTGCATCACCTACAACTCCAAGCGGCCCAGCCGCAAACGAAGTCCCGGTCCGCCGGGCACATGGAAAAGAACATGTCTTCTACCGATCGCGAAAATTCCGACGGCCTGCTGGAAAAGCTGATTGCCGTCAACCGTGTGGCCAAGACCGTCAAGGGTGGCCGCCAGATGAGCTTCACCGCGCTGACCGTGGTCGGCGACGGCGAGGGCAAGGTCGGCTTCGGCTATGGCAAGGCGCGTGAAGTGCCGGTGGCCATTTCCAAGGCGATGGAGCGCGCCCGCCGCCAGATGGTGAACATCGAGCTGAACAACGGCACCCTGTGGTATGCCGTGAAGGCGAACCATGGCGCGGCCCGCGTCTACATGCAGCCGGCCTCCGAGGGTACCGGCGTGATCGCCGGCGGCGCCATGCGTGCGGTGCTGGAAGTGGTCGGCGTCAAGAACGTGCTGGCCAAAGCCGTGGGTTCGCGCAACCCGATCAACTTGGTGCGCGCCACCATCAAGGGCCTGCAGGCAGTCGCCTCGCCCAAGAAGATCGCCGCCAAGCGTGGCAAGAGCCTGGAAGAGGTGCTCGGCAATGGCTAAGAAGAACGAAACCGCCGCCACCGTGCGCGTGCGCCTGGTCAAGGGCCTGCGCGGCGTGCAGGCCCGGCACCGCCTGAGCGTCAAGGCGCTGGGCCTGGGCAAGATCGATGACGTCCGTGAATTGAAGGACAGCCCGCAGGTCCGTGGCCTGATCAACACGGTCTACTACCTGGTTCGGGTCGAGGAGTAAGCATCATGCGTCTGAATGACATCAAGCCGGCCGCCGGTTCCCACAAGACGCGCCTGCGCGTCGGCCGCGGCATCGGTTCGGGCCTGGGCAAGACCGCCGGCCGCGGCCACAAGGGTCAGCACGCTCGCGCAGGCGGCACCCACAAGTATGGCTTCGAGGGCGGCCAGATGCCGCTGAATCGCCGGATGCCGAAGATCGGCTTCCGTTCGAAGAAGCAGGCCGAGAGCCAGGAAGTGTTCCTGTACCAGCTGGCCAGCCTCAAGGGTGACGTGATCGACGTCGTCGCGCTGCATCAGGCTGGCCTGATCAACGGCCGCGCGAAGAAGGTCAAGGTGGTCCTCAAGGGCGAGATCGGTCGCGCGGTGAAGTTGTCCGGTCTGCTGGCTACCGCCGGCGCCAAGGCAGCCATCGAGGCTGCCGGCGGCAGCGTGGAGTAATCAGGTGGCAGCAGCCAAGGGCAATGCACTCGGCAAGCTCGGCAAGCTGACGGAGCTTCGCCAGCGTATCTTCTTCGTGATCGGTGCGCTGGTGGTGTTTCGGCTCGGTTCGTTCATTCCGGTTCCGGGCGTCAACCCGGAGGCGATGACCAACCTGGTCAACGGCAATGGCCTGATGGACATGTTCAACATGTTCTCGGGCGGCGCGCTGGAGCGCTTCTCGGTATTCGCGCTGGGCGTGATCCCGTACATCTCGGCGTCGATCGTGTTCCAGATGATGGGCGCGGTGGTACCGAGCCTGCAGAGCCTGCGCAAGGAAGGCGAGGCCGGCAAGCGTAAGATGACGATGTACACGCGCTATGCCACGGTGGCCCTGGCGGCGTTCCAGTCGTTCGGTATCGCAGTGGCGTTGCAGGGGCAGGTTGCCGCGGGTGGCGCACCGGTGGTCTACACCCCGGGCTTCGGCTTCATCTTCTCGTCCGTGGTCGGGCTTACCGCCGGCACCATGTTCCTGATGTGGCTGGGCGAGCAGATGACCGAGCGCGGCATCGGCAACGGCATTTCCCTGCTGATCTTCGCCGGTATCGTGGCCGGTCTGCCGGGGGCGGTGGTGCATACCCTGGGCATGGCCAGCAACGGCGAGCTGTCGTTGATCAAGTTGTTGATGGTACTTGTTGTAACGCTGGGCGTGACTGGGTTCGTGGTGTTCATGGAGCGTGCCCAGCGGCGCATCACGGTGAACTACGCGCGGCGTTCCGGTGGGCAGAAGGCCTACATGAACCAGAGCTCGAACCTGCCGCTGAAGATCAACATGTCGGGCGTGATTCCGCCGATCTTCGCCTCCAGTCTGCTGATGTTCCCGGCGACTGCGGTGAGCTGGTTCAGCACGGGTCAGAAATCGCGCTGGCTGCAGGACCTGACCCAGGCGCTGAGTCCGGGCAACCCGCTGTACGAGACCGTCTTTTCGGTACTGGTGATCGGTTTTGCGTTCTTCTACACGGCGATCGTGTTCAACGCCGACGAGACTGCCGACAATCTCAAGCGTTCCGGAGCGTTGATCCCGGGTATCCGTCCGGGCAAGGCCACGGCCGGCTACATCGATGCGGTGATGACGCGCCTGACCGGTGTCGGCGCGCTGTATCTGGTGCTGGTCTGCCTGGTGCCGTCGTTCATGCAGAGCGCCTGGCACGTACCGTTCTATTTCGGTGGCACGTCGCTGCTGATCGTGGTGGTGGTGGTGATGGATTTCACGGCACAGGTGCAGGCGCACCTGGTCAGTCACCAGTACGAAAGTCTGCTCAAGAAGGCCAATCTCCGTCGCAACTAGTGGCTGCTGGGGCGAACGGGTCTGGTCGAAGTCGGAGGCTGGCGGCGCCTTGGTGCCGCAGGGCTTTCCAGTCAGGGTAATTCAGGTTAGAATTGCGCGTTTACCGCGCAAGAAACGCATCGGAGAAAGTACATCATGGCGCGCATCGCGGGTGTCAATTTGCCGGTCCAGAAGCATGTCTGGGTCGGTCTGCAGAGCATTTACGGTATCGGCCGCAGCCGGGCCAGGAAGGTCTGCGTGGATGCTGGCGTGGTTCCCACCACCCAGATCAAGTCCCTCAGTGAAGGCGAGGTGGAGAAGATCCGCCACGAGATCGCCAAGTACACCGTCGAGGGCGATCTTCGCCGCGAGGTGGGCATGGCCATCAAGCGCCTGATGGACCTGGGTTGCTACCGCGGCCTGCGTCATCGTCGCGGCCTGCCGGTGCGCGGCCAGCGCACGCGTACCAACGCACGCACCCGCAAGGGCCCGCGTCGCGCCATCAAGAAGTAAGTAACGGATTCCGAACATGGCCAAGCCTGTCAAGACCAAGAAGAAGATCAAGCGCGTTGTCACGGATGCCGTGGCCCACGTGCAGGCCTCCTTCAACAACACCATCGTCACCATTACCGATCGCCAGGGCAATGCCCTGTCGTGGGCGACCGCCGGCGGCGCGGGTTTCCGCGGTTCGCGCAAGTCGACCCCGTTCGCCGCCCAGGTGGCCGCCGAGAAGGCCGGTCGTGCCGCCGGCGACTACGGCGTGAAGACGGTGGAAGTGCGCATCAAGGGTCCGGGCCCGGGCCGCGAGTCGGCGGTGCGCTCGCTGAACGCGTTGGGCTACAAGGTGCTCAACATCATCGATGTCACGCCGATTCCGCACAACGGCTGCCGTCCCCCCAAGAAGCGTCGAGTCTAAGAGGTTGTTTTTTGCGATCATCCCTGATCGCGAAAATCAAAAACCGGCCTTCCTTGGCCGGACTATCGAAAGAGAAAAAACATGGCCCGTTATCGTGGAGCTACCTGCAAACTCGCCCGTCGTGAGGGTGCAGATCTCAGCCTGAAGAGCCCGGCGCGCGCGCTGGATTCCAAGTGCAAGCTGGAAAACAAGCCCGGTCAGCATGGCGCGAACAAGCGCATGCGCATGTCCGACTATGCCGTGCAGTTGCGCGAGAAGCAGAAGGTCAAGCGCATCTATGGCGTGCTTGAGCGCCAGTTCAGCAACTACTACACCAAGGCATCGACCCTCAAGGGCAACACCGGCGAGAACCTGCTGCGCCTGCTCGAGAGCCGCCTGGACAACGTCGTCTACCGTATGGGCTTCGCGGTCACCCGCGCCCAGGCCCGCCAGCTGGTCGCGCACAAGGCCATCCTGGTGAACGGCAAGAAGGTGAACATTCCTTCGTACCAGGTGCGCCCGGGCGATGCGATCGCGCTGACCGAGCGCGCCCGCAGCCAGCTACGCGTGCAGGAGGCGGCGACTGTGTTCGACACCATGGACTTGCGTCCGGGTTGGGTCGAAGTCGACAGCAAGAAGTTTGAAGGTATGTTCAAGTCGGTGCCGGATCGCGGCGATCTGCCGACCGACATCAATGAAGCCCTGATCGTCGAGCTTTACTCGAAGTAATTTTACCGGAGCTCTGCATGGCAGTTTCGTCAACTAGCGTGCTGCGGCCGCGTGGTCTCAGCGTCGAACAGCTCGGGGCCAACCGCGCCAAGGTGGTGGTCGAGCCGCTCGAGCGTGGCTTTGGCCACACCCTGGGCAACGCGCTGCGTCGCGTGCTGCTCTCCTCGATCCCCGGCAGCGCCATCGTCGAGGTGGAAATCGATGGCGTGCTGCACGAATACACCACCCTGGAAGGCCTGCAGGAGGACGTGATCGAAGTCCTGCTGAACCTCAAGGACGTGGCGATCCGTCAGCACAGCGGCGATGAGGTCACCCTGACCCTGTCCAAGAAGGGCAAGGGCGTGGTCACGGCCGGCGACATCGTCGTCGACCACTCGGTGGAGATCATCAACCCCGAGCACGTGATCTGCCACCTGACCAAGGACATCGCGCTCAACATGCGCCTGAAGGTGCGTCGCGGCGTCGGCTACCAGCCGGCCAGCGCGCGGCAGCATCCGGATGACGAGGCGCGTCCGATCGGCCGCCTGCAACTGGACGCGTCGTTCGCGCCGGTGCTGCGCGTGGCCTACGAAGTGGACGCGGCTCGTGTCGAGCAGCGTACCAACCTCGACAAGCTGGTGCTGGACATCGAGACCAACGGCACCATCGGCGCCGAGGATGCGGTGCGCAAGGCGGCCGAGATCATCAACGACCAGCTGTCGGTGTTCGGCGATTTCTCGCGTCGCGAGAGCGCCACCGACAAGGCGGAGAAGAGCGGTTTCGATCCGCTGCTGCTGCGCCCGATCGACGATCTGGAGCTCACCGTGCGTTCGGCGAACTGCCTGAAGGCCGAGAGCATCTATTACATCGGCGACCTGGTGCAGAAGACCGAGGTCGAGCTGCTGAAGACGCCGAACCTGGGCAAGAAGTCGCTGACCGAGATCAAGGACGTGCTGGGCGGTCGTGGCCTCGCGCTGGGCATGAAGCTCGAGAACTGGCCGCCGCCGGGCTTGTCGCACGGCATGCAGCTGGGTTGATGGAAAGCCGGGATCCCGTATCCCGAAAAACATAAGCGGATAGCCGCGGAAGGCCGGACGCAGGTGCCGGTCTTTCATAACAACAGACCAAAGAGAGTTCCGTCATGCGCCACATGAAATCCGGACGCAAGTTCAACCGGACCAGCAGCCATCGCGAAGCCATGTTCAAGAACATGGCTTCGTCGCTGTTCAAGCACGAGCTGATCCGTACCACCCTGCCGAAGGCGAAGGAACTTCGCCGCGTGGCCGAGCCGCTGATCACCCTGGCCAAGGCCGACGGCGTGGCCAATCGTCGCCTCGCCTTCTCGCGCCTGCGTGACAAGGAAGCGGTCGGCAAGCTGTTCGTCGAGCTGGGCCCGCGCTACAAGGAGCGCCCCGGCGGCTACCTGCGCATCCTGAAGTGCGGCTTCCGCGATGGCGACAACGCGCCGATGGCGTACGTCGAGCTGGTCGGCCGCCCGCAGGTCGAGGCCGTCGACGCCGAGTAAGGCGGCGGCCGCGGTCGATCAGGCCCGGCGTTCAGACGTCCATACGCGAAGCCCGGCCGGGTGACCTGCCGGGTTTTCGCGTATGGGGGCTTCGCCGGGCCGGGTATTTCTGTCCGATGCCGCTTGCCTGCTGACAGCGTCCAGGCGAACGGGTAATGTCATTGGTTCCGCAACGCAGCAATCCACCATGAATCCATTCCGTTGGTCGTACCGTGTCAGTTTCCTCGTCGGCTTCCTGGTCTGCGCGGGGCTGCTCGGCTTTGCGCTGTACGCCGAATACGGACTGGGCATGACGCCGTGCCCGCTGTGCGTCTTCCAGCGCATCGCGTTCCTGGTCATGGCGCTGTTCTTCCTGCTGGGCGCCCTGCATGCGCCGCGTGGCGGCGGCCGCTGGGCCTACACGGGGCTGGTGCTGGCCGGCGCAGCGGGCGGCATCGCCAGCGCCGGCCGCCATCTCTGGCTGCAGACCCTGCCGGCCGACCAGGTGCCCTCCTGCGGTCCCGGCCTCGGTTACATGCTGGACGCGTTCCCGTTTTCGAAGATGCTGAAGCTGGTCTTCACCGGTTCGGGTGAGTGCGCCAAGGTCGAACCGATCCTCGGTCTGCCGATGCCGACCTGGACCCTGCTGTGGTACATCGCGCTGGCCGTGCTGGCGATCGTGGCGGCGCGGCGCCGGTCGGCCGTGAAGTGAGCGTTCCCGTTGCCATCCAGGGTCGTGTGATGAATCCCGCCGTGTCCAACTTCCGTCTCCCCGCCGACTGGGCGCCCGACTCGTGGCAGCAGCGCATGGCGCTGCAGCAGCCGCATTACGACGATGCGGGGGAACTGGCCGCCGCCGGCGCCCAGCTCGCCCGGTTGCCGCCGCTGGTGACCTCGTGGGAAGTGCTTGCGCTGAAGCAGGCGCTGGCCGAGGCGCAGGAGGGCGGGCGCTTCCTGCTGCAGGGCGGCGATTGCGCGGAGAGCTTCGCCGACTGCACCAGCCCGGTGATCTCGAACCGGCTGAAGGTGCTGCTGCAGATGAGCCTGGTGCTGGTGCACGGGCTGAAGAAGCCGGTGCTGCGGGTGGGCCGTTTCGCCGGGCAGTACGCGAAACCGCGTTCGACCGATAGCGAGACCCGCGACGGCGTGAGCCTGCCGAGCTTTCGCGGCGACCTCGTCAACGGCCCGGAGTTCACCGCCGCCGCGCGCCGGCCCGATCCGCAGCGGCTGATCCAGGCGCATGCGCATTCCGCCCTGACCATGAACTTCGTGCGCGCGCTGATCGACGGCGGCTTCGCCGACCTGCATCACCCGGAGTACTGGGATCTGGCCTGGGTCGAGCACTCGCCGCTGGCTGCCGAGTACCGCCAGATGGTCGCGGCCATCGGCGACTCGTTGCGCTTCATGGAGACCCTGGCCGGTCCGATCGCCGGTTTCTCCAAGGTGGACTTCTTCACCTCGCACGAGGCGCTGCTGCTGCACTACGAGCAGGCACTGACCCGCCAGGTGCCGCGCCATCCCGGCTGGTTCAACCTGTCCACCCACTTCCCGTGGATCGGCATGCGCACCGCCGCGCTGGATGGCGCGCACGTGGAATATTTCCGCGGCATCCGCAACCCGGTGGCGGTGAAGGTCGGTCCTTCGGTGACGCCGGACCAGTTGCTGCCGCTGATCGACGCGTTGAACCCGGACGACGAGCCGGGCCGGCTGACCCTGATCCACCGCATGGGCAACGCGAAGATCGCCGCGGCGCTGCCGCCGCTGCTGGACGCGGTGAAGCGGTCCGGCCGCCGCGTGCTGTGGGTCGCCGACCCGATGCACGGCAACACCGAGAGTACCTCGAACGGTTACAAGACCCGCCGTTTCGACAACATCCGCGGCGAGCTCGACCAGGCGTTCGACATCCATGCCGCCGCCGGCACCCGGCTGGGCGGCGTGCATCTGGAGCTGACCGGCGAGGACGTCACCGAATGCATGGGCGGCGCCCGCGACCTGTCGGAGAGTGACCTCGACCGCGCCTACAAGTCGATGGTCGATCCGCGCCTGAACTACGAGCAGTCGCTGGAGCTGGCGATGCTGATCGTGCGCAAGTCGGCCGGGGCAATGCCGGCGCCCGAGTGATCAGCCATGACAGATGTCATGGCCGCAGACTGGCACTGTGCACTGGAGTGCGTGTGCCGGAAGCGTGACCATGGGTTCCTCTGACGGGGAGCATCGAACGGTGACCGAAAAGAATCCGGCGTCGCCGCGCGTCGACCTCTGGACGCTGCTGGGGCTGGTGCTGCTGCTGTTGCCTTTGCTGACCATGGCGCATGAGCTGATGGGACACGCGCTTGCCTGCGTCGCCAGTGGCCATCGGCCCAGCGAGCTGGGCGCGTATTACGTCGAGTGCCCCGGGACGGGTAGCTGGAGCAGACGCATCGTGGCGATGGCCGGTACGGGCGTGGACGCGATACTGGCAACGTTGGCCTGTCTCGCCTGGAGTCGGGCGAAACGGCCGCTGCCGCGGCTGGTGCTGTGGATCGTGTTCGCCGTGAAGGGCATGGTCGCCGCGGGTTACTGGATGTTTTCCGGGGCGACCAACCTCGGCGACTGGGGGCCGGACACGGGTGGCGGCATCGGCCCGCTGCCGTGGCCGTGGCTGTGGCGCGGTGTGATGTTCGCCGTAGGCCTGTACGTCTACATCGCGGTGGTCCGTCGGGCCATACGCATGATGTGGGCAATGCTGGGCGGCGGCGGGCAGGCCCGGCATGAGCAGCGGAAGATTGCCATGACCGTGTACGCGATCGGCGGCATGGTCGCCGCGCTCGTCAGCCTGCTGAATCCGCTGGGTATTGCGATCACCCTGATGTCGGCAGTCGCTTCAACGTTCGGCGGCACGGCAGGGTTGTTCAACGTGGCCTATGCCCGTGCCTGCAACGAACCGCCGCGCGATTTCGCGATCGGCCGCCATGGCGCCATCGTGGTCGCCGGCGTGCTGGTGACGCTGGTGTTCGCGGTGGTGCTGGGGCCGACGGTCTACCTGCGCTAGCGACGCGCTACGGCCGTTTTCCAGTTGCCACGGACTTGCCGCCCACCGTCTCCAGGAACTGCGGCGGCTGCCACGCGCCGGCATGTTGCTCGAAGCCGTAGGCGATCGAGATCAGCGTGGGCTCGCTCCATTTCGCGCCGAACAGCACGATGCCGACCGGCAGGCCGTGGGCGAAGCCGGCGGGTACGGTGATCGAGGGGTAGCCGGCCACGGCCGCCGGCTGCGAGGCGCCGCCCACGGTGGGGTCGCCGCTGACGATGTGGTCGCCGAGCACCGGGTCGGTCATGAAGGCCGGACCCCACGACGGCGCCAGCAGGGCGTCCAGGTGCTGCGCCTGCAAGGCGGCGTCGATGCCCTCCGGTCCGGACAGCCGCTTCGCCTTGGCCAGCGCATCCGTGTACGCCTTGTCGCTGAGCGGTCCCTTCTTCTCCGCCTGTTCGAACAGCTCCTGGCCGAACCAGGGCATCTCCTCGCCGGCGTGTGCCTGGTTGAATGCGATCAGGTCGGCCAGCGTCCTTGCCTTGAGGTCGCGGCGGTTGGCGAGGTAGGCGTTGATGTCGTGCTTGAAGTCGTACAGCAGCACGGTCATCTCCGGCTCGCCCAGCTCGGCCAGGTGCGGCAGCGTGACCGGGTCGACGATGATCGCGCCCTGCGCCTTCATCAGCGCGATCGCCTGCTCGAGCACGCGGTCGGCGTTAGGCTCGGCGCCGGCGAGCTGGCGCACCACGCCGATGCGCTTGCCCTTCAGTCCGTTCGGGTCGAGGAAGCGGGTGTAGTCGGTGGCGTGCCGGTCCGCTTCGGCGGTGGCCGGATCGCGCGGGTCGCTGCCGGCGATCACCGTGAGCAGGGCGGCGGCGTCGGCCACGCTGCGCGCCATCGGGCCGGCGGTGTCCTGGCTGTGGCTGATCGGCACGATGCCGCTGCGGCTGACCAGGCCCAGGGTGGGCTTGATGCCGACGATGCCGTTCATCGCCGCCGGGCAGATGATCGAGCCGTCGGTCTCGCTGCCGATCGCCAGCGTAGCCAGCCCGGCCGCCACTGCGGCGGCCGAGCCGGCACTGGAGCCGCAGGGGTTGCGGTCGAGCACGTAGGGGTTCTTGGTCTGCCCGCCGCGTCCGCTCCAGCCGCTGCTGGCGTGGTTGGAGCGGAAGTTGGCCCACTCGCTCAGGTTGGTCTTGCCCAGCACCAGCGCGCCGGCCTTGCGCAGCCGTTCGACCAGGCCGGCGTCGCGCGGCGCCGGCGCGTCGATGAGCGCCAGTGAGCCGGCGGTGGTGAGCATGCGGTCGCCGGTGTCGATGTTGTCCTTCAGCAGCACCGGAATGCCGTACAGCGGGCCGTGAGCCTTCGTGCGCTTCGTGTCGAGTGCGCCGGCCAGCGCCAGCGCCTCGGGGTTCGTCTCGATCACCGCGCGCAGGGTCGGGCCGGAGCGATCGATGCGCTGGATGCGGTCGAGCAACGCCTGGGTCAGCTGGCGGCTGTCCAGCGTGCCGGCGTCCATACGCTGCTGCAGCTGCGCGATCGATGCGTAGGCGGTCTCCGGCGTAGCGGCCTCGGCGGCCAGTGCGGAGCCGGCAAGCAAGGTGGCGACGAAGGCGGCGAGATGGACCGCTGAATGCTTCACGATGACCCCCGATATGACGAGCGCGGCACGCAGCCGTGTCGGCCAAGCTTAGCGCCAGCGTGACCGGCGTGCGGTGGTGGCCGCAGTACAATCCCCGGATGATGACGAACGCCCGCGCCTGTCCAGTCCGTTTCCGCTCAGTCCGTTCCTTCGGTGTCGCGATCCTGCTGGTGACCACGCTGTTGTCTGGCGCTCCTGCCCGTGCCGCCGATACGGACGCTACGCCGCCGGTTCCCGACACCCTGCAGCAGCGTATCGCCGCCTGCACCGCCTGCCATGGCGTGCATGGCGAAGGCACGCCCGGCAGCGGCTACTTCCCGCGCCTTGCCGGCAAGCCGGCGGCGTATCTCGCGCGCCAGATGCAGGATTTCCAGAACGGCCTGCGCAAGTACGCGCCGATGGAATACACCGTGCGCCAGCTGCCGCCCGCGTACATGCGCGAGATCGCCGAGTACTTCGCGGCGCAGCAGGTGCCGTACGGCCGTTCGCCGCTGCCGCCGGTATCCGCCGCGACGCTTGCGCGCGGCGAGGAACTGATCGGCAAGGGCGATCCGGCCCGCAGGATTCCTGCCTGCAGCAGCTGCCACGGCAGCCAGCTGACCGGGGTGGAGCCGTCCACGCCGGGGCTGGTCGGCCTGCCGTACGACTACATCAGTGCGCAGCTGGGCTCGTGGCGCACGCACACCCGCGCCACGGTGGCGCCGGACTGCATGGCCGAGGTGGCGAGCCGGCTCGGCGCGTCGGACATCACTGCGGTGGCCGCCGCGCTGGCCAGCCGCGAGCTGCCGGCCGACACGCACCCGCAGCCGGCCGGTTCGGTGAAACCGCCGCTGGCCTGCGGCGTGCTGGGCGCGCCGGGAGACCCGTCGTGAAGTGGCTGCGCTGGCTGTTGCCGTCGGTGGCGCTGCTGGTCGTGCTGGCGCTGGGCTGGGTGCTGTTCGGCGGCCGCAGCCAGCCGACGCCACCGGCCGCGAGCAAGGTCGCGGCGGCCAGCCTGCGCGATCCGGCGCTGCTCGCGAAGGGCGAGTATCTGGCTACGGTCGGCGACTGCGCCGGCTGCCATACCGCGCAGGGCGGCGCGCGCTACGCCGGCGGGCGGGCGCTGGCCACGCCGTTCGGCAACATTCCGGTGCCGAACATCACGCCCGACCGCGAAACCGGCCTGGGCGACTGGAGCTTCGAGGATTTCTGGCAGGCGCTGCACAGCGGCAAGGGCCGCCATGGCGAGCTGCTGTATCCGGCGTTCTCCTATACTTCGTACACCAAGGTCAGCCACGACGATGCGCTGGCGATCTTCGCCTGGCTGCAGTCGTTGGCGCCGGTGCGGCAGAAGAACATGACGCCGGCGCTGGCGTTCCCGTACAGCGTGCGCAACAGTCTGAAGGCTTGGCGCGTGCTGTACTTCCGCGAAGGCGAGTTCAAGCCCGACCCGGCGCAGTCGGCCGAGTGGAACCGCGGCGCCTACCTGGTGCAGGGACTGGGCCACTGCAACGAATGCCACGCCGCGCGTGACACGCTCGGCGGCACGCCGCAGGACGTGCACCTCAGCGGTGGCCAGATCCCGATGCAGAACTGGTACGCGCCCGACCTCAGCACCGGCAGGAACGGCGGCCTGGAAGGCTGGAGCGCGCAGGACATCGTCGACCTGCTGAAGACTGGCCAGTCGGCCCGGGGCGCGGCATTCGGTCCGATGGCCGCGGTGGTGTCGGGCAGCACCCAGCACCTGAGCGACGCCGACCTGCGCGCGATCGCCAGCTACCTGCAGTCGTTGCCGTCGCGGGAACAGCCGGCGCCACCGACCACGCCGTTCGACGCCAGGACGCTGGCCGAGCAGGGCACGAAGGTCTACGCGAAGCACTGCGCCGCATGCCATGGCAAGCACGGCAAGGGCGTGGCCGGGGTTTATCCGCCGCTGGACGGCAACTCCTCGGTGACCGAGCCGACCGGCATCAACGCGACCCGCATGGTGCTGCTCGGCGGCTTCGCGCCGGTCACTGCGGCGAACCAGCGGCCGTACTCGATGCCGCCGTTCGCGCAGCAGCTGAGCGACGCCGAGGTGGCGGCGGTGGTCACCTACATCCGCCGCACGTGGACCAACCAGGCTTCGATCGTGCGCGCCGAAGCGGTCAGCACGTACCGGCACACGCCGATCGACTGACTCCGGCTTCGCGTGTAGCAGCGCACTCTGTGCGCGATGCTCTTGCGCTTACTGCATTCAGAGCCGAGAGCTTCAGAGGCAAGAGCAAGAGCATCGCGCGCAAGCGCACTCCTACACGTCCGCCCGGGCCGCGTGATACAGCTTGCCCAGTGCCAGCCATGACGCCAGGTCCCAGTGCCCGCGCGCCTGGCCGGATGGCGAGGGCAGCACGAACAGCCGCGTGCCGCCGACGGTGTCGCCCTGCAAGCCATAGCCGACTGCATGGCCGAGTGCGGCGCGCGCCGCGTTCTTGCTGGTGAAGGCGAGCAGGCGCGGAGCGTGGCGTTCGATCCGGGCGAACAGGGCAGGCGCATCGAACGCATCGGGCGGCAGCTCGTCGTCGTTGCCGCTGTGGCGCTTGGCCAGGTCGGTGAGGCCGATGCCGAACTGCGGCAGCAGCGGAAACTCCGCCGGCGCCAGCAGGCGCGGCGTGAGGCCGGACGCATGCAGCGCGCGCCAGAACAGGTTGCCGGGGTGGGCGTAGTAGGCGCGCTCGGCGGCCGAGCGCCTGCCTGCAGCGGTGCCGCAGAACACCAGCGCCAGCCCGGGTTGCAGCAGGTCGGGCAGGATCGGGCGCTCAGTCCGCCGCGGCATGGCCATCGGGCCGGCTGTCGTCCAGCAGGAAATCGGTGAACTGGAAGCGACCGTCGCGCAGTACCGATTCGCCGTGGCGCAGCTTGAGCGGCCGGCGGAACAGCGGCCCGGCGTAGCTCAGCGTGTGGAACTCGCCGCGCTCGCCGCAGGGGTCGACGCCGGCCGGCAGCGCGTCGAGCAGGGCGGCGTCGTAGGGGCGGCCGCAGAAGTCCGCGTCGAGCTGCTGGGTATCCACGCAGCACAGCACCGCACGGTGGCCTTCGCCGACGAAGCGGCGCGCCAGCGCGGCGGTGTCTTCGCCCCACAGCGGGAACACCGCGCGCCAGTTCTCGCGGCCGAGCTGGCGCACGCGGTAGTCGCGCACGTCCTCCAGGAACAGGTCGCCGAACGCGCAGTGGCGGATTCCCGGCCAGCGCATGCGCGCCTCGACCAGCGCCTGCGCGTGGGCCGCCTCGTAGGCTTCGTTGCTGCCGGGCCAGTCCAGCATCACCTCCAGCAACGGCAGGCCGAGCGCGGCGGCCTGCGCCTGCAGCACCTCGCGCGGCGTGCCGTGCATGGCCACGCGCTGGTAGTTGCGGTTGACCGTGGTGAGCAGGCCGGCCACCTGCCATTGCGGATCGGCCAGCAGCCGCTGCAGGGCCAGCAGGCAGTCCTTGCCGCCGCTCCAGGCCAGCAGGGTAGGCGTAGGCGTGGGGGTCGTCATGCGTTCGCTTCCGGGGTGGTCGGGTGGCAGAGCTTGTCGCGCGCCAGCGCCCATTTTGCGTCATCCGGCGCCGGCCTGCGGATTCCATGCCGTGGTTCATCGACAGTCCGTGGCTGCACCGCTATAAAGATCACCTGTCCGGGGGAGTATGCGGTGAGCGAAGAAATCCTGATCAACGTGACCCCGCGCGAGACGCGGGTCGGGGTGGTCGAGAACGGCATGCTGCAGGAGGTACACGTCGAGCGGGCGTCGCGGCGCGGCTATGTCGGCAACATCTACAAGGGTCGCGTGCAGCGGGTGATGCCGGGCATGCAGGCGGTGTTCGTGGAGATCGGGCTGGAGCGCGCGGCGTTCCTGCACGCCTCGGACATCGTGCGCCCGGCACCGGCCGAGGGCGCCGAGTCGAACGGCAACGGCCACCTGCCCTCGATCAGCGAACTGGTGCACGAAGGCCAGGAGATCGTGGTGCAGGTGGTCAAGGACCCGATCAGCACCAAGGGCGCGCGGCTGTCGGCGCACCTGTCGATCCCTTCGCGCTACCTGGTGCTGCTGCCGTACGCGCGCACGCTGGGCATTTCCGCGCGGATCGAGGACGAGGCCGAGCGCCAGCGCCTGCGCGAGGTACTGACCCCGCTGCTCGGCGACACTCCGCTGGGCTACATCGTGCGCACCAATGCCGAGGGGCAGAGCGCCGAGTCGCTGGCGTTCGACGTGACCTACCTCGGCAAGGTGTGGCGGGTGGTGCAGGAGAACATCGCCAGGGCGAAGGTCGGCGAGCGCGTGTACGAGGAATTGTCGCTGCCGCTGCGCAGCCTGCGCGACATGCTCAACGAGGACATCGAGAAGGTGCGGGTGGATTCGCGCGCGACGTTCGAGAACGTGGTCAAGTTCGTGCACAAGTTCATGCCGAACCTGGACGACCGCGTCGAGCACTACGACGGCGAACGGCCGATCTTCGACTTGTACGGCGTCGAGGACGAGATGCAGCGCGCGCTGAAGAAGGAAGTGCCGCTGAAGTCAGGCGGCTACCTGATCGTCGACCAGACCGAGGCGATGACCACCATCGACGTCAACACCGGCGCCTACCTGGGCACGCGCAACCTGGAGGAAACCGTCTACCGCACCAACCTGGAGGCGGCGCAGGCGGCGGCGCGCCAGCTGCGCCTGCGCAACCTCGGCGGCATCATCATCATCGACTTCATCGACATGAGCGACGAGGAGCACAAGCGGCAGGTGCTGCGCATGCTCGGCAAGGGGCTGGCGCGCGACCACGCCAAGACCACGGTGTACCCGATGTCGGCGCTGGGCCTGGTTGAGATGACCCGCAAGCGCACCACTGAAAGCCTGGCCCGCCAGCTGTGCGAGCCGTGCCCGGCCTGCAACGGCCGCGGCGTGCTGAAGACCGCCGAAACGGTGACCTACGAGATCTTCCGCGAGATCACCCGCGCGGTGCGCCAGTTCAACGCGCGGAAGCTGCTGGTGATGGCCAGCCCGGCGGTGGTCAACCGGATCCTGGAAGAGGAATCCGGCGCGGTGGCCGAACTGGAAGAGTTCATCTCCAAGAGCATACGCTTCCAGGCCGAAGAGCATTATTCGCAGGAACAGTTTGATGTTGTGTTGCTGTAATTCCGGCGGCTGCCCATCCATGCGGAACCGCCGCGCGTGAACGCGCTGTGGCGGCGCCGGCTGCATCGTTGCGCGCGCGCGTCGGGCTGGGTCGCCGGGGTGGCGCTGATCCTGCTTGCCGTGGTCGCGGCGCTGGCCCAGTTGCTGCTGCCGCTGCTGGCGCGGCATCCGGACTGGGTGGCCGCGCAGCTCAGCGCGCGGCTGCAGCGGCCGGTCAGCTTCGCCTCGATGGAGGGGCGCTGGACTGGCTCCGGCCCGGTGTTCGTGATGCATGGGGTAAGCGTCGGCGCGGCCGCCGGCGAGAGCGGTGCCGTGCTGCAGCTGCCCGAATCGGAGCTGAAACTCGACTTCGGCGGCTGGCTGCTGCCGTCGCGGCACCTGCTCAACCTGCACGTGCGCGGCCTGCAGCTGGACCTGCTGCGCGACGCCGGCGGCTGGCATGTCAACGGCATCGGCGTGGCCGGCGACAGCGCACGGCAACCGTTGTCGCCGGGCCGGCTGTCGGCCGACCTGTGGCTGGAAGACCTGCGCGTGGTGGTCACCGACGCCACCCTGGGCAAGCACTACACGCTGCTGTCGAAGCAGCTGCGGCTGAGCCACCAGGGCAACCAGATCCGCTTCGGCGGTGTGCTGCGGCGCGACGGGGTAAGCGCCGCGCTGCGCACGGCCGGGCGCTTCCGCGACGACGGCAGTGCGGGCCAGGTCTGGGTCGAGGTGGGTGGCGCCGAGCTGAAACCGCTGCTGGACGGCATCGACCTGGGTGGCTACACCATCGACCACGGTCGCGGCCAGCTGAATGCCTGGCTCGATTGGCGCAACGGCCAGCTGAGCCGCAGCCTGATCCGTTTCGACCTCGACACGCTGGCGGTGACCGCGCCGGCTGGCGGCAAGGCCAGCGTGGCCTCGCTGCACGGCTTGGCCGGCGTGCGCCACGCGGACGACGGTTACGACCTGCGCTGGGCTGGCGACGACGGCAGCGCCCTGGCGCTGAACCTGCGCCAGGGCAGCGGCAACGCCAGCGTGGACGTGGCCGCGCGCCAGCTGCAGCTGGCGCCGCTGCTGCCGTGGCTGGCGCTGAAGCCGGCGCTGTCGCCGGCGCTGGCGCAGTGGCTGGGCAGCGGCCATCCGCGCGGCGTGCTGGATCGGCTCGTGCTGCACTGGAGCCGCGCACAGGGCCTGCGTTCGGTCGAGCTGGCGTTCAGCGGCCTGGGCATCGACCCGGTCGGCAAGCTGCCGGGCGTGAGCAGCCTGCACGGCGAGCTGCGCGGCGACGCCGAGGCGCTGTCGCTGGAACTGCCCGCCCAGGCCACCACGCTGGCCTTCCCACACACCTTCCGCCAGCCGTTCGTGCTGTCGCGTTTGGCCGGCACGCTGGCGTTCTGGCCGCAGGACGGCGACTGGCACATTGGCGTTGACGCACTGGACTTCAACGGCGCCGGCTACGCCGGCCAGGCCCGCGGCGAGCTGATGTTGCCGGCGCAGGGCGGCGCCCCGTTCATGGAGATGTACGCGAAGCTGACGCAGGCCGACGTGGTCGCCGCCAAGCTGTTCTGGCCGATCGACTCGATGTCGCCCGGCACCGTTGCCTGGCTCGACCGCGCCCTGGTCGCCGGCCGCCTCGACCACGCCGACGTGCTGCTGCGCGGCGACCTGCGCGACTGGCCGTTCCGGCACAACGAAGGCCGCTTCGAGGCGCGCGCGGTGATCGGCGACCTCACCCTCGACTACGGCAAGGGCTGGCCGCGCGCCGAAGGCGTCAGCGCCGTGGCCAACTTCATCGACAACGGCATGCTGGTCGAGGCCGACGGCGGGCACGCGCTGGGCGTGAAGGCGGACCGGGCGGTCGCGCTGATCCCGGATTTCCACGACGCGCTGCTCGACCTCAACGTGCAGGGCAGCGGCAACGGCGCCAGCCTGATGGAGTTCGTGCGCAAGAGCCCGATCGCCAGCCGCGAGGCCGACACTCTGGCCAAGCTGAAGCTGGGCGGCAGCGGCACGTTCGGCTTCCACCTGGCACTGCCGTTGAAGGAGGGTCTCGGCGAGCCGCGGCTGGACGGCCTGGCCGAGCTGAAGGACGCCGACCTCAGCGCGCCGGCGTGGAAACTCCAGCTGGACAAGCTCAACGGCCCGCTCAGCTTCGACCTGCACGGCATGCGCGCCGGCCCGCTGGACGCCGGCTTCCGCGGCCAGCCGTCGACCCTGCAACTGGCGATCGCTGGGGCCAACAGCGACCCGGCCACCGTGCTGTCGGCGCAGCTGCACGGCAACTACCGCCTGGCCGAGCTGGTGCAGGATTATCCGACCCTGGACTGGATCGGCAAGCTGGGCGACGGGCGTGGCGCGTTCGACATCGGCTTCACCATCGCCCGCGTGCCGGGTCGCGACGCGCTGGCGCAGACGCTCAGCGTCGACTCGCCGCTGGACGGCATCGCGCTGGAGCTGCCCGCGCCGCTGCACAAGCCGGCGGCGGCCAGCCTGCCGCTGCACCTGACGATGAGTCTGCCAATCGAGGGCAGCGAGCTGCGGCTCGGCCTGGGTGATGCGATGCGCGGCTACCTGCGCCTGGCCGACGCGCAGCGCCCGCTGGCCGGCACCCTTGCGTTCGGCAGCCGGGTGCCCGCGGAACTGCCATCGCGCGACCTGCGCATCCGCGGCCATGCCGGCCGGCTCGACGTCACCGGCTGGGTGCAGCACGTGGCGGCCGGCAGCGGCAGCGATGGGCCGGGGCTGGAGAGCCTGGAGGTCAGCGCCGACCAGACCGAGTGGTTCGGTCGCGAGCTGGGCGCGCTGAAACTGCATGCCACGCCGCAGGCGGATCTGCTCAGCGTGGACGTGGACGGCCCGGCGATGCTCGGCAACTACAGCATCCCGAGGCAGGAACTGGACAAGCGCGGCATCACCGCGCGGCTGAAGCGGCTGTACTGGCCGAAGGACCCCGGCGCCGAAGCCGCCAGCCATCCACCCAAGCCCGATGCCGGCGCCGCGCTGCCGGCCGCCGCGACACCGGCGGCGCCGGCGCCCGACCCGGCCAACACCGGCATCAACCCGGCGGCATTGCCGCCGTTCCACGTGTGGGTTGGTGACCTGCGCATGGGCGACGCCAAGCTCGGCGAAGCGCGCCTGGAGACCTGGCCCACCGCCGAAGGCCTGCACATCGAGCAGTTGCGCGCGCTGTCCAGCCGCGTGCAGATCACCGGCAGCGGCGACTGGAACGGCAATGCCAGCAACAGCCACACGCACATGAAGATCAACTTCGCCGCCGAGGATCTCGGCGCGATGCTGGGCGCACTCGGTTTCGACGGGCTGGTCAACGGCGGCAAGACGCGCGACCAGCTCGACGCCAGCTGGCCGGGCGCGCCCAGCGGGCTGGCGCTGGCCACCATGGACGGCACCCTCAGCATCCGCGTCGACGACGGCCGCATCCCCGAGGCAACCTCGCCCGGCGTGGGGCGGCTGCTCGGGCTGGTCTCGCTGACCGAGCTGCCGCGCCGGCTCACCCTGGATTTCGGCGACGTATTCGGCAAGGGGCTGGCGTTCGACTCGATCAGCGGCGACTTCAAGCTGGCCAACGGCAATGCCATCACCGACAACCTGTCGATCGTCGGCCCGGCCGCCAACATCAGCGTCAACGGTCGCACCGGCCTGCGCGCGCGCGACTACGACCAGCAGATGGTGGTGGTGCCGCACGTCGGCAACAGCCTGCCGCTGGTGGGCGCGATGGTCGGCGGCCCGGTCGGCGCCGCGGCAGGCTTCGCCGTGCAGGGCATTCTTGGCCGCGGCCTCAACCAGGCCGCCAGCGCGCGCTACCGCATCACCGGCAGCTGGGATGAGCCGGTGATCACCCTGGTCGAGAAGCGCGGCAGCATGCCCCCGCCGGCAGCGCCCTTGCTCAACCCCGCCGGCAGCCGGCCGGCTGCCGGCGGGGGCGCGACGCAGCTGCCTGCGCTCGGCCTGCCGGCAGCGGCCGGCAGCGCCGTGTTGCCGGCCGCGCCAAGCTCGGTTCCGCCGCCCGCCTCCAGGCTTTAAAGCCGCCGGCGCGAGCCCCATGTGGGATAGTCCAGGTTCGACCATAGGCAAGCTGACCCCCATGGATTCATTGATCGCCCTTGCCGAAAGCAAGTTGTTGTTCCCCGGAGGCATCGCCACCGGCGACCTCGACCGCGTGTTCACCCAGCTGATGGGTCCATCGATCGATGCTGCCGACCTGTACTTCCAGCATTCGCGCAGCGAGTCGTGGACGCTGGAGGAGGGCATCGTCAAGGACGGCAGCCACTCGATCGAGCAGGGCGTGGGCGTGCGCGCGATCAGCGGCGAGAAGACCGGCTTCGCCTATTCCGACGAGATCGTGCTGCCGCAGCTGCTGGAGGCATCCAGGGCCGCCCGCGCGATCGCCCGCGACGGCCAGGGCGCCGGCAAGCCGCTGGCGCTGAACGGCGTACGCGCGCTGTACCCGGCGCTCGACCCGGTCGAGAGCCTGCCCAACCCCGACAAGATCGCACTGCTGCGCGAGGTCGACGCGTACGCGCGCTCGCGCGATCCGCGCATCCGGCAGGTCATCGTCAGCCTGGCCGCCACCATTGACACCGTGCTGATCGCCGCCTCCGACGGTACTCTGGCCGCCGACGTGCGCCCGCTGGTACGCATCAACGTGCAGGTGATCGCCGAGCAGAACGGCCGGCGCGAGCAGGGTTATGCCGGTGGCGGCGGCCGCTACGGCTACCGCGAGCTGATCGAGAACGGCCGCGCGTTGCGCTTCGCCGACGAGGCGGTGCGCCAGGCGCTGGTGAACCTGGATTCGGTCGACGCCCCGGCCGGCCAGATGACCGTGGTGCTCGGCCCCGGCTGGCCCGGCGTGCTGCTGCATGAGGCGATCGGCCACGGCCTCGAAGGTGACTTCAACCGCAAGGGCAGCTCCGCCTTCGCCGGCCGCCTCGGCCAGCGCGTGGCGGCGAAGGGCGTCACCATCGTCGACGACGGCACCTTGCCCGGTCGACGCGGCTCGCTCAGCATCGACGACGAAGGCACCCCGAGCGAGTGCACCACGCTGATCGAGGATGGCATCCTCAAGGGTTACATGCAGGACAAGCTCAACGCGCGCCTGATGGGCATGGCACCCACCGGCAACGGTCGCCGCGAATCCTTCACCGCGCTGCCGATGCCGCGCATGACCAATACCTACATGCTCGCTGGATCGCACGACCCGGCCGAGATCATCCGCTCGGTGAAGAAGGGCCTGTACGCGCCGAACTTCGGCGGCGGCCAGGTCGACATCACCAACGGCAAGTTCACCTTCTCCGCCAGCGAGGCCTACCTGATCGAGGACGGGAAAATCACTCGCCCGGTGAAGGGCGCCACGCTGATCGGCTCCGGCCCCGAGGTGCTCAACCGCGTCTCGATGATCGGCAACGACCTGGCGCTGGACGAGGGCGTCGGCGTGTGCGGCAAGGACGGGCAGAGCGTGCCGGTGGGCGTGGGGCAACCTACGTTGAAGATTGATGCGATGACGGTGGGTGGTACGGCGGCGTAGGGCCGAGTCACCTTCTCTTTGCGTACTCACGCATGCGCAGCTCATGTCCGCCATCGGCCGGAAGCGATCGCTCGAACGTGCACTCCGAGCGAGTTTTGCGCAGATGTCCCAGCGCGGCGATTCGCAATTTCCTGCATGCTTTCCTTGCGCCGGTGGCCGCCGATCGGGTGCGCCCGTGATGGCCCGGCGATATTCCGTGTGCTGCTGCAGCGCCTGCGACATTGCGCGCGAGAGACGTATCGCCGGCGTTTGATGGACGTCAATATCGGGGTCATCCGATCGGCAAAGACTGCGCCTGCATCCAGCCATCACACTGGAATCGTGGGGAGCATGTCATGAACACTTGCCAGAATAGCCTCATTTCGAGCTGGTTCACCGCCCTCGCTCGACCACCGCGCTGGGTCGCGCTGATCGCGCTCGCATGGCTGGGGATACCCACCCTGGCATCGGCGGTGCCCTCGTACGCGCGACAGACCCAGCAGCCCTGCGTGGCTTGCCATGTGGGCGGCTTCGGGCCGGAGCTCACCCAGTTCGGACGCCAGTTCAAGCTGATGGGCTACACCATGAAGGTCGGCGAGCAGACCGACGTGCCGCTTTCGGCAATGCTGGTCGAGTCGTTCACCCACACGCAGAAAGCCCAGCCGGAGGCCCCGGCCAACGGCTTCGGCACCAACAACAACACCGAGTTGCAGCAGGCGTCGGCGTTCCTGGCCGGCCGATTGAGCGAGCATATCGGCGTCTTCGCGCAGGCGACCTACTCCGAGAACGGCGGCCTGCTCGGCTGGGACAACATGGACTGGCGCTATGCGCGCATGTTCAGCCATGGCAGCCACAGCGGCATCTGGGGCATCTCGCTCAACAACAACCCCACCGTCAGCGACGTGTTCAACACCGCACCGGCGTGGAAGTACCCCTACATGTCGGCCGACCTGGCCCCCGGGGCGCCCGCCCAGCCGATGCTGCTCGGCGGCCTCGCCGCCCAGGTGGTCGGTGTCAGCGCCTACATGCAGCTGGACGGCGCCTGGTACATGGAGCTGGGCGGCTATCGCTCGCTGTCGCCGGCCTTCCTGCGCAGCGTCAATGGCCATTTCGACGGCCGCCTGAGCGGGGTCACGCCCTATGCGCGCCTGGCCTATACGTGGAACCTGCCCACCGGCAGCGTCTCCCTCGGCGGCTTCATGCTGAACATGCGCCGCGGACAGGTCGGCACCAACGCGGCCGGTGACGCGGTGGCGTTGCCCGGGCCGACGGACCGGTTCCGCGACTTCGGCATCGATGCCAGCTACATGTACATCAAGGACGATCACGCGATCACCGTCGACGGACTGTACGTCCACGAGAACCAGCGCCTGGATGCCACCTACGGCGGTGGCGGATCGGACCATCTGCGCAACAGCCTGCAGTCGCTCAACCTCAAGGCCAGCTACTGGTACCGCCATACCTACGGCGTGACCCTGGCAACCTTCGTCGACAACGGCAGCAAGGACGCCACGCTCTACGGCAACGACGGCTCACCGAACACCCAGGGCGAAAGCATCGAGCTCGGCTACAGCCCGTTTGGCCAGTCCAACTCGTGGGCGCAGCCGTGGGCCAACGTGCGGCTGGGCCTGGAGTACACGTACTTCAACCGTTTCAGCGGACGCGTGCACAACATCGACGGAGCAGGACGCAACGCCAGCGACAACAACACACTCTACTTCTACGTGTGGCTGGCGATCTGAGCGTGCGTCGATGAAAATGGGCGGTGCTGGTGCAAGCGGTCACGGATGCCCATTGGGATCAGATGGACGTCCATATGGCAACAGAGTTCGTTGGCCATGAGTCCTTCGACGAGCCCAGGGCAGGCGCAGTGAAGTCGAAGGGCGATTGCCGCGAAGTTATGTCGATGCTTGACTGGTGGAGCTAAAGCGAAGGGCTTTCGGCTGCCGCAAGTGGCCGAAGGCCCTTTGTTCTGAATGCCACGGAGAGCCAAGGGCATCGCGCACGACCAAAGGAAGTCCCTTGTGGACAGGAGCGCTCCTGCGGGCTGATGCGTCAGCCTTCGGCCGAATCGCCCGCCTGCAGATCCTTCAGCAACTGGAAGATCTCCCGGTACGCCCGCGGCGGCTTGTTCGGCGTGTCCTTCTCGATGCGCACCTGGCGCACCAGCGAGCGCAGGTGCTGGCGATCGACCTGCGGATGCTCGGCGATCAGTTCGGAGAGCGCGCTTTCGTCCTCGGCAACCAGCCGGTCGCGCATCGCCTCCAGGCGGTGCATCGCGGCGGTTTCCTGGCGCTGCTTCTCGCGGTTCTCGCCGAGTTCGGCGCGCACGGCGGCGAAGTCCTCGTCGCCGTAGCGGCGCATCACCTTGGCGAGGAAGGCGAGCTGGCGCTTCTTCGCGCCGTGCGAAGTGATGCGGCGGGTGACGTCGACCTCGCGGCGCACGTCTTCGGGGAGGGCCAGCTTGGCCAGCTTGCTCGGCGGCAACTCGATCAGCTGGCCGGCCAGGGTCAGGATGGCCAGCGCCTCGCGGCGCTGCTGGGTACGGCTGGGGCCGTAGTCCGCGTCGTCGAGTTCGGTCTGGTTGCGGCTGCGGCTCGGGCTCACGGGTTCATTCCAGAGGAAAAACGGGTGGATCAGGCGTGCGGGTCGTTGCTGGCTAGCCCGGTCGGGCCTGGTCCGGCCGGGTCCAGCTCGGCCTGTTCCAGCGCGAAGCGGGCGATCGGCTCGCCGTCCAGCTCGATGGTCTCGCTGAACATCGCGGCAGGGCGCACCCACAGGCCGTGATCGCCGTAGAGCGCCTGGTAGACCACCAGCGGTTCCATCGTTTCGCTATGGCGGGCGGTGCCCAGCACGCGGTAGCGCTGACCCTTGTAGTGACGATAGATGCCGGCGGTGGGTTGCATGGACGTTCTCCGCAGCTCTTTTCATTTCGCCGCCGCGCCCCCACGTTTCGGGGTCGGCGGTCGCGAACCGCTTATTCTACCCGCCTATCTCTCAGGAAAACCCGAACGTGAGCGAAGTTGCCATCAGCCAGGACCGCAGTCTTTACGAGCTTGATCGCCTGGCGGAGCTGGCCGAGGACGTGATCCGCCGCGCCCGCGCCGCCGGCGCCAGCCAGGCCGAGGTGGCGGCGAGCATTGACACGGGCTTGAGCGTGAACGTGCGCCTGGGCGAGGTGGAAACGGTGGAACACACCCGCGACCGCGGTTTCGGGCTCACCGTGTATTTCGGCCAGCGCAAGGGCTCGGCCAGCACCGCCGATCTCCACCCCGATTCGATCCAGGCCACGTTGGAGCAGGCCTGCGCGATCGCCCGCTACACCGAGGCCGACCCGGCCGCCGGGCTGGCCGATGCGGCGCGCATGGCCACCGCGTTTCCCGATCTCGACCTGTGGCATCCGTGGGCCATCGACACCGCGCAGGCGATCGCGCTGGGCGTCGCCATCGAGGACGCCGGCCGCGCCCATGCCGGCATCAGCAATTCCGACGGCGCCAGCGTGCAGGCGGGCGAAGGGCTGTCGGTGTACGCGAATTCGCACGGCTTCGTCGGGCGCGAGCGCGGCACGCGGCATGCGCTGTCGCTGGCGCTGATCGCCGGCGAGGGCGACGGCATGCAGCGCGACTACTGGTACGACAGCGTGCGCGCTGCCGGCGATTTCATCAGTGCGCAGGCGCTCGGCGACAAGGCCGCCGAACGCACGCTGGCGCGCATGGGTGCGCGCAGCTTGTCGACGCGGCAGTGCCCGGTGCTGTTCGCGCCGGAGCTGGCGCGCGGGTTGGTCGGCCATCTGCTCGGCGCGGTCAGCGGCGGCGCGCTGTACCGCCAGGCCAGCTTCCTGCTCGACCACGCCGGCAAGCGGATCATGCCGGCGTGGCTGAACATCGACGAGCGGCCGCATCTGCCGCGCGGCCAGGGCTCGGGCAACTTCGACGCGGAGGGCGTGGCCACCGTCGACGGCGCGCTGGTCGAGGGCGGCGTGCTGGCGCGCTACGTGCTGGGCAGCTATTCGGCGCGCAAGCTCGGACTGCCATCGACCGGCAATGCCGGTGGCGTGCACAACCTGATCGTGGAGCCGGGCAGCGTCGACGGCGAGCGCAGCGACTTCGACGGCATGCTGCAGCGCCTGGGCAACGGCCTGCTGGTGACCGAAGTGATGGGCCAGGGCGTGTCCACCGTCACCGGCGATTATTCGCGCGGCGCGGCGGGGTTCTGGGTGGAAAACGGCGCGATCGCCTACCCGGTCGAGGGCATCACCATCGCGGCGAACCTGCGCGAAATGTTCGCCGGCATCGTCGCGGTGGGCGCCGACGTCGACCCGCGCTCGCACATCCTCACCGGCTCGATCCTGCTCGAGCGCATGACCGTGGCGGGCGAGTAGTAGCGATTGCCGTAAGAGTGCGGTTGCCCCCTTGTCGCCCTCAAAGCTCTTGCCTCTGATGCTCTCTGCCCTGGATGCAGCAGGAGCAAAGAGACAAGAACATCGCGCACAGGGCGCGCCCCGGCGTTGACGGCTCGCAGATTCATGCGGCAAAGCGACGCGAGCCTTGCTAGCATCGGCGCAACCGGCCAGTCGCCGGCGAGCCGTCGACGCAAGTTCCCACTACAAGGAGATGCGCATGAGCGTTCCACCCGAGTCCGTCATTCCGCCCCCGCCGAGCGAGCCGCCGATGGCCGGGGGGCCTTCCGCCGAGGAGCGTCAATGGGCGATGTTCGCGCACCTGTCCGCGCTGGTCGGCGTGATCATCCCGTTGGGCAGCATCATCGGGCCGCTGGTGATCTGGCTGATCAAGAAGGACACCATGCCGTTCGTCAACGACCAGGGCAAGGAAGCGCTGAACTTCAACATCACCGTGGGGATCGCCGCCGTGGTGAGCTGGATCCTGTGCTTCATCCTGATCGGCTTCCTGCTGCTGGCGGTGTTGGCGGTCGGCTGGGTGGTGTTCGTGATCATCGCCACGATCAAGGCGAACGAAGGCACCACCTACCGCTACCCGTTCACGCTGCGGCTGGTCAGCTGAGCCAGTCGACGCTGCGGTGAAACGAGGGCGGCGCAAGCCGCCCTTTTTCGTGCGGCGCGAGGGGCTTCAGTAGCGGCGATGGGCGGCGTACCGCGCCAGTTCTTCCAGCAGCCCGGCACGTTTGCCCAGCGGGACGATCGCGGCCAGCGCGGCGTCGGTCAGCTCGGCCAGTCGCGCGCGCGAGGCGTCGAGGCCGATGATCGAGGGGAAGGTGGGCTTGGCGGCGGCGGCGTCCTTGCCGGCGGTCTTGCCGATCACCGCCGATTCGCCTTCCACGTCGAGGATGTCGTCGCGCACCTGGAAGGCCAGGCCGACCGCGTGCGCGTAGCGGTCCAGCGCCTGCAGCGCGTTGGCGTCGGCGCCGGCTGCGAGCGCGCCCAGTTGCACCGAGGCGCGGATCAGCGCGCCGGTCTTGCAGGCGTGCATGTGTTCCAGTGCGTCCAGCGTCAGCGCCTGGCCGACCGCCGCCAGGTCCAGTGCCTGGCCACCGGCCATGCCCTCGGCGCCGCAGGCGCGGCCCAGCGCACGCAGCATGGCGACGCCGGTGGCCGCGTCGGCGCGGCGTGCGGCATCGTCGGCGAGGATCTCGAACGCCAGCGCCTGCAGCGCGTCGCCGGCGAGGATCGCCATCGCCTCGCCGAACACCACATGGCAGGTCGGGCGGCCGCGGCGCAGCGCGTCGTCGTCCATCGCGGGCAGGTCGTCATGCACCAGCGAGTAGGCGTGGATCAGTTCCACCGCGCATGCGGCGGCATCCAGCGACGGACCGTCTTCGCCCAGTGCATGCGCGCCGGCGTAGACCAGCAGCGGGCGCAGCCGCTTGCCACCGCCGAGCACGGCGTAGCGCATCGCGCGATGCAGTTCGGCGGGGGAGTAGTCGGCCGGCGGCAGGCTGTGGTCCAGCGCCTGTTCGGCGCGGGCGATCAGCGACTGCAGGGCGGGGCCAAGCTCAGAGTTCGGGTTCAAACGGTTCGGCGCTGTCGGGGGCTTCGGGGTCGAGCAGCAGCCGCACGCGCAGTTCGGCCTGCTCCAGCGACTGCTGGCAATGGCGGAACAGGCCGATGCCGCGCTCGAACGAGGCCAGCGATTCATCCAGGCTCATCTCGCCGCTCTCCATCTTCGCGACCAGTTGCTCCAGCTCGTCGAGGGAGTGTTCGAAATCGGCGGCGGGCGGGGTCTTGCCGGGGGTGGGAGCGGTCTTGGCCATGGCCCGCAACGCTAGCGCAGCGGCTGTCCGGAATCAATCTGCGCGGGCTGCGGAGCGGCGTTGGCGTGACCTGGATCAGCGCCCCGCGCGCCAGCGCGGCGATGTGCCGGCCTGGCGGAAAATTGCCGCGCCACGGGCGCTGATCCAGCGGTCGGCCACCGCGACCAGCTCGTCGTCGGCGTACAGCAGCGGACAGGCGTGGCGCCGCCACGGCGGCAGCTGCGCCTGCTGGAACAGGTCACGCAGCTCGCGCGTGTGCGCGTCGCCGTCGGGCTTGATGCGCTCGCCGCCGCGGCGCAGGCACACCAGCAGCGGCTCGTCGAGGCGGGTGTCCTCGATGGCCAGGGTCAGCTCGCCGCCGTCGGGGAGTGCCAGCGGCTCGCCGCGCCAGCGCACCTGCCAGCCGGCGTCGACGGCGCGCCCGGGCGGCAGCGCCCACAGCCGGCCTTTCCAGATGTGCAGTTCAGTACCGGCCCAGCGGACGCATGGCAGCTGGCCGGCACGCGCACCGCACTGGCGTTCGATCTGCCGGCGCTGCGCCTTGCCGGGGGCGCGCAGGCCGCGCGCGTGCAGCCAGTGGTCGAGCAAGGGCTCGCGCAGCGCCGGCGCCAGCGCCAGCCAGCCGTGGGCGTCGAGGCTGCCGCTGGCCGCGTCGTGCAGCGCGTCGAAGGCGGCCAGCCAGTGCGCTTGCAGTGCGTCCGCCGCGGCGCGGCACAGGGCGGCGCTGTGCAGGATCGAATCCACTGCTTGCGGCCAGTGCCGCGCCAGCCGCGGCAGGATCTCGTGGCGCAGCTGGTTGCGCGCGAGGCGGGTGTCGGCGTTGGAGGGGTCGTCGATGCATTCGAGCCGGTGTGCCGCCACGTAATCGCGTAACTGCCGCCGCGACAGCGCCAGCAGCGGGCGCCACAGCTGGCCGCGGCCGAACGGGCGCAGCGCGCGCATGCCGCCGAGTCCTTCCGGTCCGGCGCCGCGCAACAGTTTCAGCAGTACCGTCTCGGCCTGGTCGTCGCGATGGTGGCCGAGCAGCAGGCAGTCGCCTTCGCGCAGTTGCATCGCCAGCGCGGCGTAGCGCGCGTCGCGTGCGGCGGCTTCCACGCCCAGCCCGGTGTCGCCGTCGACCCGCACGCGCAGCACCTCGCACGGCACGTCCAGGGCGGCGCAGAAGCGCTCGCAGTGCGCCGCCCATGCCGCGCTGTCCGGGTGCAGCGCGTGGTCGACATGCAGCGCGCGCAGCCCGTGCGTGCGTGCGGCCGGCAACTGCGCCAGCGCATGCAGCAGGGCGCTGGAATCCGGGCCGCCGCTGAACGCCACGCACAGCCCTGCCGGCAACGGCATGGACGCCAGTGCGGCCTGCAGGTGCTGGTGCAGCGGCTCGTTCACTTCCTGCTTTCGCGGGGCCGCACGTAGAGGTGCTTGCCGTTGCCGATCTGCCGTTCCTCGGTGTCGAACAGGCCGATCCCCTTGATCAGGCCGCTGAGCTTGGCGTAGCCGTAGTTGCGCGAGTCGAAGTCGGGCGACTGCTTGCTGATGATGTTGCCGATGGTGCCCAGGCTGGCCCAGCCGGTGTCGTCCGAGGCGGCCTCCAGCGCGCCGCGCAGCAGGTTCATCAGGCGCGTGTCGCCGCGCAGCTCCTTCGCCGAGCGCTGCTTCGGCGCCGCCGCGGTCTCGGTCTCGGCGATGCCGGCCAGCACCTCGGTGTAGATGAACTTGTCGCAGGCGGTGCGGAACGGCTCGGGCGTCTTCTTCTCGCCGAAACCGTACACGGTCTGGCCGGATTCGCGGATGCGCGAGGCAAGCCGGGTGAAGTCGCTGTCGCTGGAGACGATGCAGAAGCCGTCGAAGCGCCCGGCGTAGAGCAGGTCCATCGCGTCGATGATCATCGCCGAGTCGGTGGCGTTCTTGCCGACGGTGTAGCGGAACTGCTGGATCGGCTGGATCGAATGGCGCAGCAGCACTTCCTTCCAGCCGCTGAGATCGGGCTTGGTCCAGTCGCCGTAGATGCGCTTGACGTGTGCGGTGCCGTACTTGGCCACCTCGGCCAGCAGGCCCTCGACGATCGCCGGGCGGGCGTTGTCGGCGTCGATCAGTACGGCGAGCTTGTCGTGGGCCATGGTCGGCTACCGGCGGCGGGAATGCCGCCGATGGTAGCGCGCGGCCGGGCCGGCTGCAGGCGGCTATTCCTGGTACGCGCCGTAGCCGCGCAACCGCTGGTAGCGTTGCTGCAGCAGATCGGTGAGCGGCATCGCCTGCAGTTCGTCGAGCTGGTTCAGCAGCACCGCCTTCAGGCGGATCGCCATCGAGCGCGGGTTGCGGTGCGCGCCGCCCAGCGGTTCGCGGATCAGCTTGTCGACCAGGCCCAGTTCGAACAGGCGCGGTGCGGTCATGCCCAGCGCCTCGGCGGCGTCCTTCACCTTGTCCGGGCTTTTCCACAGGATCGAGGCGCAGCCTTCCGGCGAGATCACCGAATAGGTCGAGTACTGCAGCATATTGGTGCGGTCGCCCACGCCGATCGCCAGCGCGCCGCCGGAGCCGCCCTCGCCGATCACGGTGCAGATGATCGGCACTTTCAGCTCGGCCATCTCCAGCAGGTTGCGCGCGATCGCCTCGCTCTGGCCGCGTTCCTCGGCGCCCACGCCGGGGTAGGCGCCGGGGGTGTCGATCAGGGTCAGCAGCGGCAGGCCGAAGCGCTCGGCCATCTTCATCAGGCGCAGTGCCTTGCGGTAGCCCTCGGGGCGCGGCATGCCGAAGTTGCGGCGCACCTTGTCCTTGGTGTTGCGGCCCTTCTGGTGGCCGATGATCACCACCGGTCGACCGTTGATGCGGCCCAGCCCGCCCACGATGGCAGCGTCCTCGGCGTACATGCGGTCGCCGGCCAGCTCGTGGAACTCCTCGCAGATCACGCCGATGTAGTCCAGCGTGTACGGCCGCGCCGGGTGGCGCGAGAGCTGGGTGGTCTGCCACGAGTTGAGGTTGCGGAAGATCTCGGCGGTCTTGATCTTCAGCTTCTCGCGCAGGCGGCCCACCTCATCCTCGATGTTGAACGCCTGGCCGTCACTGGCGTGGCGAAGCTCTTCGATCTTCGCGTCCAGTTCGGCAATCGGTTGTTCGAAATCGAGGAAGTTGGGGTTCATTCGTTGCTATTCATGGCACAGAAGCGACTCAGTATACCGTCCCGCAGAAAAACGCGAGAACGCCGCCGTATGGCTGTGACGGGATCGACAGATGCCTGCCGCAGGCCGGGCGGTTGCGCTATCGTCCGCCCCATCGAACGCCGCCGCCGGATCCTCGCCATGCCCAGCAAGCCCATCGACAACGCGAAACTCGACCGCATCGTGGCCGAGGCCCGGCACGCCGCCGAACAGCGCGAACTGGGCTATCGCGAGCGCGCGCTGAAGATGTACCCGTGGGTGTGCGGTCGTTGTGCGCGCGAGTTCACCCGCGCCAACCTGCAGGAACTGACCGTGCACCACCGCAACCACGACCACGATTTCAACCCGCCGGACGGCAGCAACTGGGAACTGTTGTGCGTGTACTGCCACGACAACGAGCACGCGCGGTACATCGACCATGTGCGCGGTGGGGTGATGGCGGTGGAGGCGGCGGCGCCGGCCACCGGCAATCCGTTCGCGGATTTGAAGGCGATGATGGAACGAGGCAAGCCGTAGGAGCCCGCTCGCGGGCGATGCTTTTTGCTTTTGCGAATTCCGGCTCTCAACAGACGAATGTCTGGTCATCCGGGCTTTCAAAGCATCGCCCGCGAGCGGGCTCCTGCGGGGGCGAAGCGGCTCAGTCCTGCTGCTTGACGATGCGTAGGCGCGCGGCCTGCACGCCGGGCAGCGCGCGCACGGTGCGCAGCAGCTCCGGGATGGCTTCCACACGCCAGGCTTCGCCGAGTTCGAGATCGGCCTGCGCATGGCGGTTGCGGTAGCCGTGCAGGGTCACGCTGGTGCGGCCGCCGCGGTAGCCGGCCAGCGCCTGCTGCAGCTGGCCGACGAAACCCGGGCCGATGCCGTTCAACTTCAGCTGCAGCAATCGCGCGTGCCGGCGGCAGGCGTCGGCCAGTGAGCAGGCGCTGCGCGCGCGCAGCTGGAAGCCGCCGCCGGAGAAGTCGTCGATGCGCAGGCCGCCGTCGACCACCAGCATCTCGTCACGGGTCAGCAGCGGCGCCATCTGCTGGTACAGCTCGCCGAAGAAGCTCACCTCGATGATGCCGCTGCCGTCCTCCAGCCGCACGAACGCGTCGCTGTCGCCGCGCTTGCGCACGGCGGTGACCATGCCGGCGACGGTCCATGGCGTGTCGGGGCCGCGGCGGAAACGGTTGCCGTCGTCGTGGTCGTTCTTGCGCGGCTTCGGCGGCTGGTAGCGGTCGGCGATCTCGCCGAGCGGGCAGGTCGACAGCTGCGCCAGCTCGTCCTTCCACGGGTCGGTGGGATGGCCGGACAGGTAGTGGCCGAGCGTGTCGCGCTCGCCCTGCAGCTTCTGCTCCAGCGGCCATTCGGGCACGGTCGGCAACTCGATCTTCAGCACCGGCGTGGCGTTGCCCATCGCTGCGCCGAACATGTCGTTCTGGCCGGACTGGCGGTCGCGCAGGTGCTGTTCGGCGGCCTTGATCGCGTCGGGCAGCTGCAGCATCAGGCTGGCGCGGTTGGCGGCGAGCGCATCCAGAGCGCCGGAGAGGATCAGCGCCTCCAGCACGCGGCGGTTGAGCCGGGTCGGATCGACGCGGCGGCAGAAGTCGGCCAGGTCGGCGTACCTGCCGTTGGCGCGCTCGGCGACGATGGCTTCGCAGGCGCCCTGGCCGACGCCCTTGATCGCGCCCAAGCCATACTGGATGACCTTCGGTTCCACTGCCACGAACATGTACTCGGACGCGTTGACGTCCGGCGGCTGCACGGCGATGCCGATGGCGCGCGACTCGTCGAGGAAGGTCACCACCTTGTCGGTGTTGTCCATGTCCGAGGAGATCGTCGCGGCCATGAACTCGGCCGGGTAGTGCGCCTTCAGCCAGGCGGTCTGGTAGGAGACCAGCGCGTAGGCGGCGGCATGCGACTTGTTGAAGCCGTAGCCGGCGAACTTCTCCATCAGGTCGAAGATGGAATCGGCCTTCTCGCCGCTGAGGCCGTCCTTCGCCGCGCCTTCGCGGAACTTGGCGCGCTCCTTGGCCATCTCCTCGAGTTTCTTCTTGCCCATCGCGCGGCGCAGCAGGTCGGCGCCGCCGAGCGAGTAGCCGCCGACGATCTGCGCCATCTGCATCACCTGTTCCTGGTAGACCATGATGCCGTAGGTCTCTTTCAGGATCGGCTCGACGCGCGGGTCGGGGTATTCCACGTCCTCGCGGCCGTGCTTGCGCGCCACGAAGCTGGGGATCAGGTCCATCGGGCCGGGGCGGTACAGCGCCACCAGCGCGATGATGTCCTCGAAGCGGTCGGGTTTCGCGTCCTTCAGCATGCGCTGCATGCCGGAGGATTCCAGCTGGAACACCGCGACGGTCTGCGCCTTCTTCAGCAGCTCGTACGACGCCGGGTCGTCCAGCGGCAGCGCCGAGATGTCGAGCAGGGCCTCGCCGGCTTTCGCGCGGCGCGCGTTGATCGCCTTCACCGCCCAGTCGATGATGGTCAGCGTGCGCAGGCCGAGGAAGTCGAACTTGACCAGGCCGACCGCCTCGACATCGTCCTTGTCGTACTGGGTCACCACGCCGCCGCCGCCGGCTTCGCAGTACAGCGGCGCGAAGTCGGTGAGCGGGCTGGGCGCGATCACCACGCCGCCGGCGTGCTTGCCGGCGTTGCGGGTGAGGTTTTCGAGCTTCAGCGCCAGGTCGATCAGCGCACGCGCTTCCTCGTCCTGCTCGTACAGCTCGCAGAATTCCTTGACGACGCGCTCGGGCTCCTTCTTCGCCTTCTCGCTGCGGCCCAGCGCGCACGACAGCGTGAGGTCGAGCGGCCGCGCCGGGATCAGCTTGGCGATGCGGTCGACCTGGGTGTAGCCGAAGCCGAGCACGCGGCCGGAGTCGCGCAGCACGGCCTTGGCGGCCATCGAGCCGTAGGTGATGATCTGGCTGACGCGGTCGCGGCCGTACTTGCGCGCCACGTAGTCGATCACCTCGTCGCGGCGGTCCATGCAGAAGTCGATGTCGAAGTCGGGCATCGACACGCGTTCGGGGTTGAGGAAGCGCTCGAACAGCAGGTTGAACTGCAACGGGTCCAGGTCGGTGATCTTCAGCGCCCAGGCCACCAGCGAGCCGGCACCGGAACCGCGGCCGGGGCCAACCGGGATGCCGTTCTGTTTACCCCAGTTGATGAAGTCCGCCACGATCAGGAAGTAGCCGGGGAAGCCCATCTTGACGATGACGTCCAGCTCGCGCTCCAGCCGCGCCTGGTAGTCGGCGAGCGTGTGGTCGGCGGCCAGCGGCGCGTTGGCCAGGCGTTCCTTGAGACCTTGCCGTGCCAGCTCGCGGATGTGGCTGTCGAGGTCGTGGCCTGCGGGCACCGGGAAGTCGGGCAGGTAGTAGGTGCCGAACTTCAGTTCCAGGGTGCAGCGTTTCGCCAGTTCGACGGTGTTTTCCAGCGCCTCGGGCAGGTCCGCGAACAGCGCGGCCATTTCCTCCGGCGTCTTCAGGTATTGCTGGTCGCTGTAGTCGCGCGGGCGCTTGGGGTCGGCCAGCACGCGGCCCTGCTGGATGCACACGCGCGCCTCGTGCGCGCCGAAATCGTCCTGGGTGAGGAAGCGCACGTCGTTGCTGGCCAGCACCGGCAGGCCCAGTTCGGCGGCCAGCGCCAGCGCGGCGGTGTTCCAGGCTTCTTCGCCCTCGCGGCCGCAGCGGGTCAGCTCCAGGTACAGCCGCTCGGGGAACAGCCGCGCCAGCGGACGCAGCTTCGCCAGTGCGGCCTCGTTGCCCTGGTTCAGCGCGAGGCGGCCGACTTCGCTCTCGCGGCCGAGCAGGGCGATCAGCCCGTCGCTGGCATCGACGCTCAGCCAGCCGGCCTCGACCAGCGCACGGCCGCGGTGCTGGCCTTCCTGCCAGGCGCGCGAAACCAGTCGCGACAAATTGAGATAGCCCGCGCGGTGCTGGCACAGCAGGGTGAGCCGCCACGGGCGCGGGTCGTCCGGCGCGGCCATCCACAGGTCGCAGCCGCCGATCGGCTTGATGCCGGCGGCGCTGCAGGCCTTGTAGAACTTCACCAGCGCGAACATGTTGCTGTCGTCGGTCAGCGCCAGCGCCGGGATGCCGTCGCGCACGCAGGCGGCGACCAGCGCCTTGATGCGGATGGTCGAATCGACCAGCGAGTATTCGCTGTGCAGGTGCAGGTGGGTATAGCGGACGGTCATGCGTTCTTGCGCGGTGAGTCCCCGCAGGCTACCCGGCACCTTGTCCAGCGGCAAGATTGACTTCCGTGCGGTTTGCGCGAAGCGCGGCGGCGCCTCGCCGGAGCTTGCCGCTCAGCCCGGCGCGACGGCCACCGCCGGCGGTGCCGGCTCGGCCAGCAGTGCGTTGATCTCGGCGACCAGGCTGTCCAGCATGTCTTCGCCATAGCCCACGTGCACATGGGCCACGGTGCCGTCGCGATGCAGCATCACCATGACCGGGATGCCCTTGTCGGTGCCGTACGGTTTGCCGAGGGTGCCGTCGCGGTCCCAGGTCATCAGCAGGCCGGGCAGGCGCGGGCGCAGGGCACGAACGGTCCGCACGTAGGTCTGCCGGTCTTCTTCGTGATTGATGGTGACTACCTGCAGGGGCAGGCCACGCTCGGTTGCCAGCGTCTGCAGGCCCGCCAGTATCGGCAGTTCCTTCATGCAGTAGCCGCACCAGGTGGCCCAGAAGCTGACCACTACCACTTTGCCATGCAGCGACGAGACGCTCACCGTCTTGCCGTCCTGGGTCGTGCCCAGCGCGTCTGGCGGTGCATCTCCCGGTTGCACGCCGGCATGGGCGGCCAGGCAGAACAGCAGTCCGAGCAGTGCGATGCCGAGGCGGCGCATGTCTTCCATCTCCCTGTGGTATGCCGCCAGCGTAGCGGGATGCCCGGGGCAGGGGAAGCGGCGCGCCTCAGCGGACGCGGAAGCGTTCGCCATCCTCCCCGGCGGGCAACACGTAATGCTCCAGGCTGTTCACCGCCAGCGGGCGGAGGTTGTAGTCGGCATGCAGCGGCAGCGCCTCGTCGACGCCGTCGGGTGCGAGATGGACCGACTCGGGCACGGCCATGCTGGCCGGCATCGGTGGAACGGATGGGCGGATGGACGGAGGCATCATGGCACGACTCCTGCGGTCTGCGTGGTGCATCGAGGCACCTGTGGCAGCGGGTCGGCGGGTCGGCGCCGGCTGGACATCGCTGCTGCTGCGGATGCGTCCGTGCGGGTGGCGTTCCCTGATGTCAATGATGCTCCCGATCGGGAGAAAGTTGCATAGACCGATGGCCTATGCCGGTCAGTCTCATCCGGTGCGCGATCAGCGGCCGGCGCGGCAGTTAGAACAGCTGGCCCTGGTCCAGCAGCAGGCGCACCGGCGCGAAGCTGCGGCGGTGTTGCGCGCATGGCCCGAGCCGCTGCAGCGCGGCCAGGTGCGCCGGCGTCGAGTAGCCCTTGTGCGCGGCGAAACCGTAGCCGGGGTACTCGCCATCGAGCGCCACCATCACGCGGTCGCGGCTGACCTTGGCCAGGATCGAGGCCGCGCTGATCGCCGGCTCCAGCGCGTCGCCGCCGACGATCGCGCGGCCGGGACAGGGCAGGTCGCGCGGCAGTTGGTTGCCGTCGATCAGCGCCGCGTGGGCGGCCGGCGCAAGGCCGGCCAGCGCGCGGCACATGCCGGTCATGGTGGCCTGGAGGATGTTCAGGCGGTCGATCTCGTCGCGCTCGATCAGCACGATGCGGTACGCCAGCGCGCGCTCGATGATCAGCGGATACAGCGCCTCGCGCTTCGCCTCGCTGAGCTGTTTGGAGTCGTTCAGCCCGACGATCGGGCGGGCCGGATCGAGGATCACCGCGGCCACCGCCAGCGGGCCGGCCAGCGGGCCGCGGCCGGCTTCGTCGACGCCGGCGATGAAGATGCTGCCTGCGTTCGCCGGTTCCTCCCGCCGCGGGGAAGGTTCGCCCCGGCAGGGGTCGGCCGGGCGCTTATCCATCGCGGCGTTGCGCGTCGATCAGCTCGGCGATCGCCGCCGCCGCACGATCCCCCGCGTGGCCTTCCAGGCCGCCGCGCAGGGCTTGGTGCAGTTGCTCGAATGCGGCCACGATCGCGCCGCGCCGCTCGCTGTCCTTGAACAGCGCCAGGGTGGCGGCGGCCAGCTTGTCGGCGGTGCAGTCGTCCTGCATCAGCTCGGGCACCAGCAGGCCGTCGCCGAGGCCGCAGGCGCGGGCCAGGATGTTCGGCAGCGCGTAGATGTCGGTCTTCAGCATCTTCAGCGCGAGGGCGATGCGGTAGCTCAGCGGTGCGACGCGGTAGCCCACCACCATCGGCCGCTTGGCCAGCATCGCCTCCAGCGTGGCGGTGCCGGAAGCCAGCAGCACCACGTCGGCGGCCAGTATCGCCTCGTGCGCGTGGCCGTCCAGCAGCAGCGGCGCGGTTTCGTCCTGCGGCCTGTCGGCGAGCAGTTCGCCGAGTCGGGCGCGCACCTGCGGGTTGGCGGCCGGGATCACCACGCGCAGCCCGGGCACGGCGGCGGCCACGCGATTCGCCGCTTCGATGAAGGCCCGCCCCAGCCGGCTGACCTCGGACAGCCGGCTGCCGGGCAGCACGGCCAGCACCGGCGCCTGCTGCGGCAGCTGCAGGAGCTCGCGTGCACCGACGCGGTCGGAGACCAGCGCGAAACGGTCGGCCAGCGGGTGACCGACGAAGCGGGCGTCGACGCCGTGCTTCGCGTAGATCGCCGGCTCCATCGGGAACAGGCACAGCACGCGGCTGGCGCTTCGGCCGATCTTCTGCGCGCGCTGCTCGCGCCAGGCCCACACCGACGGGCTGACGTAGTGCACGGTGAGTACGCCGGCCTGCTTCAGGCGCTGCTCCACGCCGAGGTTGAAGTCGGGGGCGTCGATGCCGACCACCACCGCCGGCCGCTCCTCGAGCAGGCGCGCGAGCAGCACCTTGCGCAGGCGCAGCAGGCGCGGCAGGTGGCGGATCACCTCGCTGAAGCCGAACAGCGACAGCTCGCGGATGTCGTACCAGGATTCGAAGCCCTCGCGCTGCATGCGCGCGCCGCCGATGCCGACGAAACGCGCCTGCGGGTAGCGCTGGCGCAACGCCGCGATCAGGTCGGCGCCGAGCTGGTCGCCGGAGTCTTCGCCGGCGAGGATGGCGATCAGGGGGGATTCGAGCGGCGGGTGGTCAGTCATGCCGGAAGCATAAGCCAGAGCGAGTGCCTGATTGCCCGACAAGCGAGACGCTTATCGGGCGAGCGCCCGCTCGCTGTGGTCGAGGAATTCCAGCATCGCGCGCACGTCATCGCTCTCACGCGCCAGCTCGACCAGCTTCTCGCGCGCCTCGGGCAGCGGCAGGCCGGCCATGTACAGCGTGCGGTAGGCGCGCTTGATCGCGGCGATACGCGTGGCGTCGAAGCCGCGGCGCTTCAGGCCTTCGCTGTTGATACCGCGCGGGCGGCCCTGCTGCTCGTTCGCCATCATCACGAACGGCGGCACGTCGTGGCCGACCAGGCAGCCCATGCCGATGAAGGCGTGCGCGCCGACCTTGCAGAACTGGTGCACGCCGGAATAGCCGGACAGGATCGTCCAGTCGCCGATGGTGACGTGGCCGGCCAGTGCGGAATAGTTGGAGAACACTACGTTGTTGCCGATCTGGCAGTCGTGCGCGATGTGCACGTAGGCGAGCACCCAGTTGTCGTTGCCGATGCGGGTGACGCCGCCGCCGTGGCCGGTGCCGCGGTTGAGCGTGGTGAATTCGCGGATCAGGTTGCGGTCGCCGATCACCAGCTCGGTGCGCTCGCCTTCCCACTTCTTGTCCTGCGGTGCGCCGCCCAGCGAGGCGAACTGGGCGATGCGGTTGTCACGGCCGATCTTCGTGGGGCCTTCGATCACCACATGCGGACCGATCACCGTGCCGTCGCCGATCTCGACTTCGGCGCCGATCACGCTGTAGGCGCCGATGCCGACGTTGGCGCCGATGACGGCGGAAGGATCGATCAGCGCAGTGGGATGGATCATTTCCCGGCCCTCGCGGCGCACATCAGTTCACAACTGGCCACTTCCTTGCCGTCGACCAGGCTGCGTGCCACGAACAGACCCATGCCGCGCACCAGGCGTTTCTGGCTGACCTCGAAGCGCAACTGGTCGCCGGGCACCACCGGCGCGCTGAAGCGCGCGTTGTCGACCTTGACCAGGTAGAACAGCGGGCTGCCCTTGTCGCCCTTCGCGTGGCGGCTCAGCTGGGTCAGCAGGCCGGCGGCCTGCGCCATCGCCTCGATGAGCAGTACGCCGGGCATCACCGGGTGGCCGGGGAAGTGGCCCTGGAAGAACGGCTCGTTGATGGTTACGTTCTTCAGCGCGACCACGCTGACGTCGGGCACGATCTCGACCACGCGGTCCACCAGCAGGAACGGGTAGCGGTGCGGCAGCAGTTCCTGGATCTGTTCCACGTTGATCGGCAGTGCCGTGAAGTCGCCTTGCTCACTCATTGTCGCTGTCCTTCTCCAGCGCCGACACGCGACGCGCGTACTCGTCCAGATGCTTGAAGCGCGCCGCGTTCTTCCGCCACTGGCGGTTGTCCTGCAGCGGCACGCCGGATGAATATTCGCCGGGCTCGCGGATCGAGTGCGTGACCAGGCTCTTGGCGGTAATGGTAACCCGGTCGGCCAGTTCGAGATGGCCGAGCACGCCGGCGTTGCCGCCGATCATGCACCAGCGGCCGATCTTCGCACTGCCGGCCACCGCGGCGCAGCCGGCCATCGCGGTGTGCGCGCCGACGTGCACGTTGTGCGCGATCTGGATCTGGTTGTCCAGCCGCACGTCCTCTTCCAGCACGGTGTCGTCCAGCGCGCCGCGGTCGATGGTGGTGTTCGCGCCGATCTCGCAGTCGTCGCCGATGCGCACGCCGCCGAGCTGCGGCAGCTTGATCCAGTGGTCGGTGTCGAAAGCGAGGCCGAAGCCATCCGAGCCGATCACCGCGCCCGGGTGCACCAGTACGCGCCGGCCCAGCGTGACCCGCGTCACCAGGGTGACGCGCGCGACCAGCCGCGACTGCGCGCCGACGGTGCAGTCCTCGCCGATGAGGCAGTGCGGGCCGAGCACGGCACCGTCGCCGATCACCGCGCCGTCCGCGATCACGCAGCCCGGCCCGATGCTGGCGCTGGCGCTGACCTGCGCCCCAGTGGCGACCACGGCAGTGGGGTGGATGCCCGCCGGTGCGGCCGGCAGCCGTTCGAACAGTGCGGCGATCTTTGCGTAGGCGACGTACGGGTCGCGCGCGATCAGCGCCGCGGTGGGGCAGTCGGCAAGGTTCTCCTCGCGCAGCACCACCACCCCGGCGCGCGTGGCGGCCAGCTGGGCGGTGTACTTGCTGTTGGCGAGGAAGCTCAGCTGGCCGGGGTCGGCGCCGGTCAGCGTGCCGACGCCGCCGATGACTCGTGCGCCATCGCCGCTGAAGCCGAGGCCGAAGCGTTCGGCCAGCTCGGTCACCGTGTAGTTGATTGCGCTCATGCGTGGCTCCGGAACCTGCCGGCCATTGTAGGGGGTGGCACCATGGCCTGCAGTGCGCCAGGCGACGGCAGGCCGGCAAAAGAAAGCGCGGCCCGGCCGCGCTTTCCTTCGATCCCCGACTTGGGGTCAGCTCAGAACTGGCTGCCGAAGGTGAACTGGATGCGCTCCTCGTAGTGGCGATCGGCGGCCTTGGAACGCAGCGGTACGGCGAAGCTGATGATCAGCGGGCCGATCGGCGCCTGCCACTGCAGCGACAGGCCGGTGGAGGCGCGCAGCTCGCTGGCGTCGAAGCTCTTGTAGTCCTTGTAGACGTTGCCGACGTCCATGAACCAGGACACGCGCGCGGTGTTGACGTCCTTCAGGAACGGCAGCGGCAGGAACACCTGTGCGGTGCCGAGCACCTTGAACGCGCCGCCGATCGGCTGTGCGTAATAGGCGCCGTTGTTGCACATGCCGTTGGCGTCGGGCGCGCTGCCGTCGATGCAGACCCGCGGTCCCAACGTATTGTCCTGGTAGCCGCGCACGTCGCGCACGCCGCCGGCGTAGTAGTTCTGCCAGAACGGCAGGTCCTGGCGCATGTCGGTGATGACGTGACCGGGGCTCTGCGCCAGGCTGGCGTCCTTCAATGCCGTGAAGGCGTCGTCGCTGATGCCGTTCCCGCCGTAGGTCTTGCCGTAGCCGACCTGGCCGTCGAGGTACAGCACGAAGCCCTTGCCGATCGGCCAGTAGTGGTTGAGCTCGGTGCTGAGCTTCCAGTACTGCACGGTCGAGCCGGGCAGGGCGATGTCGGTCGAGGCGGAGATCAGGCCGCCCCGGGTCGGCGCCCAGTAGCCATTGCGGGTGTCGTGGTTCCAGCCCAGCGTGCCGGTCCAGGTGTGGATGGTCTTGTTGCCGATCTCGTTCTGGTAGTCGAGCAGCACCTGCGGGCTGTAGCCCTGGAACAGGTTGACCTTGTTGCTGCTGATGCCCAGGCCCACGCGCAGGCCGTCGGTTTCGCTGATCGGGATGCCGAGGTAGGTGGAGAAGCTTTTCGCGCTGGTGGCGTAGTTGGCGAAATCGGTGTTGCCGTAGTCGGTCTTCGAGTACGAGGCGCTGTAGCCGATGCCGATGCCGCTGTCGGTCAGGTACGGGTTGTAGTAGTTGAGGCCGAGGCGGGTGTAGTAGGTGCTGCGCTCGCCGCTGATCGAGAAGCTGTCGCCGGTGCCGAACAGGTTGTTCTGCGACACCGAGGCATTCAGGATGATGCCGGAGTACTGCGAATAGCCGATGCCGAACTGCATGCTGCCGGCGGACTGCTCCTCGACCTTGACGGTGACGTCCACCTTGTCCTGGGTACCGGGCACCATCTTCTGGTCGATGTCGACCTTCTTGAAGTAGCCCAGCCGCTGCAGGCGGACCTTGGAGCGGTCGATCGCCGCCTGCGAGTACCAGGAGCCCTCGAGCTGGCGCATCTCGCGGCGCAGCACGTCGTCCTCGGTGCGCGTGTTGCCCTGGAACACCACCCGCCGCACGTACACGCGCTGGCCGGGTTCGACGTACAGGGTCAGGTCGACCGTGCGCTTTTCCTTGTCCAGCTTCGGGATCGGGGTGACCTTGGCGTAGGCGTAGCCGATGTTGGCCAGGATCGCCTTGATCGCCTTGGTGCTGGCTTCGACGGCGGCGCGGTTGAAGGTCTCGCCTGCCTTGATGAAGACCAGCTGGCGCATGGTCGCCTCCGGCAGGATCAGCTCGCCGAGCAGCTTGACGTCGGCGACCTTGTAGATCTCGCCTTCCTTGATGCTGGCGTCGATGTACATCGCGCGCTTGTCCGGCGCGATCGCCACCTGGGTGGAGTCGACGCCGAAATCGGCATAGCCGCGGTCCATGTAGTAGGACTGCAGCTTCTCCAGGTCGCCGGAGAGCTTCTCGCGCGAGTACTGGTCGTCCTTCGAGTACCACGACATCCAGTTGGTGGTATCCGATTCGAAACCTTCGCGGATCTGCTTGTCGGTGAACGCATGGTTGCCGAGGATGTTCAGTTCCTTGATCTTGGCGGCCTTGCCTTCGCGGATCTCGATCTCGACGGCGACGCGGTTGCGGTCCAGCCGGGTCACGTGCGGATCGACCGAGACGTTGTACTTGCCGCGGTTGTAGTACTGCCGGATCAGTTCCTGCTGCACGTTGTCCAGCGCCAGGCGGTCGAACGTCTCGCCCTCGGACAGCCCGATTTCCTTCAGGCCCTTCTTCAGGTCGTCGGTCTTGATGTCCTTGTTGCCGCGCAGGGTCAGCTTGGCGATCGACGGCCGCTCGACCACCTTGATCACCAGGATGCTGCCTTCGCGCTCGAACTCCACGTCGCTGAAGAACTTGGTGCGGTACAGCGCGCGGATGGCGCGCTGGGCGCCGTCGTTGGTCAACTGGTCGCCCTTGTTGATCGGCAGGTAGTTGTACACGGTACCGGCCGAGATCCGGCTGAGGCCGTCGATGCGGATGTCCGACACCACGAATGGGTCGAACGCGAACGCATTGGCGGAGAGGGAGGCAAGCAGGATCAGCGCGGCGATACGCTTCATCGTCGATTCCGTTGGGTTATTTCGATGGAGCGGCCGGCGCGGCCGCCCCGATCAACGCATGAGGCAGGGACAGGCCCCGCCTCGAAAATGAATCTGCACTCCACCGCGGGAGTGCGTCGGCGGACACATCGCCGCGCCGTGCCGCCGCGGACTGGCGTGTCGCCGACATGCTGCGTTCGCCGACCATCGGCATCACGACAGCAGCATGCGGTGGATATCGTTGTAGAACGCCAGCCCCATCAGGGTGAACAGCAACGCCAGGCCGATGTACTGGCCCACCACCATCGCCTGTTCGCTGACCGGGCTGCCCTTGATCAATTCGACGAGATAATACAGCAGGTGCCCACCATCGAGGACCGGGATCGGCAGCAGGTTGAGGATCGCCAGGCTCAGCGACACCAGCGCGAGGAATTGCAGGAACCACGGCAGGCCCATGCCGGCCGACGCGTTGGCCACCTCGGCAATGCCGATCACGCCGGACAGGTTGCGGGTCGAGGCCTCGCCGGTGAGCATCTTGCCGAGCATGCCGAAAGTCTGCGTGGTGTTGCGCCAGGTGGTGTCGAGCGAGGCGGTCATTGCTTTCAGCGGGCCGTAGCTCACGGTAGCCGCTTCGACCGGCGGCGCGCCGACGCCAAGCACCCACTTCGGCGGCTGGCCTTCCAGCGATTCCCACTTGGCGGTGACGTTCAGCCGCAGCGGCTGCCCCTCGCGCTCGATGCCGATCGCCAGCGTCAGCGACTTGGCTGCCGCAGTCTGCACCAGCTTGCCGAATGCGACGAAGTCCTCCACCGGCTGGCCGTTGACGCTGACGATGCGGTCGCCCCCGCGCATGCCGGCCAGTGCGGCCGGCTGGCCGGGCATCACGGTGGCGGCGACCGCCGGCGGCGGCGCCAGCTTCAGGCCGAGCTTGCCCAGGTACTGGCCCACGTCCTGCCCCGGCGGCAGTTCGTCCAGCGGCAACACCAGCTCGCGCGTGCGCCCGTCCTGGCCGCACACGGTGAGCGGCAGCGGTGCGCGCCCGAGCAGGGCGTTGGCTACCGCGTCCATCGTGTCGGTCCAGGTGGCGACGGTGCGGTTGTCGATGCGAAGGATGCGGTCGCCCGACTGGATGCCGGCGCTGGCGGCGAGGCTTTGCGGCGCCGCGGTCACCACCGGGGCCACGTCCGGGCGGCCCAGCATGAACATCAGCCAGAACGCGACGACGGTGAAGATCAGGTTGAAGCCCGGTCCGGCGGCGACGATGGCGATGCGCTGCCACACCGGCTTGCCGGTGAATTCCTGCTCGCGCAGGGCTGGGTCGACCTCGCCTTCGCGCGCGTCGAGCATCTTCACGTAGCCGCCGAGCGGGATCGCGGCGATCTGGTACTCGGTGCCGTCGCGGCCGATGCGCTTCCAGATCGCGTTGCCGAAACCGACCGAGAAGCGCAGCACCTTGACCCCACAACGGCGCGCGACCCAGTAGTGGCCGAATTCGTGGAAGGTCACCAGCACGCCAAGCGTGACCAGCAGCCAGAACACCGAGCCGAAGAAGGAAGTCATCAAGTACCGTGGCGAAAAGTCATCGAAGCAAGAATATCAGCAAGCATTGCGCAGGATGCGGCGGGCCGCCTCCCGGGCCGTGCGGTCGCGTTCACAAAGGGTTTCAACATCGACCACGGCTTGTGCCGGCAGTTCCGCAAGCACGGCCTCGACCACGTCGGCGATCGACAGGAACGGCAGCGCGCCGGCCAGGAAGGCTTCCACGGCGATCTCGTTGGCAGCGTTCAGCACGGCCGGGGCATCGCCGCCGGCACGCAGCGCCTGGAATGCCAGCGCCAGGCAACGGAAGGTGTTGAGGTCCGGCGATTCGAACTGCAGCGGCGCGCAGGCGGCCAGGTCCAGCGACGCCACGCCGGATTCGACCCGCTCCGGCCACGCCAGCGCGTGCGCGATCGCGGTGCGCATGTCCGGGTTGCCGAGCTGGGCCAGCACCGAGCCGTCGACGTACTCCACCATCGAATGCACCAGGCTCTGCGGGTGCACCACCACGTCGATCGCTTCGGCCGGCGCGCCGAACAGGTGGTGCGCCTCGATCACCTCCAGGCCCTTGTTCATCAGCGTGGCCGAATCGACCGAGATCTTGCGCCCCATCACCCAGTTCGGGTGCTTGCAGGCCTGGTCCGGCGTGATGTCGGCCAGCTCGGCGCGCGTGCGGCCGCGGAACGGGCCGCCGGAAGCGGTCAGGATCAGCCGGCGCACGCCGCTCCCGCGCAGCTCGGGGCGCCCGCCCGGCAGGCACTGGAAGATCGCGTTGTGCTCGGAATCGACCGGGATCAGCGCACCGCCACCGGTGGCGACTGCCTCCAGCAGCAGCGGGCCGGCCATCACGATGGATTCCTTGTTCGCCAGCAGCAGGTGCTTGCCGGCGCGCGCGGCGGCCAGGGTGGACTCCAGCCCGGCGGCACCGACGATCGCGGCGACCACGGTGTCGCACAGTCCGCCGGCGGCGGCGGCGGTCAGCGCGGCGTGGCCGCTGGCCACTTCGCAGCGCACGCCGGCGGCGACCAGCCGGCGCGACAGCTCGGTTTCCAGCGAGGGATCGGCGATCACCGCCAGGGCCGGCCGATGCTGCGCGCACAGCGCCACCAGCGCCTCGACCTGGCGATGCGCCGTCAGCACGCTGGCGCGGAAACGCTGGGGATGGCGCGCGATGACGTCGAGCGTGTTGCCGCCGATCGAGCCGGTGGCGCCGAGGACGGCGACGTTTTTCACTGGTCGAGCCCGAGCAGCGCCAGGCCGGCGGCGAACACCGGCAGTGCGGCGAACACGCTGTCCAGCCGGTCCAGCAGGCCGCCGTGGCCGGGGAACAGGGTGCCCGAATCCTTCACCTGGGCGTGCCGCTTCATCAGGCTCTCGATCAGATCGCCGACGATCGACGCCGCCACCGTCAGCGCCGTCAGCAGCGCCAGCATCAGCAGCGCGGCGCCGCGCACGCCGAGCAGCCAGCCGCCGGCCTCGGCGACCAGCACCCCGGCCACCATCGCGCCGTAGGCGCCGGCCCAGGTCTTGCCGGGGCTGATCTGCGGCGCCAGCTTGCGCCTGCCGAAGGTGCGGCCGTTGAAATACGCACCGATGTCGGATGCCCACACGATCACCAGCGCCAGCAGGGTCCACCAGTGGCCGTGCGGCACGCGCGCATGGATGCTGACCAGGGCGACCCAGGTCGGGAAGATCACGAACGCGCCGGCCAGCAACTTCAGCGTACGGTTTTCGCGAGTGGGCGCCGCGGCGAACGCGAAGTGGCGCAGCCACAGGCAGGCCAGCAGCCACCAAGCCGCGCCGGCGGCCAGCAGCAGCGGGGTCAGCGGGGTGGCGTGGCTTCGCCACAGCAGGGCGAACACGCCGGCCGCCACGAGCAGCAGGGCGACACGCCATGAGCGGCTGTGCAGGCCGCTCAGCTGCGCCCATTCCCACCCCGCGGCCAGGAACGCCAGCGCGACGATGCCCGCGAAGATGCCGGTCGGTGGCAGCAGGATGATCAGGATCGCCAGCGGCGCGAGCACCAGGGCGGTGAGAATGCGCTGAAGCAGCATGGAAATCCTCTACGAAGCGGTGGCGACCTGCTCGCCGGTACGGCCGTAACGGCGCTCCCGGCGGGCATAGTCTTCGATGGCCCGACGCAGGCAGGCCTGGTCGAAATCGGGCCACAAGGTGTCGGTAAAGTACAGTTCGGCGTACGCCACCTGCCACAACAGGAAGTTGCTGATGCGGCATTCGCCGCCGGTGCGGATGAACAGGTCCAGCGGCGGCAGCTCGGCCAGGCTCATCCACTGGCCCAGCCGGGCCTCGTCGATCTCGTCCGCGCGCAGCTCGCCGCGCGCCACCGCGGCGGCGGCCTGGCGGCTGGCCTGCACGATGTCCCAGCGACCGCCGTAGCTCACCGCAATGTTCACCTGCAGCCGGTCGTTGCCGGCGGTGCGGGCCATCGCCGCCTGCATGCGCTCGCGCAGCGCCTCGTCGAAGGCGGCCAGGTCGCCGATGAAGCGCAGCCGCACGCCGTGGCCATGCAGCTCGTCCACTTCCTTGTCCAGTGCGCGCACGAACAGGCCCATCAGGGCGCCGACTTCGTCCTGCGGGCGTTGCCAGTTCTCGCTGGAGAAGGCGAACAGGGTCAATGCCTGCACGCCCTCGCGCAGGCACGCCTCGATCGCCTCGCGCACGGCCTTGCGGCCGGCGTTGTGGCCGAAGCTGCGCGGGCGGTGTCGGGCTTTCGCCCAGCGGCCGTTGCCGTCCATCACGATGGCGATGTGGCGCGGAACCTGGGCGGCCTCGACGCCGGACATGGTGGATGCGATGACGCTCAGAGCGCCATCAGCTCCTCTTCCTTCGCCTTGACCACGGCGTCGACATCCTTCACCGCGCGATCGGTGAGTTTCTGGATCTCGTCGTCGATGCGGCGGTCGTCGTCCTCGGTAATGAGCTTTTCCTTGAGCAGGTCCTTGACCTGCTGCAGGGCGTCGCGACGCACGTTGCGGATCGCGATCTTGGCGTTTTCGCCCTCGTGGCCGACGTGCCTGGCCAGCTCCCTGCGGCGCTCCTCGGTGAGCGCGGGCATGTTCAGGCGGATCACGGTGCCGGCGGTGGTCGGCGTGATGCCCAGGTCGGAGGCCATCAGCGCCTTCTCGATCGGCGCCACCATGGTTTTTTCCCACGGCGTGATGATGATCGTGCGCGCGTCGGACAGCGAGACCGAGGCGACCTGGGGCAACGGCATGTCCGAGCCGTAGTAGGACACCTTGATGCCGTCCACCAGCGCCGTGCTGGCGCGGCCGGTGCGGATGCGGGTGAGGTCGTGCTTGAGTGATTCGATGCTCTTGCCCATGCGGGTCTGGGCGTCGTTCTTGATGTCGTTGAGCATGGGCGCTTCCCGGTGGATCTGGCAACGTTCGATTATAGCAGTGGCGCGGCGTGAGGCTTGCTGCGGCGCGGTCAGCCGCCGTCGACCAGGGTGCCGATCGACTCGCCCCGCATGATCCGCATCAGGCTGCCCGGCACGGTCATGTCGTAAATGCGCAGCGGCATGCCATGGTCGCGGCACAGCGCGATGGCGGCGGTGTCCATCACCTGCAGGTTGCGCTGGATCACGTCGCCGTAGGTGAGCTGCTCGTAGCGGGTGGCGTCGGCGTGGCGCGCCGGGTCGGCGGTGTACACGCCATCCACCTTGGTCGCCTTCAGCAGCAGGTCGGCGCCGATTTCCACCGCGCGCAGCGCGGCGGCGGAATCGGTGGTGAAGAACGGATTGCCGGTGCCGGCGGCGAACAGCACGATGCGGCCTTTCTCGATGTGGCGGATCGCACGGCGGCGGATATAGTCCTCGGCCACGTCGTGGATCTGGATCGCGCTCATCACCCGCGCGTAGCCGCCGCGTTTTTCGATCGCATCGGCCATCGCCAGCGCGTTCATCACCGTGGCCAGCATGCCCATGTGGTCGCCGGTGACCCGGTCCATGCCGGCCGCGGCGAGGCCGGCGCCGCGGAAGATGTTGCCGCCGCCGATCACCACGCCCACCTCCACGCCGGCGCGGCGCACCTCGATGATCTCGTCGGCGAGCCGGCCGATCACCTTCGGGTCGATGCCGTAGTCGGCATCGCCCATCAGCGCTTCACCGGAGAGCTTGAGCAGGATGCGGCGGTACTTGGGCTGGTCGCTCATGGGGTCTCCGGATTGTGTGGGGCAAACCGGCGCATTGTAGCTGAGAGCCGGGGGCGGGACGAGGAGCGGAAGGCAGGAAGCGGCCGGTCCGCGTCCGGAAACGAACAGGGCCGCGGTTTCCCGCGACCCTGTTCGAAGCGCTGCCCTTTCTGAAAGTCCGGCCACGGACGGCCGGTTTTCACCGTCAGGGATGACGGGTCACATTACCTCAAGCCGGCCTGCTTCATCACTTCGGCGGCGAAGTCCTCTTCCACCTTCTCGATGCCTTCGCCGACGGCCAGGCGAGCCACCGAGACCACGTCGGCGCCTTCCTTCTTCAGCGCCTCGGCCACGCTCACGTTGGTGTCCAGCACGTAGGGCTGGCCGAGCAGGGTGACCTCGGAGACGATCTTGTGGACCTTGCCGGAGACGATCTTCTCCAGGATGTCGGCGGGCTTGTTCTTTTCCTTGTCCGACATGGCGGCCAGCGCGATTTCCTTTTCCTTGGCGAGGAAGTCGGCCGGCACGTCCTCGGCACGGACATAGGCCGGGTTCATCGCGGCGACGTGCATCGCGATGCCCTTGGCCAGTTCGCCGGAACCGCCCTTGAGCGCCACCAGCACGCCGATGCGGCCGCCGTGGATGTAGCTGCCGATGATGCCGTCGGTGGAGACGCGGGCCAGGCGGCGCACGTCGATCTTCTCGCCGATGGTGGCGATCAGCGCCTTGGCGGCTTCTTCCACGTTGGTGGCGCCCGGGTAGGCGGCCGCTTTCAGCGCGTCGATGTCGGCGGCGCCGGAGTTCAGCGCGACGTCGGCGACGGTGTCGCTGAATTTCAGGAAGCTGGCGTCCTTGGCGACGAAGTCGGTCTCGCAGTTGATCTCGACCAGCACGGCCTTGCCCGGGGCCTGGGCGGCCACGATGCGGCCTTCGGCGGCGACGCGGCTGGCCTTCTTGTCGGCCTTGGCCAGGCCGGACTTGCGCAGCCATTCCATCGCGACTTCGATGTCGCCGTTGTTCTCGACCAGCGCCTTCTTGCATTCCATCATGCCGGCGCCGGACCGCTCGCGCAGCTCCTTGACCAGTTGTGCGGAAATATTGCTCATCGTCAATCCTCTGAATGCGTCAGTTGCGCGGCGGCGATGGAGCGCCACCGCGCGGTTATCGCGTGCGGATGCGACGGCGGCGCCGGGCCGCCGGCGCCGCGCTTACTTGGCGGCAGGCGCGCCGTCGTTGCGCGGGCCGCGGCCGCCGTCACGGCCGCCATCGCGGCGCGGGGCGCTCTTGCGCGGGGCGGCGTCGCGGCGCGGAGCCGGCTTGCGATCGACCTTGGCGACCGGGTTGCCTTCCTCGTCCAGCTCGACGAAGTCGTTGGCGTCGCCCTGGGCGGCGGCCGGCGCGGCGGCCTTGCCTTCGAGGATCGAGTCGGCGGCGGCGCGGGCGTACAGCTGGATCGCGCGGATCGCGTCGTCATTGCCCGGGATGGCGTAGTCGACCAGCTCCGGGTTGTAGTTGGTGTCGACCACCGCGATCACCGGGATGCCGAGCTTCTTGGCTTCCTGCACGGCAATGTCTTCGTGGCCGATGTCGATCACGAACAGCGCGTCGGGCAGGCGGTTCATGTCCTTGATGCCGCCCAGCGAGGCCTGCAGCTTGTCGCGCTCGCGGCGACGGGCCAGCACTTCGTGCTTGACCAGCTTCTCGAAGCTGCCGTCGGTCTCGGCCGCTTCCAGCTCCTTCAGGCGCGAAACGGACTGCTTCACGGTGCGGAAGTTGGTCAGCATGCCGCCGAGCCAGCGCGAGGTGACGAACGGCATGCCGGCGCGGGCGGCCTCTTCGGCCAGCGGCTCGCGCGCCGAGCGCTTGGTGCCGACGAACAGGACGGTGCCGCGCTTTTGCGCCAGACCCGACAGGAAGTTCATCGCGTCGGTGAACAGCGGCAGGGTCTTTTCGAGGTTGATGATGTGGATCTTGCCGCGGGCACCGAAGATGTACGGGGCCATCTTCGGGTTCCAGTAACGGGTCTGGTGACCGAAATGGACGCCGGCTTCGAGCATCTGGCGCATGGTGACTTGGGCCATGGGTGTAACTCCGATTGTTGAGCCTGGTGACAGGCTCGGGGGTTGGGACCTCCACGCATCCCCGGCTTCGACCGCGACTGGCCCGGTTTCACTGATGGGCGAGGCGCGGCACCCCGAAGGCGGTGCCGATGCGTGTGTGGCGTTGGTTGGGTGTTGTACCGCTGGGGGTTACAATCCCGGTTCGCTTTGCGCTGGCCGGGCCGTCAAGACGGGCCGGTCAGGTCTGCAAAACTCCGAAATTGTAGCCGGTCCGCCGGCAGCGCGGCAAGTTGCTGGATTTCCTGGGCTTCTGTCGCCATATGAAGTGGAATCCATGGCCATTACCCTGAAATCCCCCGCCGACCTCGAAGGCATGCGCGTCGCCGGCAAGCTGGCGGCCGAAGTGCTGGCGATGCTCAAGGAGTACGTCAAGCCCGGCGTCACCACCGAGGAACTGGACCGGCGCGCCTACGAGCACATCGTCAAGGTGCAGAAGGCGATCCCCGCCAACGTCGGCTACCACGGCTTCCCCAAGACCCTGTGCACCTCGGTCAACCACGTGATCTGCCATGGCATCCCGAACGAGGGCAAGGTGCTCAAGGACGGCGACATCGTCAACCTCGACGTCACCGTGATCAAGGACGGCTGGCACGGCGACACCAGCCGCATGTACATCGCCGGCGCCCCTTCGGTGCTGGCCAAACGGCTGGTCGACACCACCTTCGAGGCGATGATGCGCGGTATCCAGGCGGTGCGCCCGGGCGCCACGCTGGGCGACATCGGCCACGCGATCCAGCAGCATGCCGAGGCGGCCGGCTTTTCGGTGGTGCGTGAGTATTGCGGCCACGGCATCGGCAAGGTCTACCACGACGAGCCGCAGGTGCTGCACTACGGCAAGCCCGGTATCGGCGTCGAGCTGAAGAAGGGCATGACCTTCACCATCGAGCCGATGATCAACGCCGGCAAGCCGCATACCCGCCAGCTGCCGGACGGCTGGACGGTGGTGACCAAGGACCACTCGCTGTCGGCGCAGTGGGAACACACCATCGCCGTCACCGACGACGGCTTCGAGATCCTCACGCCCTGGCCGGATGCCTGATGGAGGGATATGGGGAATAGGGAATGGGAAGACCCGGATGTCGCCGCGGCGTGGCAGACTGGCTTTTCCCATTCCCTATTTCCCATTTCCTGTTCCTTTCGCAATGAGCGTCGTGCTGCCGCCACTCCCCCGTCTGCCGACAGCCGTGCCGCGCTCGGGCGTGTCGGCGGAGGCGCGGCAGGCGTTGCGGCAGCTGCTGGGCGACGTCGACCGCATGCTGGCCACCGCGTTTCGCGATGGCGCCGACGCCAGCGTGCTGGCGCGACGCCGCGGCGAGTCGGTGGCGCGCATCGTGGCGCACGTGTGGACCGCCTGCCTTGGCGATGTGACCGGGGCGGCGCTGTTCGCGGTCGGCGGCTTCGGCCGTGGCTTGCTGTTTCCGTATTCGGACGTGGACCTGCTGGCGCTGGTGCAGTCGCCGGAACCGGCGCGCCTGCGCGCGCTGGAACAGTTTTTCGCCACGCTGTGGGACGTCGGCCTGAAGGTTGGCCACGCGGTGCGCGATCCTGTGCAGTGCCGCGCGCTGGCCGCGCAGGACGCCAGCGTGTTCACCAGCCTGCTGGATGCGCGCCGGCTGGCCGGCGATGCGGCGTTCGACGCGCAACTCAAGACCATCGTGGAGGACCCGGCGCTGTGGCCGCCGCAGGAATACCTGGCCGCCCGGCTGGCCGAACGCAATGCGCGGCACGCACGCTACGACGATACCGCCTACAACCTGGAGCCGAACCTCAAGGACGGCCCGGGCGGCCTGCGCACGCTCGACTCCCTGCGCTGGATGGGGCAGCGGCTGGCGCATGCGGACGACCTGGCCGACATGGTGGCCGAAGGCCTGCTCGACCCGGCCGAACAGGCCTTGCTGGAACAGTCCGAAGCGGTCTTGCGCCGCTACCGCTATGCGCTGCACCTGGAGGCCGGGCGCCCCGAGGAACGATTGCTGTTCGACTACCAGCGCGCGCTGGCCGCGCGGCTGGGCTTCGAGGACGAGCACGCGAAGAATCTCGGCGTCGAGCAGTTCATGCAAGGTTATTACCGCGCCGCCAGCCAGGTCGAGCGGCTCGGCATGCAGGTGGCCGAGCGCTTCGAGGAGATGCTGGAGCCGCCGGGCGAAGCGGTTCCGGTGGGCAGGGATTTCGTGCGCTACGGCAAGCGCCTGGCGGCGGTCGACCCGCATTTGTTCATGCGCCGGCCGGCCGCCCTGGTGGAAATCTTCATCGCGCGGATGGACCAGTCCGGCGTGGCCGGCTTCAGCGCTGACACCATGCGCCGCATCCACCAGGCCACCGCCGCGCATGGCGATGCGCTGGCCGACGACGGCGAGGTGCTGGCCGCCTTCCTGCGGCTGCTGCGCCGTGGCGCGCCGGCGGTGGAGGCGCTGTGGCGGATGAACCGGCACGGCCTGCTGGCGGCGATCCTGCCCGCGTTCGGCAAGGTGTTCGGGCGCATGCAGTACGACCTGTTCCACGTCTACACGGTCGACGAACACACCCTGCGCGTGCTGCGCAACCTTGCACGCTTTGCCGACCCGGCGGCACAGCGCGAATTCCCGCTGGGCTGCGAGATCTGGGCCGGCCTGCCGGTACCGGAAGTGCTGCTGCTGGCGGGGCTGTTCCATGACATCGCCAAGGGCCGCGGCGGCGACCATTCGGTGCTGGGTGAGCAGGATGCACGCGTCTTCTGCAGCCGGCTGGGCCTGCCGCCCGGCGACGTCGAACAGGTCGCCTGGCTGGTGCGCTGGCACCTGCTGATGAGCACCACCGCGCAGCGCCAGGACATCACCGATCCCGACGTGGTGCACCGGTTTGCGCAAGTCGTCGGCAATCGCGAGCGGCTCGGCCAGTTGTACCTGCTGACCATCGCCGACATCATCGGCACCAGTCCGCGGCTGTGGAACGGCTGGAAGGACCGGCTGCTGGCCGACCTTTACACCAGTACCCGCTACGCCTTGCGCAGCGACGTGGAGCTGCCGCGCGACATCGGGGCGCGCGTGCGCGAATGTTCCGAGTATGCACTCGCGCTGCTGCTGGACGAGGGGCACGCTGAAGCCGATGTGGTGCGGGTCTGGGCCGACTTCCCGCAGCTCAGCTTCCTGCGCCATCGGCCCGAGCAGATCGCCTGGCAGACCGCGGCGATCCTGCGCGCGCACGGTGCGCTGCCGCTGGTGGCGGTGCACCCGCTGTCGGTGCGCGGCAGCACCGAGCTGTTTGTCTACACGCCCGATCGCGACGGCCTGTTCGCCACCGTCACCGCGGTGCTGGACCGCTTGCGCTTCTCGGTGATGGAGTCGCGCATCCTCAGCTCGCCGACCGGGATGGCGCTGGACACCTTCCTGCTGCTCGATGCGGACAGCCAGCAGCCGGTCAGCGCGGCGCGCGCGGAGGAACTGCAGCAGCGGCTGCAGCGCGCACTGGTGCAATCGGCCGGCGTGCAGCCGAGCAAGCGCGGCCTGTCGCGCCACCAGAAACATTTCCAGATGACGCCGCAGATCAGCTTCCACGCCGCCGGCGACCGCACCCAGCTGGCCCTGGTCGGCACCGACCGCCCCGGCCTGCTGGCCGCGGTGGCGCAGGTGATGCTGGCCACCGGGGTGCGCGTGCACGACGCGCGCATCGCCACTTTCGGCGAACGCGTGGAGGATTTCTTCCAGCTCACCGACCGGCACAACGCGCCGCTCGATGCGGCCCAGCAGGATCGCCTGCTGCATGCGCTGCTGGAGCGCATCGGGCCGGCACGGGATTGACCGGCGATCCCCGCGCTATCATCGCGACCGCTGCGCGTCGCAGCGGCCACGTGTCTTTGCCATGACCTATCTGCTGATCAAGTCGCTGCATCTGCTGTTCGTCATTGCCTGGATGGCCACGGTGTTCTACCTGCCGCGGATCCTGGTGAACCTGGCCGAGGCGGCGAACGAGCCGGTGGTGCTGGCGCGGCTGCAACTGATGGGGCGGCGGCTGTACAAGTTCGGCCACAACATGTTCGGCATCGCGTTCCTGTTCGGGCTGACCCTGTGGCAGGGCTGGCGGGTGTTTCCGCAGACGTTGCCGAACGTCACCGCCGGCACGCACTGGATCGACGCCAAGCTGACCCTGGTCGCCGTGCTGCTGGCCTACTTCGTCTGGGCCGGGCGCATGCTCAAACGTAGCGAGAAGGGCGACGCGCTGCCGTCCTCGCGCGCGCTGCGCTGGCTCAACGAACCGCCGGTGCTGCTGCTGCTGGCCGTGATCTGGCTGGTGCTCGCCAAGCCTTTCTGAGGCCGCGTTGTCGTAGGAGCCCGCTTGCGGGCGGTGTTCTTGCGAATTCCGAATCCCGCGAAAAGTATCGCCCGCAAGGGGGCTCCTGCGCGCGCATGTGCATCAGTCGAGGCGGTGGTATTCGCGGTACCACGCGACGAAGCGTGTCACGCCATCCTCGATCGAGGTATTCGGCGCGTAGCCCACGTCGCGGCGCAGCGCCGTCACGTCGGCCCAGGTGTCGGGCACGTCGCCTGGCTGCATCGGCAGCAGGCGTTTTTCCACGCGGCGGCCGAAGTTCTGCTCCAGCAGTTCGATGAAGCGCAGCAGCTGCACCGGCTGGTCGTTGCCGAGGTTGTAGACGCGGTACGGCGCGTTCGAGCTGCCGGGGTTCGGCCGCTCCGCGTCGTAGGCCGGGTCCGGTTCGGCCGGATGGTCGAGCGTGCGGATCACGCCCTCGACGATGTCGTCGATATAGGTGAAGTCGCGGCTGTGGTGGCCGAAGTTGAACACGTCGATCGGTTCGCCGCGGCTGATGCGGTCGGCGAACAGCATCGGCGACATGTCCGGCCGGCCCCACGGCCCGTACACGGTGAAGAAGCGCAGGCCGGTGGTGGGCAGGCCATACAGATGGCTGTAGGTATGCGCCATCAGCTCGTTCGCCTTCTTGCTGGCGGCGTACAGGCTGACCGGATGGTCGACCGCGTCCTCCACCGCGAACGGCAGCTTGCGGTTGGCGCCGTAGACCGAGCTGGACGAGGCGTACACCAGATGCTCCACGCTGCCGTGGCGGCAGGCCTCGAGCATGTTGACGAAGCCGACCAGGTTGCTCGCCACGTAGGCCTGCGGGTTCTGCAGCGAATAGCGCACGCCGGCCTGCGCGGCGAGGTTCACCACCCGCTGCGGTGCGCATGCGGCAAACGCGTGATTCAGCACCTCCGCGTCGGCCAGGTCGGCACGCTGGTGCGTGTAGTTCGGATGGTCGATGAAGCGCGCCAGCCGTGCTTCCTTCAGCGCCGGGTCGTAGTAGGCGTTGTGGTTGTCGACGCCGTACACCACGTCGCCGCGCGCCAGCAGGCGCTGCGCCAGCGCGGCGCCGATGAAGCCGGCGGTGCCGGTGACCAGGATGCGCATGGAGTGTCCTCGGAAGATCGGGGCATTCTACCGTCGGGCGCGGCCGGCAAGGCTGCGCCAAGTGTGGATTGACAGGCAATCCGGGCTAAACTAGCGTCTCGGCATCATTCACGAGACCCAAGGTGGCCCGCGCCTGCGCCGGCCGAGTGTGCGACATGGCAACTACCCGCTTCCACGACTGACCGCCGCCACGCCTTTGTTTTTTCGTTTACCAAAGAAAAGGGCGTCATGCCCTTTTTTGCTTTTCCAGAGAAGCTTCCATGATTGAAATCACGCTACCCGACGGCAGCAAGAGGCCGTTCGATCACCCCGTCACCGTGCAGGACGTGGCCGCCTCGATCGGCGCCGGCCTGGCCAAGGCGACCCTGGCCGGCAAGGTCGACGGACGGCTGGTCGACGCCAGCTTCGCGATCGGGCACGACGCCAGCGTGCAGATCGTCACCGAGAAGAGTCCCGAGGCGCTGGAAATCCTGCGCCACTCCACCGCGCACCTGATGGGTCAGGCCGTGCAGCGGCTGTTCCCCGGCGCGCAGGTCACCATCGGCCCGGTGATCGACAACGGCTTCTACTACGACTTCGCCTACGAGCGCCCGTTCACGCCCGAGGACTTGCCGAAGATCGAGGCGGAGATGTACAAGCTCGTCGCCGAGCAACTGCCGGTGACGCGCAGCGTGAAGTCGCGCGACGAGGCGGTGGCGTTCTTCCGCGGCCTGGGCGAGAGCTACAAGGCCGAGATCATCCAGGGCATTCCCGCCGCCGAGGATCTGTCGCTGTACTCGCAGGGCGAGTTCACCGACCTGTGTCGCGGCCCGCACGTGCCGAACACCGGCAAGCTGCATTCGTTCAAGCTGATGAAGGTGGCCGGCGCGTACTGGCGTGGCGATTCCAGCAACGCAATGCTCAGCCGCATTTACGGCACCGCCTGGCTCAACGACAAGGATCTGAAGGCGTATCTGTACCAGCTGGAGGAGGCCGAGAAACGCGATCACCGCAAGCTTGGCAAGCAGCTCGACCTGTTCCACCAGCAGGAAGAAAGCCCCGGCATGGTGTTCTGGCACCCGAACGGCTGGGCGATCTGGCAGCAGGTCGAGCAGTACATGCGCGGCGTCTACAGGAAGAGCGGCTACCAGGAAGTGCGCTGCCCGATGGTGCTGGACGTGTCGTTGTGGAAGAAGTCTGGCCACTGGGACAACTACAAGGAGAACATGTTCTTCACCGAGTCGGAGAAGCACACGTTCGCGCTCAAGCCGATGAACTGCCCCGGCCACGTGCAGATCTTCAACGAGGGCTTGCGCAGCTACCGCGACCTGCCGCTGCGCTACGGCGAGTTCGGCGGCTGCCACCGCAACGAACCGTCCGGCGCGCTGCACGGCATCATGCGCGTGCGCGCGTTCACCCAGGATGATGGCCACATCTTCTGCACGCCCGGGCAGATCGAATCGGAAGTCACCGAGTTCCACCGCCAGGCCATGCAGGTGTATGCCGACTTCGGTTTCAACGATATCGATGTGGCGCTGGCCCTGCGGCCGGACAAGCGCATCGGCGACGATGATGTGTGGGATCGTGCCGAGGCGGCGCTGCGCGGCGCGTTGTCCGCTGCCGGGGTGAAGTGGACCGAACTGCCGGGCGAGGGCGCGTTCTACGGCCCCAAGATCGAGTACCACATGAAGGACTCGATCGGCCGCGACTGGCAGGTCGGCACCATGCAGGTCGATTTCATGATGCCCGAGCGCCTGGGCGCCGAATATGTGGACGAACACTCGCAAAAACGGCATCCGGTGATGCTGCACCGGGCCATTGTCGGCTCGATGGAGCGTTTCATCGGCATCCTGATCGAGCACCACGCCGGCCTGCTGCCGGCCTGGCTGGCCCCGCTGCAGGCGGTGGTGCTCAGCATCACCGACGCGCAGGCCGATTACGTTCGCGAGGTAACGCAAGCCCTTGTCGACAAAGGTTTCCGGGTACAATCGGATTTGCGCAACGAGAAAGTCGGCTATAAAATCCGCGAGCATACGCTGCAGAAAGTGCCTTATCTTCTCGTGGTCGGTGATCGCGAGAGGGAAACGGGTGCCGTTTCCGTGCGTACCCGTTCCGGCGAGGACCTGGGCAGCATGCCGCTGGCCGGCTTCGTCGAACGACTGGAGACCGAAATCCGGCGCTGAGCGCCGGGCGGTCTGTTTCATCACTTCTTCTGGAGGATCGTGGTATCGCTACCACCGACAACAAGGGCAATCGTCGCAACCTGGAAATCCGCGTGCCGCGAGTGCGCGTGATTGGCGCCGACTCGGAACAGCTGGGCATCCTCAGCCGTGACGAGGCGCTGAGCTTGGCGCAGGAAGCAGGCATGGATCTGGTCGAGATCCAGCCGAACGGCGACCCCCCGGTCTGCCGCATCATGGATTACGGCAAGTTCAAGTTCGAAGCCCAGAAGAAGGCGCAGGCCGCCAAGAAGAAGCAGAAGCAGGTCGAGATCAAGGAAGTGAAGTTCCGTCCGGTGACGGACGTGGGCGACTACCAGATCAAGCTGCGCAACATGCTCCGCTTCCTGGAAGAGGGCGACAAGGTCAAGGTCACCATCCGTTTCCGCGGCCGCGAGATGTCGCACCAGGACCTGGGCCAGAACCTGGCCAAGAAGATCCAGGAAGACGTCGGCGACAACGGCCAGGTCGAGTCCTTCCCGCGGCTGGAAGGGCGCCAGATGGTCATGATGATCGGCCCGAAGAAGAAGTAAGCCGAGCGTCTTTGGTAGGAGCCCGCTTGCGGGCGATGCTCTTCGCGTCGCAGGGCCTGAAGCATCGTTTCCATGAGCTGCGGGCAAGCCGCACCCTCACTTCAATCCTCTCCCGAAGGGAGAGGATGCCATCGTCAGCACTTCGTGCTGGTGTTTGGCTTTTTGAGCCAGTATAATCACCGGTTCGACCCGCCTGGATGGGTCGTGTACCGATCGTGGCAGGACGGAAAGCGTGGCTGGACTCTCGGGTCGCGGTCGCCGCCAGATCAGTCAGAAACCGGGGCTGCCCGCGCAAGGCCGTCCCACTCAAGGAGCATCCCATGCCCAAGATCAAGACCAACCGAGCGGCTGCGAAGCGTTTTCGCAAGACCGCGTCGGGCAAGATCAAGTGCGGCCACGCATTCAAGTCGCACATCCTGACCAAGAAGTCGACCAAGCAGAAGCGTGGTCTCCGTGCCCCGAACCACCTCAAGGCGTGTGATGCGCCCGGCGTGGCTCGCATGCTGCCGTACTTGTGAGGAGATAGACCATGGCTCGTGTAAAGCGTGGTGTCACCGCACGTCGTCGTCACAAGAAAATCATCGGCCGCGCCAAGGGCTATTACAACGCCCGCCGCAAGGTCTTCCGCGTTGCCAACCAGGCCGTGGTCAAGGCCGGCCAGTACGCGTACATCGGCCGCAAGCAGCGCAAGCGCCAGTTCCGTGCACTGTGGATCGTGCGCATCAACGCTGCTGCGCGCATGTTCGGCCTGTCCTACAGCCGCCTGATCAATGGCCTCTCCAAGGCCGGCATCACGGTCGACCGCAAGGTTCTCGCTGATATCGCCGTGCACGACATCAAGGCGTTTGGGGCCATTGCTGACAAGGCGAAGGCTGCCCTGGCTGCTTGATCGTCGCTTGCGACGATAGAATGCGCATCAAGCGGGGAGGAGGCCACACGCCTCCTCCCCGTTTTCGTTTTTGGACGTCCGAACCGGGATTGCACCGATGGATGATTTGGAACGCCAGGCCGCGCAGGCGCTGGCCGATATAGACAAGGCCGACACGCTGGAGGCGCTCGACGCGCTGCGCGTCGCACTGCTGGGCAAGAGCGGCGTCGTCACCGCTGCACTGAAGACGCTGGGTGCACTGGCGCCGGAGGAGCGCAAGGCGCGCGGCGCCGAGGTGAACAAGGTGAAGGACTGCCTTGCCGACGCGCTGGCGGTGCGCAAGCAGTTGCTGGAGCAGGCCGAGCTGGATCGCCGGCTCGCGTCCGAATCCATCGACATCTCGCTGCCCGGCCGCGACGGCGAGCGCGGCGGCATCCACCCGGTCACCCGTGCGCTGGAACGCATCGCATCGATCTTCGCGCGGCTCGGCTACCAGCGTGCCGATGGCCCGGAGATCGAGGACGACTGGCACAACTTCGAGGCGCTGAACTTCCCGCCGCACCATCCGGCGCGCGCCATGCACGACACCTTCTACTTCGGTGACGGTCGCCTGCTGCGCACGCATACGTCACCGGTGCAGATCCGCAGCATGGCCGGGCGCCAGCCGCCGATCCGCATCATCGCGCCGGGCAAGGTCTACCGCAGCGATTCGGACCAGACCCACTCGCCGATGTTCCACCAGATCGAAGGCCTGCTGGTCGACGAGACCTCCAGCTTCGCCGACCTGAAAGGCACGCTGGCCGAGTTCATCCGCGCGTTCTTCGAGCGCGACTTCGAGATGCGCTTCCGCCCCAGCTACTTCCCGTTCACCGAACCTTCGGCCGAAGTGGATATCCGCTGGGATGCCGAAGATGGTTCGACGCGCTGGCTCGAAGTACTGGGCTGCGGCATGGTCCATCCGAACGTACTGAAGAACTGCGGCATCGACCCGGAACGCTACACCGGTTTCGCCTTCGGCCTCGGTGTCGAACGCTTCGCGATGCTGCGCTACGGCGTGTCCGACCTGCGCGCGTTCTTCGAGAACGACCTGCGTTTCCTCAGGCAGTTTGCCTGATCGCATCCGGGAATCCACGAGCATGAAATTTTCCGAGAACTGGCTGCGCGAGCTGGTCGAGATCCAGGCCGACCGCGCCGAGCTGGCCCATGCGTTGACCATGGCCGGGCTGGAAGTGGAAGAACTCACCCCGCTGGGTGACGGCCTGGCTGGCGTGGTGGTGGCCAGGATCGTCGCCGCCGAGAAGCATCCCGAAGCCGACCGCCTGCAGGTATGCAAGGTTGACGCGGGGCAGGGCGAGCCGCTGCAGATCGTCTGCGGCGCGCCGAATGCGCGAGTCGGCATCAACGTGCCGCTGGCCACCATCGGCGCCACCTTGCCTGGCGGCATCCGCATCAAGGCGGCCAGGCTGCGCGGCGTGGAGTCGTTCGGCATGCTGTGCTCGGCGAAGGAGCTGGGCATCGACACCGACGCCTCCGGCTTGCTGGAGTTGCCGACGGATGCGCCAGTCGGCCAGCCGCTGGCCGGCTACCTCGGCCTGCCCGACGCCAGCTTCGAATTGAAGCTGACGCCGAACCGCCCCGATTGCCTGGGCCTGGTCGGCCTGGCCCACGACGTGGCCGCGCTGTTCGGCAGCACGGTGAGGCTGCCGGCATCGGCGACGGTGCCCGTGACCAGCAACGCGCGTCGCGGCATTCGCCTGGAGGCAGGCAAGGACGCGCCGCGCTACCTCGGTCGCATCATCGAAGGCGTGGACCCGGCGGCGCGCTCGCCGCTGTGGCTGGCCGAGCGCCTGCGTCGCGCCGGCCTGCGCCCGATCAGCGCGGTGGTCGACGTCACCAACTACGTGATGCTGGAGCTGGGCCAGCCGCTGCACGCGTTCGACAACGACACGCTGGAAGGCGACATCATCGTGCGCCACGCGCACGCTGGCGAAACGCTGAAGCTGCTCGACGGCAACGAGGCGAAGCTGGACGAGAGCTTCGTGCTGATCGCCGACGAGAAGAAGGCGCTGGCCGTGGCTGGCGTGATGGGCGGCCACGACTCGCGCGTCAGCGACGCCACGCGCAACGTTTTCCTGGAATCCGCGCACTTCGCGCCGGCCGCGATCATGGGCCGCGCACGCAAGCTGGGCCTGCACACCGATGCCTCGCACCGCTTCGAGCGCGGCGTCGACCCCGAGCTGCCGCGCCGCGCCCTGGAGCGCGCCAGTGAGCTGCTGCTGGCGATCGCCGGCGGCCAAGCCGGCCCGGTGCTGGCGGCAGAGAACCCGGCCGATCTGCCGATGCCGGCTCCGGTCGCCTTGCGCCGCGTGCGCCTGCAGCGCGTGCTCGGCGTGGACGTGGCCGAGGCCGAGGTGGCGCGCATCTTCACCGCGCTGGGCATGCAGGTGGCAACGACCGCCGACGGCTGGCGGGTTACCGCGCCGAGCAGCCGTTTCGACATCGAGCGCGAGGAGGACCTGATCGAGGAGGTCGCGCGCATCTTCGGCTACGACAACATCCCCACCGCGACGCCGGCCGGCGCGCTGACCCTGGCGATCGAGCCGGAGGCACGCATCGGCGAGCTGGCGCTGCGCGAACAGCTGGCTGCGCGCGGCTACTACGAGGCAGTGAATCTGTCCTTCGTGGCGACCGACCTGCTGGCGGACTGGGGTTTCACCGAGCACCTGGTGCCGCTGGCCAATCCGTTGTCGGCCGACCTGGCGGTGATGCGACCCTCGCTGTTGCCGGGGCTGGTCGAGGCGCTGCGCCACAATCGCGCGCGACAGCAAGAGCGGGTGCGGCTGTTCGAGGTTGCGCGGGTATTTGCTGAGGGCAACCCGCCGGTGGAAACCCCGAGCCTGGCCATCGTGGCCTGTGGCGCTGCCCGTGCCGAGCAGTGGGGCGAGCCGTCGCGGGTGCCGGATTTCTTCGATCTCAAGGGCGACCTGGACGCACTGATCGCCTGGGGCGGCGAGCCCCGGCGCTGGTCGGTGCATGCCGATGACCTGCCGGGCTGGCTGCACCCGGGGCGCGGCGCCCGGGTGGCGCGGGATGGCCTCACCGTGGGCTACCTGGGCGCATTGCACCCGCAATTGGCCAAGGCGCTCGATCTGGGCCCGGACGTGCACGTGCTGGAGCTGGCGCTGGAGCCGCTGCTGACCCGTCGCCTGCCCCGGGCGCAGGCGGTACCCCGGTTCCCGGCCGTGCGCCGCGACATCGCGGTGGACCTGCCCGAAGCGGTCCGTTGGTCACAAATCGAGCAGGTGGTTCGCGGCACGCTGGGCGAACGGCTGAGGGAATTGCGCCTGTTTGACCGTTACCGCGGCAAGGGAGTCGAAGCAGGCCGAAAAAGTCTCGCTATGGGCTTGATTTTGCAGGACGCTTCACGCACGCTTACCGACGACGACGCGGACCGTTGCGTACGTGATGCGATAGCTGCGTTGGAGCAATCATGCAAGGCAAAGCTGCGAGGGTGAGATGGCGCTGACCAAGGCGGAAATGGCCGAGCGGCTTTTCCTCGACGTGGGCCTCAACAAGCGTGAGGCGAAGGAGTTCGTGGACGCCTACTTCGAGGTGGTTCGCGGAGCCCTGGAAAACGGCGAACAGGTGAAGCTGTCCGGCTTCGGCAATTTCGACCTGCGACTGAAGAACCAGCGGCCCGGACGCAATCCGAAGACCGGCGAGGAGATTCCGATCTCCGCCCGGCGCGTGGTGACGTTTCGGCCTGGACAGAAACTCAAGGTAAGAGTCGAGGGCTATGCTGGACCAAGGGAATAACACCGAACTGCCTGCCATCCCGGCCAAGCGCTACTTCACCATTGGTGAGGTCAGCGAGTTGTGCGGTGTGAAGCCTCACGTACTGCGTTACTGGGAGCAGGAGTTCCCTGCGCTCAATCCGGTCAAGCGCCGCGGCAACCGCCGCTACTACCAGCGTCACGACGTGCTGATGATCCGCCAGATCCGCTCGCTGCTGTACGACGAGGGCTTCACCATCACCGGCGCGCGTGCGCGTCTGGAAGGCCCGCAGGCGCGGATGGAAGCGAGCATCTCGCACCAGATAGTGCGCCAGGTGCGGATGGAACTGGAAGAAGTGCTGACCCTGCTGCGTCGCTGAAGGCTTCCGGACGCGCCGCACAAGCTGTTAGACTTGCCAGCTTGCCGTAGTCGGGGCGTAGCGCAGCCTGGTAGCGCATCTGCCTGGGGGGCAGAGGGTCGTCGGTTCGAATCCGGCCGCCCCGACCAATTCGGCCTGGACATGAAAAAAGCGCCCGATGGGCGCTTTTTTCATGTCGCAAATGAGGGTGGGCAGGGGGAACCGGAAAAGCAGGTGGAATCGCCGCTTCGGCTCTTCCGATTCCCGATGCCCGGCCTCTCAATACAACACGCGGCTGCGCAGCGTGCCCGGGATCGCCGCGAGCTTCGCCTTCAGCTCGCTGGCCTGGGCCTCGTCGGCGCTGACGTCGATCACCACGTAGCCCACCTCGCTGTCGGTCTGCAGGAACTGCGCGTCGATGTTGATGTTACCGGCCGAGAACAGTTCGTTGATGCGCGACAGCGTGCCCGGCACGTTGCGGTGGATGTGCAGCAGCCGGCGGCTGTGCGGGTGTTCGGGCAGGGCCACTTCGGGGAAGTTCACCGCCGACAGGGTGGAGCCGTTGTCGCTGTAGCGGACCAGCTTGCTGGCCACCTCGATGCCGATGTTGTCCTGCGCCTCCAGCGTGCTGCCGCCGATGTGCGGGGTCAGGATCACGTTGTCCAGGCCGATCAGCGGCGAGACGAAGGGGTCGTCGTTACCCTTGGGCTCGGTCGGGAACACGTCGACCGCGGCACCGGCCAGATGGCCTGCGCGCAGCACCGCGGCCAGCGCGTCGATGTCCACCACGCTGCCGCGCGAAGCGTTGATCAGCATCGCGCCGGCGCGCATCTTCGCCAGTTGCTCGCGGCGGATCATCAGCCGGGTGGCGGGGGTCTCCGGCACGTGCAGGGTGACCACGTCGGCGCGTTCCAGCAATTCGTCCAGACTGGACACGGCGCGGGCATTGCCGAGCGCCAGCTTGGTCTCGATGTCGTGGAAGATCACCCGCATGCCCAGGCTCTCGGCCAGCACGCCGACCTGGGTGCCGATGTGGCCGTAGCCGACGATGCCGAGCACCTTGTCGCGCGTCTCGTAGCTGCCGCTGGCCGACTTGGCCCAGCCGCCGCGATGGCACTGCGCGTTCTTCTGCGGGATGCCGCGCAGCAGCATGATCGCCTCGGCGATCACCAGCTCGGCCACGCTGCGGGTGTTGGAATAAGGCGCGTTGAACACCGGCACGCCGAGCCTGCGCGCGGCGGCCAGGTCCACCTGGTTGGTGCCGATGCAGAAGCAGCCCACCGCGATCAGCCGCTTGGCCTGGGCCAGCACGTCGGCGGTGAGCTGGGTGCGCGAGCGGATACCGACGATGTGCGCGTCGGCGATGCGCGCCTTCAGTTCGTCTTCCGGCAGCGACTTTGCATGCAGCTCGACCTGGCTGTAGCCGGCGCGGCGAAAGTTGTCGACCGCACTGGCACTGACGCCCTCCAGCAGCAATACCTTGATGTCCTGGCGGGGGTAGGAGGTCTGCATGCGTCGTCCCGGGTCGAGTGGAGTTGTCGGCCACTATGCCAGATTTGCGGCACTGCAGCACTGGACGCGGAGCGAAGCGGCTGGCAGGCTGCGGAAATGCCCCTGGAGCCGAAGCATGTCCGACCCACGCCTCGCCGAACTGTCCCGCCGCTTGCCGGCACTGCGCCTGCTCGCGACGGCCGCCGAACTGGAGCATTACGGCCGCGACTGGACCCGTCGCTGGACGCCGGCGCCACTGGCGATCGCGCTGCCGGCCGGCGCAGAGGAGGTGCAGGCGATCGTGCGCTGGGCGAACGAGCTGCGCGTGGCGATCGTGCCGTCAGGCGGGCGCACCGGCCTGTCCGGCGGCGCGGTGGCGGCCAACGGCGAGCTGGTGCTGAGCCTGGAGCGGATGAACCGGCTGCTGGATTTCAACGCGGTCGACCGCACGCTCACCGTGCAGCCCGGAATGGTCCTGCAGCATGTGCACGACGCCGCGCGCGAGCACGGCCTGCTCTACCCGGTGGATTTCGCCGCGCGCGGCTCGTGCTCGATCGGCGGCAACATCGCCACCAACGCCGGCGGCATCCGGGTGATCCGCTACGGCAACACACGCGAATGGATTGCCGGGCTGAAGGTGGTGGCCGGCAACGGCGAACTGCTGGACTTGAACCGCGGCCTGATCAAGAACTCCAGCGGCTACGACTTCCGCCAGTTGCTGATCGGTTCGGAGGGGACGCTGGGCATCGTGGTCGAAGCCACGCTGAAGCTGACCAATCCGCCGCCGCCGTCGCAGGTGATGCTGCTGGCGCTGCCGGACATGGATGCGCTGATGCAGGTGTTCGCGCTGTTCCGCGCACGGCTGGTGCTGCAGGCGTTCGAGTTCTTCACCGACCATGCTTTGCGTCACGTGCTGGCGCACGGCGCGCAGCGCGCCATCGACGGCGACTACCCGTACTACGTGGTGTGCGAGTTCGATGCGGCCGACGAACGGCAGCAGGAGGCTGCGTTGAGCGCATTCGAGCGTGCGCTGGAACAGGGCTGGGTCAGCGACGGCGTGATCGCACAGAGCGAGGCGCAGGCCGCCGCACTGTGGCGGCTGCGCGAAGGCATCACCGAGAGCCTGGCGCCGCGGCGGCCGTACAAGAACGATGTCTCGGTGCGGGTCAGTGCGGTGCCGGCGTTCCTGCACGAGATGCAGGCGTTGCTGGCGCGCGAGTATCCGCAGGCCGAGGTGGTCTGGTTCGGCCATATCGGCGACGGCAACCTGCACATCAACGTGCTGCGTCCGGACGGCCTGGCGGAGGATGCGTTCATCGCGCAGTGCGAGCACGTCACCACGCTGCTGGCGGCAACGCTGCAGCGCCATGGCGGCAGCATCTCGGCCGAACACGGCATCGGCCTGGTCAAGCGGGCCTATCTGGAAAGCACCCGCAGCGCGGCGGAAATCGCGCTGATGCGCGGCGTGCGCCAGGTGTTCGATCCCAATGGCATCCTCAATCCCGGCAAGCTGTTCGCAGCGGATTGAGGGCCGGGAAGCCGCGCCCGTGCTAGGCTTGACGGCTTGTCGTTGACATTCAGGAGCCGTCATGCCGTCGTCGTCGCTGCGTTCGCTGTATCCCGAAATCGAACCGTTCGACAGCGGCTTCCTGCCGGTTTCGTCCCTGCACACGCTGTACTACGAGCAGAGCGGCAACCCGCACGGCAAGCCGGTGGTGTTCCTGCATGGCGGTCCGGGCGGCGGCACCAATGCGAAGTGCCGGCGTTTCTTCGATCCGGCGGTGTACCGCATCGTGCTGTTCGACCAGCGCGGCTGCGGCAAGTCCACCCCGCATGCGGAGCTGACCGGCAACACCACCTGGGACCTGGTCGCCGATATCGAGCGCGTGCGCGAGCACCTGGGCGTCGACCGCTGGCAGGTGTTCGGCGGCTCGTGGGGCTCCACGCTGGCGCTGGCATATGCGCAGACGCACCCGGACAAGGTCAGCGAACTGGTGTTGCGCGGCATCTTCATGCTGCGTCGCTGGGAGCTGGAGTGGTTCTACCAGAAGGGTTGCGATGCGCTCTACCCGGATGCGTGGGAAACCTACCTGGTGGCGATCCCCGAAGTGGAGCGCGGCGACCTGATCAGCGCCTACCACCGCCGCCTCACCAGCGCCGATGCGAAGGTCCGTACCGACGCGGCGCGCGCCTGGTCGGTGTGGGAGGGCGCCACCAGTTTCCTGTGGCAGGACAAGTCGCACATCGAATCCAGCGGCGAGGACGAGTTCGCGCTGGCGTTCGCGCGCATCGAGTGCCACTACTTCGTCAACGGCGGCTTCTTCGAACACGACGACCAGCTGTTGCGCAACGTCGAGCGCATCCGCCGTATCCCGGCGGTGATCGTGCAGGGTCGCTACGACGTGGTCTGCCCGTTGCGCAGCGCGTGGGACCTGCATCGCGCCTGGCCCGAGGCCGAGCTGCACATCGTGCAGGACGCCGGCCACTCGGCGTTCGAGCCGGGCAATGTGCACGCGCTGGTGGAGGCGACCGACCGTTTCGGCCGGTGAGGCGAGCCGCGACGGGCTCCTTCGCGGCTGGTATCGGTCAACCGTTCGCCGGTAGCTGCTTGGTGCCAAAGATCTTGTCGCCGGCGTCGCCGAGGCCGGGCAGGATATAGCCGCGTTCGTTCAGTCGCTGGTCGATCGCGGCGGTGTAGATCTCGATGTCCGGATGCGCTGCCTGGACGCGCTTGAGGCCTTCCGGCGCGGCAACCAGAAACAGGCCCTTGATGCGCTTGCAGCCCGCCGCCTTGAGCATGTCGACGGTGGCGACCAGGGTACCGGCGGTGGCCAGCATCGGGTCGACGATCAGCGCGATGCGTTCGTCCATGCGGCCGGTGAGCTTCTCATAGTAGGTCGTCGGCTTCAGCGTCTGCTCGTCGCGCTGCAGGCCGACTACGCTGACCTTGGCCGCGGGGATCAGGTCGAGCACGCCGGGCAGCATGCCCAGGCCGGCGCGCAGGATCGGCACGATGGTGATCTTCCTGCCCTTGATCCGATGCACCAGCAGCGGGCCGGCCCAGCCATCGATCTCTTCCTCGACGGTTTCCAGGTCCTTGGTGGCCTCGTAGGTAAGCAGGGCGGCAACCTCGGAAGCCAGCTCGCGGAACTCCTTGCTGCTGATGCCGGCACGCCGCATCAGGCCGAGCTTGTGCTGGATCAGCGGATGGCGGACTTCGACGATCTTCATGGGCGGCTGTCTTCCGGGCATCGGGGGCGTGACAGTCGGGGAGCTTAACGAAGCGGCCCCGCCGGCGCACGCATGGACATGCGCACGCCGGCGGGGCCGGAGGGGCGACAGGAGCCGGCGGTATTACGGAGTGCCGGCGGCGCCCTTGAGACAGCTGCTCATGAACGCCTTGCGCTCGGCGCCCTTGAGCGCCTTGGTCTTGGCGTCGGCATTGCAGGACTTCATTCTCTCCTGCTGGGTCTCATGGGCCGCAGGCGTCGCCGAGGGTGCGGCAGCGGCAGGAGCAGCGGCTGCGGCGGTGCTCTGGCCCTTCAGGCAGGAGCTCATGAAGGCCTTGCGTTCGGCACCTTTCTTGCCGGTCGCCTGCTTGTTACAGTCGATCATTCGCTGCTGCTGGGCGGTATGCGGCTTGGCCGCCGGGGCGGTGGCGGGGGTGGTGGCCGGGGTGGCAGCGAAGGCGAGGCCGGCGAAGGCGAAGCAGGCGCTGAAGGCGAGCAGACGTAGTGACAGTGACATCGTGAGTCCTCCCTGGGTGACCGGCAGTTGCCGGCCGAGTCAGTCTAGGCAGGGGCCAGCCCTCACGGGAGTCGGCAAGATCTTACGTGCATGAAGTATTCAGCTGCGGCGGCGTGTCGTGCGCCGCCGCCGCCGGTGTGGGCCAAACCGTCGGTCAGGCCGCTTCGGCCTTGGCCTTGCGCGGTCCTTCCAGCAGTGCCTTGCGTACGTGCGACACGATCAGGTCGACCTCGGCGCTGGTGACGTTGAAGTGCGGGGTGAAGCGCAGCGAATTGGTGCCGCCGTGGATCACGCCGACGCCGTGCTCGCGCAGGTATTCCTCGGTGGAACCGGCGCCGTAGCACTTGTACTCCGGGGCTAGCTCGCAGGAGAACAGCAGGCCGGTGCCCTGCACCTTGGTGATCAGGCCGCCCAGCTCGCCCTTCAGCGCGTTGAGCTTGTCGACGAATTCCTTGCCGCGCTCGCGGATGTTGTTGCGCACGGCGTCGCTGAGCTCGCCCAGCGTGGCCAGGGCCACGTCCAGCGCACGCGGGTTGGCGGTCATGGTGTTGCCGTAGATGCCCTTGCGGTACAGCCCGGCGGCGCGTTCGCCGACGGCCAGCACCGACAGCGGATACTGGCCGGCGTTCAGCGCCTTGGAGAAGGTTTCCATGTCCGGCGGCGGCAGGCCCTCGAAGCCGGGGTAGTCCACGAACGACAGCACGCCGTGCGCGCGCAGGCCGGCCTGGATCGAGTCGACCAGCAGCAGGGTACCGTGCGATTCGGTCAACGCGCGCGCGGCCTGGTAGAACTCCGGCGTCACCGCGCGGCCGGGGTCGCCTTCGCCCATCACCGGCTCCAGGAACATCGCCTCGATGAACCAGCCGTGCCGGTCGGCGTCGGCGAACGCCGCTTCCAGCTGCGCCACGTCGTAGGGGGCCACGGTGATCAGGGTGTCCTCGTGGCGGTAGCTGGCGAGGTTCTGCTGGTAGGTCTTGCGGCTGGAGTCGGAATACAGCGCCGGCGCCTCGGTGCGGCCGTGGAACGCCCCCTTGACCGCCAGGCGCTTGATCGCGCGGCCGGCGTAGCGCCCTCCGGCGTCGGTCATCGACTTGGCGTTGACGTCGGCGATGCGGCAGGCCAGCGAAACCGACTCCGAGCCGGAGTTCAGGCACAGGTAGCGCTTGTACGGGCTGCCGCCGCGGCTGCGGCCCAGTTCCTTGTTCAGCGCCGCGGTGAAGCGCAGTTGCGCCACGCTGGGCGACATCACGTTCGCCATTACCTGCGGGCGGGCCAGCGCGGCCAGGATCGCCGGGTCGTTGTGGCCGAAGCCGAGCATGCCGTAGCCGCCGTTGTCGTGCACCACGGCACCCTTCAGGGTGACGATCCACGGGCCGCGGGCGGCCGCCGGCAGGTACGGGTTGATCGCGTCGTCCGGGTAGAAGTTGACGAAACCGGCCTGCGCCCGGGCAAGCTGCTCGGCCTCGTCGAGCTTGAGGAAATCCGCCAGCTCGGTACGCAGTTCGCGATGGCGCGCCACCGCCTCGGCGATGGCCTGGCCCAGCAGGGGGTCGTTCGCCGCCATGCGCTCGATGCTGGCGTCGTCCAGGCCGGTGGTCCGCGGCTTGCCGCCGAATTCGCGCAGTTCGCGCAGCTGGTCGATCACACCCATGATGAATCCTCCGTAGCTCCGCCGTAGCGGCAGGCCGTGCCGGATGGCGGGTGGTGAATGCGTGGCGGGAAGCGCGAAATCCGGTGCTTCCCCAGTGTCTTCAGGCGTTCCGCGGCGCCGGGCGAGCGCATCCGGCGTGCCTTTATCCCTCACAGGATACCTTGCGGCGGCGGTGGCCGTAACCCCGTGCCCTGCCGCGGGTGACGGCTGTCATGGCGGATGGTTGACGCCGGCGACTGCCGGCCGCGGCTGGCCGCGCGCAGGATGCACCGCAACCGGAGGACTCCCATGCCGCATTTCCACGACCCCGTCGCCCGCCTCGACGGCGCCATCAAGCGCTACGGCCGGCTCACCGCGCTGGATGGCACCGACCTGCAATTGCGCCGCGGCGAACTGCTGGCGCTGCTCGGTCCCAACGGCGCCGGCAAGACCACGGCGATCGCCTTGTTGCTGGGGCTGATCCGTGCCGATGCCGGTACGGCCGAGCTGTTCGGCCAGGAGCCGCAGCGGATCGAGGCGCGCCGGCGGATCGGCGTGATGCTGCAGAACGCCGAGCTGCCGCCGACCCTGCGGGTGGGCGAACTGCTGCGGTTGACCGCCAGCTACTACCCGGACCCGCGCAGCTTGCAGGAGTCGGCCGAGCTGGCCGGCGTCGCCGATCTGCTCAGGCGGCCCTACGCGAAACTCTCCGGCGGCCAGCAGCGGCGCGTCCAGTTCGCGCTGGCGCTGTGCGGCCGGCCCGAACTGCTGTTCCTGGACGAACCCACCGTGGGCATGGACATCGAGGCGCGGCAGCAGCTGTGGGCAGCGATCCGCCGACTGGTGGCCGAGGGTTGTTCGGTGCTGCTGACCACACATTACCTGGAAGAGGCCGAGGCGCTGGCCGACCGCGTCTGCGTGATGTCGCGCGGAAGGATGCTCCACGAGGGTACCGTCGAGGCCTTGCGTGCGCGGGTGGCGCTGAGGCGCGTGCGTTGCCTCAGTACGCTGTCGGTCGAGGCAGTGCGCGACTGGCCCGAGGTCAGCGAGGTGCGCCGGGACCGCGAACGCCTGCACATCGCCACCGCCGAGGCCGAGGCCGTGGTACGCCGCCTGCTCGACGCCGACCCGCTACTGCGCGAGCTGGAAGTTCAGCGCGCCGGCCTGGCCGAGGCTTTCACCGAACTCACCCGCGACGCCGACGAGTCCGCGGATACCGACCAGCGCGAGGCCGCCTGACATGCAAACCGCCATTTCCGTCACCGCATCAGCACCCGCCATCGACATGCCGCGCCGCCGGGTGCTCGGCGCCTATCTGGAAGAGGCGCGCAGCGAATGCCTGCGCTACCTGCGCGCGCCCGGCTTCATGCTGCCGATCATGCTGTTCCCGGGCATGTTCTACTTGCTGTTCGGCGTGCTGATGGCGAAGTCCAACGGCGCCGACGCGGCGCGCTACCTGCTGGCCAGCTACGGCGTGTTCGGGGTGATGAGCCCGGGCCTGTTCGGCTTCGGCGTGTCGCTGGCGCTGGAGCGCGACGGCGGTCTGCTGACCTTCAAACGCGCACTGCCGATGCCGCCTGGTGCCTATCTGCTGGGCAAGATGCTGATGGCGATGGCCGCCGCGGGCGTGGTGATCCTGTTGCTGCTGACGATGGCGCTGACCCTGGGCCACGTGAGCTTGAGCCTGACCCAGGCCGGCGCCTTGCTGCTCACCGGCGTGTTCGGCGTGTTGCCGTTCTGCGCGCTGGGCATGTTCGTCGGCACGCTGATCAAGGGCCAGGGCGCGCCCGGCATGCTGCAGCTGGTCTACCTGCCGATGTCGTTCCTGTCCGGCCTGTGGATGCCGCTGCCGATGCTGCCAAAGTTCCTGCAGCAAATCGCGCCGGTATGGCCGAGCTATCAGCTGGACATGCTGGCGATGGCGGCAGTGGGTATGAACAAGGGCCCACGGCTGGGCCATGTGCTGGTGCTCGTCGGCTTTGTCGCGGTATTTCTTCTGATGGCGGCGCGGCGCCTGCGCCGGCACGGTTGAAGTAGCATGCTCCGCAGCCCCGGCCCCTCAGCGACGAGCCACGCCATGATCCCCGCCTTCATCACCCGATGGTTAGCGCCGGCGCCCGATTCCGCGGTGGCCGACGACCTGCGTCGCGGCAAGTCGCCGTGGGCCGACAGCGTGCACCTGCTGTGGTCGCTGTGGATCTTCATCACCCCGCTGTTCGACCATGGCCTGCGCGGCTACACCCCGACCTGGCTGCTGTGCACGCTGGGCTCATATCCGCTGTTCCTGCTGCTGTTCGCCAGGTTGCGGCTGGCTTCGCGGCGAACGGCGCATCGGTATGCGTGGGGTATGGCGGCGCTGTGTTTCGGCCTGCTGCGCTGGTACCCCAGCGGGCTCAGTTATTTCGTGTACGCCTGTGTGATGCTCAGCCATTGCGAGCTGCGACACTTCCGCAGTTACGTGATCCAGGTGGTGCTGCTCAACGTGGTCTATGTGGCGCTGGCCTGGTGGATCGGCTATCCGCAGGCGCTGCTGGTGATCATGCCGGTCACGGTGTTCGTCATCTGCACCATCGTCACGGTCGAGCAGATCCACCAGGAGAAGGACGCCGCGCTCAGCCTCTCCCACGACGAGGTGCGCCGGCTCGCCGCCACCGCGGAGCGCGAGCGGATCGGGCGCGACCTGCACGACCTGCTGGGGCACACGCTGTCGCTGATCACGCTGAAGCTGGAGCTGTCGCGCAAGCTGTTCGATCGCGATGTCGATGCCGCCAGGCGCGAGGTCGAAGAGGCGGAGAAGGTTGCCCGTCACGCCCTGGCCGAAGTGCGCTGCGCCGTCACCGGCATCCGCGCCACCGACCTCGCCGCCGAGCTGGCTTCGGCGCGGCTGCTGCTGGAGTCCTCGCGGGTGCACCTGGATTACGGCGAACTGCCCGCGGACCTGCCGGGCGAGATCGAGCGCGGCCTGTCGCTGGTGTTGCGCGAGGCGGTGACCAACATCGCGCGCCATGCCGATGCCAGTCAGGCGCGGATCGAGCTGGCGCGCGAGCGGAACAGCGTCTGCCTGCGGATCAGCGACAACGGCCGCGGCGGCATCGAGAGCGACGGCAACGGCCTGAGCGGCATGCGCGAGCGCGTGCGCGCGCTCGGCGGCACGCTCGCGTTCGAGTCGCCGCGTGGGCAGGGCTCGCGCCTGCGGGTGGTGGTGCCGCTGCCGATCGTGCGCCTGGTCGAGTCGTCGCGATCGGCGCCGGATCCGTCGATGGCCGGGCCGCTGACGCAGCCGGTTACGGATCGGCCCGTCGCATGAGTCCACCCGTGTTTCCATGCCCGCACAGACCATGACGCCCATCCTTTACCCCCGCGAACACCGGAGAGTCATCGCATGATCCGCGTGCTGCTGGCCGAGGACCAGGCGATGGTGCGCGGTGCACTGTCCGCACTGCTGAACCTGGAAAGCGACATCGAGGTGCTCGGCTCGGCCGCCGACGGCGAGGCCGCGTGGCGCGAGCTGCAGCGACTCAAGCCTGATGTGCTGGTCACCGACATCGAGATGCCCGGGCTGACCGGGCTGGAACTGGCCCAGCGCATCCAGCGCCATGAACTGCCGATCAAGGTGGTCATCGTCACCACCTTCGCGCGCCCCGGCTTCCTGCGTCGCGCGCTGGATGCCGGCGTGTCCGGCTACCTGCTGAAGGACGCCCCCGCTGAGAACCTCGCCGAGGCCTTGCGCACCGTGCATCGCGGCGGCCGCGCGATCGACCCGCAGCTGGCGCTGGAGGCATGGTCCGAAGCCGATCCGCTGAACGACCGCGAGCGCCAGGTGTTGCGCCTGGCCGGCGAAGGACAGTCGGCGGGCGACATCGCCGCGCAGCTGAACCTGTCGCACGGCACCGTGCGCAATTACCTGTCCGAGGCGATCGGCAAACTCGGCGTGGCCAACCGCATCGAGGCCTATCGGCTGGCGCGGCAGAAAGGCTGGTTGTAAGCGGTTGCGCCGGAATCGGCCCGCTGCGGGATAATGTCCCGTTTTCCGCTGCCGGCCGCGCCCGCCTTGAAGAAGTCCGATTTCGATTTCGACCTGCCGCACGAGCTGGTCGCGCAGGCGCCGTTGCCCGAGCGTTCGGCCAGTCGCATGTTGCTGCTCGACGTGGCGGCGCAGTCGCGGCAGGACCGCCTGTTCCGCGAGCTGCCCGACTTCCTGCGCCCCGGCGACCTGCTGGTGTTCAACGACACCCGCGTGCTGCCGGCGCGGCTGTACGGGCGCAAGGACACCGGCGGTGCGGTGGAGATCCTGATCGAGCGGGTCACCGGCGCACACGAGGCGGTGGTGCAGCTCGGGGTCAGCAAGAAGCCGAAGGAAGGCGCGCGGATCGAGCTGGCCGACGGCAGCCACGCGCTGGTGCTGGGACGCGACGAGAGTTTCTTCCGGCTGCGTTTCGAGGCGCCGGAGCCGCTGGAGAAGCTGCTGCTGAAGCTCGGCGAGATGCCGTTGCCGCCGTACATTGAACGGCACGCCGACGCCAGCGACATGGAGCGCTACCAGACCGTGTTCGCACGCGAGCCCGGCGCGGTGGCGGCGCCTACCGCCGGCCTGCACTTCGACGAGGCGATCCTGGCCAGGCTGCGCGAGCGCGGCGTCGAGTTCGGCTACGTCACCCTGCATGTCGGCGCCGGCACGTTCCAGCCGGTGCGCGTGGATGACCTGAAGGACCACCACATGCACCGCGAGTGGCTCAACGTCGGCGCGCACCTGATCGGGCAGATCCGCCGCACCCGCGCGAACGGCGGGCGGGTGATCGCGGTCGGCACCACCGTGGTGCGCGCGCTGGAAAGCGCCAGCAGGGACGGCGAGCTGCACCCGTTCGCCGGCGAGACGCAGATCTTCATCTTTCCCGGCTACCGCTTCAGCAGCATCGACGGCCTGATCACCAATTTCCACCTGCCACAGTCGACGCTCTTGATGCTGGTGTCGGCGCTGGCCGGACGCGAGTTCATCCTGGACAGCTACCGCCACGCGGTCGAGCAGCGCTACCGCTTCTTCTCCTATGGCGACGCCATGCTGATCCTGCCGCACGGCGCCTGAGCGACACCTTCGCGTTGCCACAGGAGCCCGCAAGCGGGCTCCTGCACACACGATGTGGCGATGGGCGTGGCGGACCAAACCCGCGATAATGCCCGGATGACTTCCCTCCAGTTCGAACTCCACGCCACCGACGGCGCCGCCCGCCGCGGCCGCCTCGGCTTCGCCCGCGGCACGGTGGAGACGCCGGCGTTCATGCCGGTGGGCACCTACGGCTCGGTCAAGGCGATGACGCCGCGTGACCTCGTCGAGACCGGCGCCGAGATCATCCTCGGCAACACCTTCCACCTGTTCCTGCGGCCAGGGCTGGAGGTCATCGAACCGTTCGGCGGGCTGCACAAGTTCATCGGCTGGGACAAACCCATCCTCACCGACTCGGGCGGTTTCCAGGTGTTCTCGCTGGCGCACAAGCGCAAGATCACCGAGGAAGGCGTGACCTTCGCCTCGCCGGTGGACGGCTCGAAGGTGTTCCTGTCGCCGGAAGTGTCGATGCGGATCCAGAAGACACTGGATTCGGACATCGCGATGATCTTCGACGAGTGCACGCCGTATCCGGCGACGGAGAAGGTGGCGGCCGATTCGATGGAGCTCAGCCTGCGCTGGGCCGAGCGCTCGCGCCGCGCGTTCGACGATTTGAAGAATCCGAATTCGCTGTTCGGCATCGTGCAGGGCAGCGTCTACGAAACCCTGCGCCGACACTCCGCGGAAGGGCTGGTGAAGCTTGGCTTCGACGGCTACGCGATCGGCGGCCTGGCGGTAGGCGAGCCGGAGGCCGAGCGCAACCACGCGCTGGATTTCACCGTGCCGTTGCTGCCGGCGGACAGGCCGCGCTACCTGATGGGCGTGGGCCGGCCGGAGGACATCGTGGAAGCGGTACGCCGCGGCATCGACATGTTCGACTGCGTGATGCCTACCCGCAACGCGCGCAACGGCTTCCTGTTCACCGCCGCGGGTACGCTGCGCATCCGCAACGCCAAGTACGCCAGCGACACCGCGGTGATCGAGGAAGGCTGCGACTGCTACGCCTGCAGCCACGGTTTCAGCCGCGCCTACCTGCGCCACCTCGACCGCTGCAACGAGATCCTCGGCAGCCAGCTCGCCACCATGCACAACCTGCGCTACTACCAGCGGCTGATGACCGGCCTGCGCCAGGCCATTGCCGACCACGCGCTGGAGGCGTTCGTGGCGGAGTTCTACGCCCGTCGCCAGGGCGCCGCGGTTTCGTAGGAAGGCTGCGCCGGGCGCGCCAGCTGGCGGTTTTCGGAGGGATCCGGACCACCGGCAGCGCCGCCGTGCATGCTTGGGGGGTGCATGGCATAATCGGGAATCTTTTCTCAGGCGTTCTGTCGAAAACTTCGACGGCGCCATAACTTGCGAGACAAATCCATGAGTTTTCCGATCTCTCCGGTGATCGCCCAAGCCGCAGCGCCGCAGCCGCAGGGCGGCGGCATGTCCATGATCATCATGATGGTGGTGCTGTTTGGCCTGATGTATTTCATGATGATCCGGCCGCAGATGAAGCGGCAGAAGGAGCATCGCGCGCTGATCGCCGGCCTGGCCAAGGGCGACGAAGTGGTCACCAACGGCGGCATCGCCGGACGCGTGGACGAGGTGGGCGAAACCTTCGTTACGGTCGAGATCGCGGCCAACGTGAAGGTCAAGGTGCAGAAGGGCGCGGTCCAGCAGGTCCTGCCCAAGGGTTCGCTGAAGTCCGCCTGAGGACGGGTGCGAGGCACTGCCAGGCAGCTTGCGGCGGTGCCTTGTCTGCGGTCATTTCCCGATTGTTGCTACCGCTGCGGCCTGCTGCCGCGGCCTTGATGGATGCAGGGCATGAATGATTTTCCCCGCTGGAAGTACGCGCTGGTCGCGCTGGTGATGCTGTTCGGCATCATCTACGCGTTGCCGAATGCATTCCCGCCGGTGCCGGCCGTGCAGGTCACCGCCAACCGCGATGCGCCGCCGATCAACCAGGCGCTGCAGCAGAAGGTGCAGGCGGCGCTGGGCGCGAAGAAGATCGCGGTTACCAGCGTGTTCGTGGAAGGCGACCACCTGCTGGCCACCTTCGCCAACTCCGACGTGCAGAAGAGCGGCCTGGACGAGATCAAGGCGACGCTCGGCGACGGCTACACGGTCGCGTTCAAGCTGCAGTCCAACGTGCCGGGCTGGCTGGGCGCGATCGGCGCCCGTTCGATGCCGCTGGGCCTGGACCTGCAGGGTGGTGTGCACTTCCTGATGCAGGTCGACCAGAAGGACGCGATCGAGAAGCAGGAAAACAGCTACGCGGACGATATCCGCAGCCTGTTGCGGCAGAAGAACATCCGCTATGAATCGGTCACCCGCAGCGCGACCAGCGGCCAGGGCATCGCGGTGGTCCTGCGCTCGGCCGCCGATCGCTCCACCGCGGCCGACGCGATCGCCAACGAGTACACCGACCTCAACGTGGCGAACGGCGCCAGTACCGGCGACCGCTTCGTGCTGAACGTGGTCATCAAGCCGGAAAAACTGCGCGAGCTGTCGCGCAGCGCGATCACCCAGAACCTGGGCACGCTGCGCAACCGCATCAACGCGCTGGGCGTGTCCGAGCCGCTGATCCAGCAGCAGGGCGACAGCCGCATCGTGGTCGAGCTGGCCGGCGTGCAGGACCCGACCGAGGCGAAGAAGCTGATCGGCGCGGTCGCCACGCTGCAGTACCGCCCCGGCATCGGCCAGCCCGGCGATGCGCGCGCGGTGGAAGCGGCGCGCACCGGCAACATCCCGCCGGACGCGAACCTGTACTACATGCGCGGCGACAACCGCCCGGTGCTGGTGAGCAAGCAGATCATCGTGACCGGCAACCAGCTGGTGGACGCCTCGTCGGGCATCGACCAGCAGAGCGGTACGCCGAAGGTCGACGTCACCCTGAACGCGGCCGGCGCCAAGAAGATGGGCGACTTCACCAATGCCAACGTCGGCAAGCCGATGGCGGTGCTGTACGTGGAGCAGGTCTACGAGACCAAGGTGGTCGATGGCAAGGAAGTGCGCGTGCCGAAGATCACCGAGACGGTGATCAACGACGCCACCATCCAGAGCCCGTTCAGCAAGCAGTTCCAGACCACCGGCCTGGGCAGCGCGAAGGAAGCCTCCGACCTCGCCCTGCTGCTCAAGGGCGGTGCGCTGGCGGCGCCGATGGACATCGTCGAGGAAGGCGTGATCGGCGCCAGCCTCGGCCAGGACAACATCGACAAAGGCTTCAAGGCGGTGCTGCTCGGCCTGGCACTGGTGCTGCTGGCCGCGGCGATCTACTACAAGCTGTTCGGCCTGGTGGCGGACATCGCGCTGTTCTTCAACCTGGTGATCCTGCTGGCGGTGATGTCGCTGATCGGCGTCACCCTGACCATGCCGGGCGTGGCCGGCATCGTGCTGACCCTGGGCATGGCGATCGACGCGAACGTGCTGATCTGCGAACGCGTGCGTGAGGAATTGCGCAACGGCTCCAGCCCGCACGCGGCGATCCGTGCCGGTTACGAGAAGGCGTGGTCGACCATTCTGGACGCCAACGTCACCCACCTGATCGCCGCCCTGGCGCTGACCACCATGGGCACCGGCGCGATCAAGGGCTTCGGCGTGACGCTGATGATCGGCATTCTGACCTCGCTGTTCACCTCGGTCACGCTGACCCACGCGTTCACCGCGGCGATCCACGGCCACCGCAAGCTCAAGACGCTGTCGGTCTAAGGAACCATCATGGAAATCTTCAATCACGACAGCAACATCCACTTCCTGGGGATGCGCAAGTACACCATTGCCATCGCCATCTTCCTGATGGTCGCCTCGATCGGGCTGATCGCGTTCAAGGGCCTCAACTACGGGCTGGACTTCACCGGCGGTGTGTCGATGGTGGTCGATTACGGCCAGTCGGTGGAAATCTCCGAGGTGCGTGGTGCGCTGGAGAAGGGCGGTATCCACAACGCGATGGTGCAGAGCCTGGGCGGCACCCGCGAGGTGTCGATCCGGCTGCAGCCGAAGGACGACCCCGGCGCCGTCGACACCAGCGGCAAGTTCAACCTCGACCGCATCGCCGCCGACGTGATCAAGGTGCTGCAAGTGGCCCGCCCGGACGCGAAGCTGAAGAGCCGCGACTACGTCAGCGCCCAGGTGGGCCAGGAATTGCGCAGCGACGGTACGGTGGCCGCGGTGTTCGTGATTCTCGGCATCATGTTCTACCTGTGGATCCGCTTCGAGCGCCGCTTCGCGATCGCCGCGGTGGCCACCGAGATTCACGACACGCTGGTGACGCTGGGTATCCTGGCGCTGGTGCAGCGCGAGTTCGACATGACCGTGCTGGCCTCGGTGCTGGCGGTGATCGGCTACTCGATCAACGACAAGGTGGTGGTGTTCGACCGCATCCGCGAGCTGTTCCGGCTGGCGCGCAAGGCCGAGCCGGAGGAGATCCTCAACCGCTCGATCAACAACACGCTGTCGCGCACCATCATCACCTCGCTGTTCACCGGCATCACCATGGGCGCGCTGTACTTCTACGGCGGCACCGCGGTGCACGGCTTCGCCGTCACCATGCTGATCGGCATCGTGGTCGGCACGCTGTCCTCGATCTTCGTGGCCAGCCCGATCCTGCTGTGGCTGGGCGTGTCGAAGAAGGACTTGATGCCGGTGACCAAGGAAAACCCGGAGCTGGCGCGGCGTCCCTGAGCGCCCATCGCCGGCAAGCTGGCGATGCTGATGTTCTCTCCCCTGCTCGCAGGGGAGAGACCCGAAGGGCAGGGGGTAGCCCCACGAAACGAAACGGCCCGGTCTCCACCGGGCCGTTTTGCTGTTCCGGTCGTTTGCACATTACCCGCGCGAGGCGGATTCCAGCTCGGCCAGCCGCTGCGGCGTGCCGACGTCGGTCCACGCGCCGTGATGCGGCGAGCCATCGACCCTGCCGTTTGCCATTGCCGTTTCCAGCAGCGGGCGCAGCTTGAAGCGCGGCGGTTTCGCCTCGGCGCCCGGTGCAGCGCCGACGGCCTCGCGCCAGCCGTCCAGCAACTCGCGGCGGAACACGCCGATGCCGCTGTAGGTGAGCCGGGGTTCGCCGTCGTCGTGCAGGCGGCCTTCGGCGTCCAGCCGGAAATCGCCACGGGGATGATGCGCGGGGTTGCCGGTCATCAGCAGATGCGCGAGACCCCGCGGTTCGGCAGGCAGGGCGGCGAAATCCGCGTCGCACCATACGTCGCCGCTCACCACCAGGAATGGCTCCGGCCCCAATAGCGGCAGCGCGTTCAGCATGCCGCCGCCGGTTTCCAGTGGCGCGGGGCCTTCGTAGGCGTAGCGGATGCGCAGGCCCCAGCGCGAGCCGTCGCCCAGCGCGGCAGGGAACTGTTCGGCCAGGTGCGAGGTGTTGATCACCACGTAGTGCACGCCGGCCGCGGCCAGTTTTTCCAGGTGCCATGCGATCAACGGTTTGCCAGCCACCGGCAGCAGCGGCTTGGGCGTGTGCTCGGTCAACGGGCGCATGCGCTCGCCGAGCCCTGCGGCGAAGATCAGCGCATGCCTCATGCGGCCACCTGCGTGAGGTCGCGCCCCTGCACGTGGCGTTCCAGCAGCGCGGCGAAGTCGGCCAGCTCGGGGTAGCTGCCGGCCACCTCGATCACGTAGCGGTATACCTGCGGCACGTCCCTGAGATAGCCCGGCTTGCCGTCGCGGTACCACAGCCGGTAGAACTGGCCCAACACGCGCACGTGGCGGTGCAGCCCGGTGAGGTCGAACCAGCGCAGGAAGTGCGCGGCATCCACGCTGGCGTCGATCACGCCGGCGCCCAGCAGGCGTCGCCGGTAGGACTCCACCCAGCCTTCGACGCGTTCGCGCGGCCACGCGATGTAGGCGTCGCGCAACAGCGAGGCGAGGTCGTAGGTGAGCGGGCCGTGCAGCGCACCCTGGAAGTCAATGATCCCCGGGTTGTTCTCATCGACCACCAGCAGGTTGCGGCTGTGGAAATCGCGATGCACGAAGCGACGCGGCTGCGCCAGCGCGTTGCGCACGATCACGCCGAAGGCGGCTTCGAGCACGTCCCATTCGCCGCAGGCGGGCGCGTGGCCGAGGTGGCGCTGCAGGAACCATTCGGGCATCACTTCCAGCCCGCTCACCAGCACGGCGTGGTCGAACGGTGGCAGGTCGTCGCTGGGCACGCGGGTCTGCATCGCCAGCAGCGCGTCCATCGCGTCGCCGTAGAGTCTGTCCGCGTTCGCGCCGTTCAATTCGGCCAGGTACAGCCGCGAGCCGAGATCCTCGATCAGCAGGAAGCCCTGCTGCAGATCGTGTGCTTGCACGGCCGGCACGTGCAGGCCGGCGGCGGCCAGCCGCGCGCCGATCGCCAGCCATGGCCGCGGGTCTTCGCGCTGCGGCGGCGAATCCATCACGATCCAGCTTTGTCCACCATGCGCGGTGCGCCAGTAGCTGCGGAAGCTGGCGTCGGCCGAGGCAGGTTGCAGGGTCAGGCTGGCGTCGTCCAGCACCTGGCGGGTCCAGGCGAGGCGGGCGGCGACGCGGTCGGGTATCGGGGGCATGGCAACCATGGGCAACAGGGTGGCGCCAGCTTAGCGAGCCGTCGGCGTGGTGACGAGACAGCCGGCGTCGCGGCATTGACCGCGCGGCATCGAATCAGTACCATTTTAGTCCCGATTCAAGCACGCCAGCCCGAGCGCCCCCCATGCTCCGCGTCAGCCGACTGACCGATTACGCCACCGTGGTGATGACTTGCATCGCCGCGCACCCGGCCGAGGTGCTCAGCGCGGTGCAGATCGCCGACGAGACGCGGCTGGAACTGCCCACGGTCAGCAAGCTGCTGAAGGCGCTCGGCCATGCAGCGCTGGTCGAGTCGTTCCGCGGCGTCAACGGCGGCTACCGGCTGGCCCGGCCGGCCGGCGAGATTTCGCTGGCCGAGATCGTCGAGGCGATCGAAGGGCCGATCGGCATGACCGAATGCAGCGTGGCCGAAGGCCAGTGCGAGCGCGAATCGCAGTGCGGCGTGCGCGGCAGCTGGCAACTGGTCAACAACGTGCTGGACAACGCGCTGCGCGCGGTCAGCCTGGCCGACATGCTCAAGCCGCAGCCGCCGCGGCCGCCGCGCCGGATTGCCACCGTGCCGCTGAGCGACATCGTCATGCCGGCGAAAGCCCGCCGGGTCACCACCGAATGAACGAGATCATGAACAACCAGAGCAGCACCGCCGCCACACTGCGTGACAACGCGCAGGTGGCCCAGATCCTCGGCCGCAACTACAGCGCCGGCTTCGTCACCCAGATCGAGATGACCGGCCTGCCGCCGGGCCTGGACGAGGACACCATCCGCGCGCTGTCCGCGGTCAAGCGCGAACCGGAGTGGATGACCGAGTGGCGGCTTGAGGCCTACCGCCACTGGCTGACCATGCCGAAACCGGACTGGGCCAAGCTCAACATCGACCCGATCGATTACCAGGCGATCAGCTATTACGCCGCGCCCAAGAAGCAGCCCAAGTCGCTGGACGAAGTCGACCCGGCGCTGCTGGAAACCTACGAGAAGCTCGGCGTGCCGCTGCACGAGCGCGCCGCGCTGGCCGGCGTGGCGGTGGACGCGGTGTTCGACTCGGTCTCGGTCGGCACCACCTTCCGCAAGCAGCTGGCCGACGCCGGCGTGCTGTTCTGCTCGATGAGCGAAGCGATCCGCGAATACCCCGAGATCGTGCAGAAATACCTGGGCAGCGTGGTGCCCACCGGCGACAACTTCTTCGCCGCGCTGAACTCGGCGGTGTTCTCCGACGGCAGCTTCGTGTTCATCCCGAAAGGCGTGCGCTGCCCGATGGAGCTGAGCACCTATTTCCGCATCAACGCACAGAACACCGGCCAGTTCGAGCGCACCCTGATCGTGGCCGAGGAAGGCGCCCACGTCTCCTACCTCGAAGGCTGCACCGCGCCCAAGCGCGACGAGAACCAGCTGCATGCGGCGGTGGTGGAACTCGTGGCGCTGGAAAAGGCGCAGATCAAGTATTCCACCGTGCAGAACTGGTACCCCGGCGACGAGAACGGTGTGGGCGGCATCTACAACTTCGTGACCAAGCGCGGCGACTGCCGCGGCGACGATTCGAAGATCTGCTGGACCCAGGTCGAGACCGGCTCGGCGATCACCTGGAAATACCCTTCCGTGGTGCTGCGCGGCGACCGCTCGGTGGGCGAGTTCTACTCGGTGGCGCTGACCCACCACTTCCAGCAGGCCGACACCGGCACCAAGATGATTCACCTCGGCAAGCACACCAAGTCGAAGATCGTCTCCAAGGGCATCAGCGCAGGCAAGAGCTCCAACAGCTACCGCGGCCTGGTGAAGATGGAGAAGGGCGCCGAGGGTGCGCGCAACTACACCCAGTGCGACAGCTTGCTGATCGGCAAGAAGTGCGGCGCACACACCTTCCCGTACATGGAAGTGAAGAACCCCACCGCGATCGTCGAGCACGAGGCGACCACCTCGAAGATCTCCGACGAACAGATGTTCTACTGCCGCAGCCGCGGCATCGGCGAGGAAGACGCCGTGTCGATGATCGTCGACGGCTTCTGCAAGCAGGTCTTCCGCGAACTGCCGATGGAGTTCGCGGTGGAGGCGAAGAAGCTGCTTGAGGTGAGCCTCGAAGGCGCGGTGGGTTGATGTTTATTCCTTCTCCCTCCGGGAGACAAATCGGCAGGACTGCCGATTTGCACGGCGCGAGCCGCCGAAGGTAAGGCACATGGATGTGCCGAATGAAGGTGCCCGAAGGGCGGATGAGGGTACGGGCGGAGCGAGACATTGCGGCCCGCCCCGAACCCTCACCCCAACCCCTCTCCCGATGGGAGAGGGGCTAAAGAAACCAGGAACAACCATGCTCAAAATCGAAAACCTGCACGCCCGCGTCGCGGGCAAGGAAATCCTCAAGGGGCTCAGCCTCGAAGTGAATGCGGGCGAAGTGCACGCGATCATGGGGCCGAACGGCGCCGGCAAGTCGACGCTGGGCAACGTGCTGTCCGGCCGCGAGGGCTACGAGGTGACCACCGGTTCGGTGACCTACAACGGCATCGACCTGCTGCAGCTTTCGCCGGAAGCGCGCGCAGCGGCCGGCGTGTTCCTGGCGTTCCAGTACCCGGTGGAGATTCCCGGCGTCAACAACACCTATTTCCTGCGCGCGGCGCTCAACGCGCAGCGCAAAACGCGCGGCGAGAAGGAACTCGATTCCATGCAGTTCCTCAAGCTGGTGCGCGAGAAGCTCAAGGTGATGCAGATCTCCGACGAGTTGCTGCACCGCGCGGTCAACGAGGGCTTCTCCGGCGGCGAGAAGAAGCGCAACGAGATCTTCCAGATGGCGGTGCTGGAGCCGCAGCTGGCGATCCTCGACGAGACCGACTCGGGCCTGGACATCGACGCGCTGAAGCAGGTGGCGCAGGGCGTCAACACGCTGCGTTCGCCGGATCGCGCGTTCCTGATGATCACCCACTACCAGCGCCTGCTCGACTACGTGGTGCCGGATTTCGTGCACGTGCTGGCGAACGGCCGCATCGTCGAGAGCGGCGACAAGTCGCTGGCGCTGAAGCTGGAAGAGCACGGCTACGCCGGGCTTGGCACGGGGGCCGTGGCATGAACCAGCCGGCATCCCTGCCGTTGGTCGCGTCGCTGCTGGACGCGCCGCTGCCGGCCAGCGGCATCGCCTGGCTGGACGAGGCGCGCCGCGAGAACCGCGCCGCGTTCGCTGTCGGCGGCCTGCCCGGCGCGCGGGTCGAGGCGTGGAAGTACACCGCGCTGCGCGGTCTCGGCCAGCGCCGCTTCGCCGCCGGCGACGCCGGAGCGGCGACGCGCGACGTCGATGCCGCCGAGTTCGCCCTGCCGGGCGTGGGCGGGCCGCAGCTGGTTTTCGTCAACGGCGTGTTCCGCGCCGACCTGTCGGCGCTCGAGGCGCTGCCCGACGGGCTGTCGCTGCAGCCGCTGGCGCAGGCCCTGCGCGACGACGCGGAGCCGCTGCGCTTTGCCTTGTCGCGGCCGGCCTTGGTCGGGCACGTCCGCGAGGGCGGCGACGCGTTCGTGCAGGTCAACGCCGCCAGCGCCGCCGACGGTGTGGTGCTGAAAGTCGCCGCCCACGCGACGATCGCGGTGCCAGTGCAACTGGTCTTCGTCGGCACCGCCGCGGAAAGCGAACTGGCCTGGCATGCGCGCAACCTGATCGAGCTGGGCGAGGGCGCCTCGCTGGCGCTGGTCGAGCACCACGTGGGCCACGGCGAGCAGGCCCAACTGGCCACCCTGGTCGGCGACGTCGAGCTGCACGAAGGCGCGCAACTCCACTACACCGTGCTGCAGAACACCGCGACCGGCGCCCACCTGATCCGTCGCAGCGGCTTGCGCCTGCACGCGCGCGCGCAGATGCGGCTGCACGTGCTGGAGCTGGGCGGCGCGCTGGTGCGGCACGACCTGCAGGCCGAGCTGGTCGGCGACGGAGCGCAGCTGCACACCCGCGGCGTGTTCATGCCGCACGGCCGCCAGCACGTCGATACCCAGCTGGCGATCCGCCACCAGGCGCTGAACACCACCTCCACCTCCACCTGGCGCGGTGTCGCCAACGACCGTGCACGCGGCGTGTTCCGCGGCGCGATCCTGGTGGCGCCCGGCGCCGACGGCAGTGATGCCAGCCTCACCAACAAGAACCTGCTGCTGTCGCCGAGTGCCGAGATCGACACCAAGCCGGAGCTGGAGATCTACGCCGACGAGGTGCAGGCCGCGCACGGCGCCACCGTGGGCCAGCTCGACGAGCGTTCGCTGTTCTACCTGCGCTCACGCGGCATCCCGCTGGCCGAGGCGCGTGCGCTGCTGACTGCCGCATTCTGCCGCGCGGTACTGGACGACGTGCCGAACGAGGCGCTGCGCGAGCATTTGTCGGCGTTGCTGAGCGCGCAATTGCCGGACTGATGCCCTTATCGCCTCCCCCGCTTGCAGGGGGAGGCGGGGAGGGGTAAGGCTTGTGATCTGAAGGTCAGGAGCGACCCCTCCCCAACCCTCCCCTGCGACCGAAGGAAGTCCCTTTGGGGCAAGCAGGGAAGGGACCCAACCGGATTCCCTCGCATGAACACCACCGTCAGCACGCCCACCGTCTTCGACGTCCAGCGCATCCGCGCGGATTTCCCGCTGCTGGCGCGCACGGTGCACGACAAGCCGCTGGTGTACCTGGACAACGCCAACACCAGCCAGAAGCCGCTGTCGGTGATCGAGGCGGTGGACCGGCACTACCGCGAGCGCAACGCGAACGTGGCGCGCGCGGTGCACCAGCTGGGCGAGGAAGCTACCGCCGCCTACGAAGGCGCACGCGACCGGTTGGTGCGCTTCCTCAACGCGCCCTCGCGCAACGAGGTGATTCTCACCTCCGGCACCACCCAGTCGGTCAACCTGGTCGCCTACAGTTACGCGTTGCCGCAGCTGAAGCCCGGCGACAGCATCCTCACCACGGTGATGGAGCACCACGCCAACATCGTGCCGTGGCAGCTGGTGGGTGCGCGCAGTGGCGCCACGGTGAAGGCCGCGCCGATCGATGAGCGCGGCGAGCTGATCGTGGAGAAGTATGTCGAGATGCTGACGCCGGAGGTGAAGCTGGCCTGCGTCACCCACGTTTCCAACGTGCTGGGTACGGTCAACCCGGTGCGCGAGATCGCGCGCGAATGCCGGAAACGCGGCATCCCGCTGCTGGTCGACGGCTCGCAGGCAGCGCCGCACCGGCCGGTCGACGTGCAGGCGCTGGGCTGCGATTTCTACGCGGTCACCGGGCACAAGATGCTCGGCCCCACCGGCACCGGCGCGCTGTGGGCGAAGCGCGAACACCTGGAGGCGATGCCGCCGTTCTTCGGCGGCGGCGAGATGATTCGCGAGGTGAAGTTCTCCGGCACCACCTTCGCCGCGCCGCCGCACAAGTTCGAGGCCGGCACGCCGAACATCGCCGGCTTCGCCGGGCTGTCGGCGGCGATCGACTATTACGCCTCGGTGGGCTTCGAGGCGATCCATGCCTGGGAGCAGCAGCTGCTGCACTACGCCACCGAGCGCCTGCGCGAGGTTCCCGGCCTGCGCATCATCGGCGAGGCGGCCGAGAAGGAGCCGGTGATCTCGTTCCTGCTGGAAGGCGCGCAGGCCACCGACCTGGCCACCCTGCTCGACCTGCAGGGCGTCGCGGTGCGCTCCGGCCATCACTGCGGGCACCCGCTGATGCAGTTCTACGGCGTACCCGCCACGCTGCGCGCCTCGCTCGCGTTCTACAACACGCGCGAGGAGATCGACGCGTTCGTGGTGGCCTTGCTCAAGGTACGCAAGCTGCTGATGTGAGGCGGCGCCCACCCGCATGGTCTGTCGCCGCCGTCGGCATTATGCTTTCCGTTCCACCCGCCACGACCGACCCCATGCTCGCCAAGCTCCCCGGCCCGATCCGCATCCCGCTGGCCCTGCTGCTGCTCGCCGCCAATATCCTGCTGCACGTGCTGCCGCTGTTCGCGCTCAGCCTGGTCAAGGTGGTCGTGCCGGTGCACGGGATCCGGCTTGCCTGCTCGCGCATGCTGGTGGCGATCGCGGAGAGCTGGATCGGCGTCAACAACTTCCTGTTCGGCTTGTTCACCCGCATCCGCTGGCAGGTCGAGGGGCTGGCCGGCCTGCGTCGCGACGGCAACTACCTGGTGCTGTGCAACCACCAGAGCTGGGTGGACATCCCGGTGCTGCAGAAGGTGTTCAACCGGCGCGTGCCGTTCATGCGCTTCTTCCTCAAGCAGCAGCTGATCTGGGTGCCTCTGCTCGGGCCGGCGTGGTGGGCGCTGGATTTCCCGTTCATGAAGCGCTACTCGCGGGAAACCCTGCTGCGCCATCCCGAACTGCAGGGCCGCGACCGCGAGGCCACCCGGCAGGCCTGCGCGAAGTTCCGCCACATGCCGGTGTCGGTGATGAACTTCGTCGAGGGCACCCGTTTCACGCCGGCCAAGCATGACGCGCAGTCCTCGCCGTACCGGCACCTGCTGCGGCCGAAGGCCGGCGGGCTGGCGTTCGTGCTGGACGCGATGGGCGACGCGCTGCACGCGACCCTCGACGTCACCATCGTCTATCCGGAAGGCCGCGGCACGATGATGGATCTGATTGCCGGTCGCGTGCACGACATTCGCGTGCACGTGCGCGAGCTGCCGATCGACGCCACCCTGGTGGGCAGCTACGACGACGACGCGGCGTTTCGCGGGCGCGTCAAGCTGTGGGTCAATGCGCTGTGGCGCGAGAAGGACGCCCGGGTCGCGCAGATGCTGATGGCGGCGGATGCCGCACCGATGGGAGAGTGACATGCGTATTCTGATCGTGGGCGCCGGTGCCACCGGTGGCTACTTCGGCGGTCGCCTGCTGCAGCACGGGCGCGACGTGACGTTCCTGGTGCGCGAAAAGCGCGCGGCACAACTGGCGCAGCATGGCCTGTCGATCAGGAGCGCCACCGGCGACGCCGACCTGCGTTCGCCGCCGACCGTACTGGCCGGCGACCTGCGCGGGCCGTACGAGCTGATCCTGCTGAGCTGCAAGGCGTATGGCCTGGAGCAGGCGATGGCCGACATCGCGCCGGCGGCAGGGCCGCAGACCGTCATCCTGCCGCTGCTCAACGGCATGCGCCAGCTCGACCTGCTCGATGCGCGCTTCGGTGCGCAGCACGTGCTCGGCGGGCAGTGCGTGATCGCCGCCACGCTGGATGCAGACGGCGCCGTGCGCCACCTCAATACCTCGCACAGCCTCACCTTCGGCGAGCGCGACGGCAGCGCGTCGGCGCGCATGCGGCGAATCACGCAGGCGCTGTCCGATGCGGGCTTCGATGCGCGGCCGAGCAGCACGGTGCTGCAGGACATGTGGGACAAATGGATCTTCCTGGCGGCGCTGGCCGGCATCACCTGCCTGATGCGCGGCTCGGTCGGCGAGATCGTGGCTGCGCCGGGCGGCAGCGCGGCAGCGCTGGATCTGCTGGAGGATTGCCGCGCGGTGGCCGAGCGTGCCGGGCATGCGCCGAGCGAGCAGACCCTGCAGCGGGCCCGCGGCGTGCTGACCGAGGCCGGCTCCACGCTGACCGCCTCGATGCTGCGTGACCTGCAGCATGGCCACCCGATCGAAGCCGACCACATCGTCGGCGACCTGCTGGCCCGCGCCGACCGCTCGCGCGACGAAGGCTCGCTGCTGGCGACGGTGTATGCGCATCTGAAGGTCTACGAAGCGGGCCGAGCCTGATCGCCGCCATGTAGGAGCCCGCTCGCGGGCGATGCTCTTGGAGCCGTGGCTCGGGGTTCGGGATTCACAAAAGCAAAGGCATCGCCCGCGAGCGGGCTCCTACGGGCCATCCGTGGCATCCGCCGTAGCCGCGCCGTGGCCGGTCGCGTGACCTACCAGATCTTCACCTGCTTCGCGCCGTCGCGCACCATCGCGTCGCCTGTCCTGCACTGGAACGCCCTGGCGAACTCCGGCATGTTCGACGGCGCACCGATCGCGCGGAATTTCGCCGGTGCGTGCGGGTCGGTGTTGAGCAGGGTCAGCTGCGCCTCCGGGCGGATGTTGCCGCGCCACACGCGGGCCCAGTTCAGGAAGAAGCGCTGCTCCTGGGTGTAGCCGTCGATCTTGCGCTGCGCCTCGGCCGGGTTCTTCGCCAGCGCCATCTGCAGCGCGGTGTAGGCCGCGTTGAGGCCGCCCAGGTCGCCGATGTTCTCGCCCATGGTGAGCTGGCCGTTGACGTGCTTGCCCGGCAGCGCCTCGTAGCCCTCGAACTGCGCGCCGAGCTTCGCGGTGCGCGTCTCGAACGCCGAGCGGTCGGCGTCGGTCCACCAGTTGACGTTGTTGCCGCGGGCGTCGAACTTGCTGCCCTGGTCGTCGTAGCCGTGGCCCATCTCGTGGCCGATCACCGCGCCGATGCCACCGTAGTTGATCGCGTCGTCTGCGTTGGCGTCGAAGAACGGTGGCTGCAGGATCGCGGCCGGGAACACGATCTCGTTCTTCTGCGCGCTGTAGTAGGCGTTCACCGTCTGCGGGGTCATGCCCCATTCGCTGCGGTCGACCGGCTTGCCGATCTTGGCGATGGCGTAGTCGTAGTTGAACTTGTTCGCCGCCTGCACGTTGGCGTAGTAGTCGCCCGGCGTCAGCGCCAGACCGGACCAGTCGCGCCACTTGTCCGGGTAGCCGATCTTCGGCACGAAGGTGGCCCACTTCTGCAGCGCCTTCTGCCTGGTCGCGTCGCTCATCCATTCGAGCTGCTCGATGCGCGTGCGGAAGGCCGCGCTGAGGTTGGCCACCAGTTCCTCGGCGCGCTGCTTCGCGGTCGGCGAGAAGTGGTCGGCCACGTACAGCTGGCCCAGTGCCATGCCCATGCCGTCGTTGGTGGTCTCCAGCACGCGCTTCCAGCGCGGCTTCATTGCCTTCTGGCCGTTCAGGGTCTGCGCGTTGAACGCGAAATCCTCGCGCTGGAACGGCGTGGACAGGTACGGCGCCGCGTTGGCGATCGCGTGGTAGCGCAGGTAGGCCTGCCATTGCGCCAGCGGCACGCCGCCCAGCATCTTCTGCACCTCGGCGAAGAACTTCGGCTGCGACAGCGAGAAGCCGTCCTTCACGTCGGCACCCTGTGCCTTGAAGAACGCGGCCCAGTCGAAGTCCGGCGTGACCTTGTCGGCCTCGGCGAGGCTGACGTAGTGGTAGCGGTTGTTCGGGTTGCGCATTTCCACCGGGGGCAGCGACACGGCGGCGAGGCGGGTTTCGAACGCCAGCACCGACTTGGCCTGCTGCTGCGCGTCGGTGGCGCCGACGCCGGCCAGCTCGAGCAGCTTCGCTATGTGCGCGGCGTAGGCGGTGCGGATCTTCGCGTAGTCGGGCTTGCTGTAGTAGTCGACGGTGGGCAGGCCGAGGCCGCCCTGGCCGGCGTAGGCGATCTGCCGGTTGGAATCCTTGAAGTCGGCGTTGCCAGAGAAGCGGAACAGCACCGGCTCGCCGCGGGCGTAGCTGTCGCGGATGTAGCCGACCACGTCGGCACGGTTCTTCAACCCGGCGATGCGCGCCAGCTGCGGCCTGAGCGGATCGAAGCCGGCCCGCTCGATGGCCGCCTCATCCATGCCGGAGGCGTACAGGTAGCCGATCTTCTGCTCGATCGAGCCCGGCCTGGCGGCGGCCGCTTCGCGCGCGGCCTTCTCGACGATCGCGTGCTGCACGTTGAGGCTGCCCTCGCGCAGCGCGTCGAACGAACCCCAGCGCGTGCGGTCGGCGGGAATCGGGTTGGCGGCCACCCATTTCGCGTTGACGAAGCCGTTGAAGTCGGTGCAGGCCTTGATCGAGCTGTCCAGCTCGTTCACGTCGAAGGCGGTGGTGGGGGCGGCCAGCGCGCTGCCGCCCAGCGTCATCGCCAGGGCGAAGGCCAGCGGCTTCATGCAACGGTGCTTCATAAGTGGGTTCCTTCGGTAGGCACGCGGGTACGCCCGGCCATCCGGGCGTCGCAAAATTTTGCGCAAACGGCAGGCTAGGCAAGGCCGTTGCGTGCTGCCCAGTGTCGAAGGTCACGCCCGGGCCGCCTGTTCCAGGTCATGGTGGGCTCGCCGGACGGCGCATTATCATCGCCGCGATGAGCGCACCCACCCCTCCCGTTTTCCGCCCGGCGACTCTCGCCGATGTCGAAGCCATCGTGGCCCTGGTCGAATCCGCGTACCGCGGCGAATCCGGCCTGCGCGGCTGGACTACCGAATCGCACCTGCTGGACGGCCAGCGCACCGACGCGGCCGACGTGCGCGGGCTGATCGAGCGCCCGGGCAGCCGCATCCTGCTGGCCGAGCGCGACGGCCGGCTGGTGGCCAGCTGCCACGTCGAACGCCAGGGCGACAACGGCTACTTCGGCATGTTCGCGGTCGACCCGGCCGGGCAGGGCGGTGGCCTCGGCAAGCAGGTGCTGGCCGAGGCCGAACGGATCGCGCGCGACGAGTGGCATTGCCGCGGCATGCGCATGACGGTGATCGTGCAGCGCGAGGAACTGATCGCCTGGTACGGCCGCCGCGGCTACCGGCGTACCGGCGAGTACCAGCCGTTCCCCTATGGCGACGAGCGTTTCGGCATCCCGCGCCGCGACGATCTGCGCTTCGAGGTATTGCGCAAGGACTTCGACGAGGTGACGGCATGAACGGCTGGGTACGGGTCGGCACGCGCAGCGACTTCCTGCCGGGCGAGTACAAGGTGGTGTGGGACGGCGACACGCCGATCGCGGTGTACAACATCGACGGCGCGCTGTACGCGGTGGAGGACATCTGCACCCACGACGGCGGCGATCTGGCCGGTGGCGAGGTGTTCGGCTTCGAGGTGGAATGCCCGCGCCACGGCGCCCGCTTCGACCTGCGCACCGGCGCGGTGACGAAACCGCCGGCGTACGAGCCGATCGCCAGTTTCCCGGTGCGCGAGGACGACGGCGCGATCTGGACCCGCGACGATCGCTGATATCCTGCGCGCCGCTGGCGTTTGCCGGTGGTGATGGGGCAGGGGCAGCCGTGAAGAACCGTTGGCGGGCGATGCTCGCATTCGTCGTGTTGTGGCTGCTGTACCAGTCGGCCGAAGGCGTCGGCGGACGCTGGCTGCACAGTTTTCCGGTGCAGGCCGGCCTGATGCTCTCGTGCGTTCTGGTGGCCTGGCCGCTGTCGCGCTGGCTCGGCTATCGCGGTTATGGGGCGTACGCGCTGACCCGTCGTCATGGCTGGCAGACATGGTTGCCAGCCGGCTTGTTGCTGGCCGTGCTGGCGAAGTTTGCCGCAGTGCGGCTCGGCCTGGCCTGGGGCGTCTATGCGCCCGACCCGCAGACAGCCAGCGGCGGCGTGGCCAGCCTGCTGTCCGCGCTGCCGTTGCTGTTGCTTTCCACCTTCGTGGCATCGCTGGCCGAGGACATCCTGACCCGCGGCTTCTGGTATCGCGCCGCCGGCGTGCACTGGCGCGGCGGTGTGGTGTTCGTGCTGGCATCCAGCACGATCTACGTGCTCAACCACATCTACCGTCTTGCCGACGGCCCGCTGGAGTGGTTCACGTTGTTCAGCTTCGGGCTGGCTTATGCCGCCGCGTTGTGGTGCAGTGGCAGCCTGTGGGCAGCGGTCGGCCTGCATTGGGGCTGGAACCTGGGCAACGGCGTGGTCGATGCCACGCTGCCCGCGACCGTGGTGGATGCGCGGATGGCTCCCTGTCTGTCCATCGGTGCACACCTGCTGTTGCTGGTACTGGCCTTGCCGAAATCGCGCGTGGCCTCACAGGTGGTAGACGAACGCCAGTGATTCCGACAGCTGCGTGCGCGAGCCGTAACGGGTGACCAGCGGACTGTCGGCAGCATCGCCGAGCAAGCGCCCGTAGACCAGCGCCAGCGCCATGCCGGTGTGCCGGCTGGTGGGCATGAACAGGTTGTACTCCAGCGAGGCCAGCTGGCTGCCGGCGCCAGGTTGCCACGCGCGCACCGACAAGGCGCGCGCGGCTTGCGGACCGATGCCGAAGAAGCGGTTCATCGCCGGCGCGTTCATCGCCTGCCAGTGCAACTCGAAGGATTGCTCCAGCAGGCCGATCGGCGGCGGGTCCCATTCGGCATACAGCTCCAGATAGGCGCCGGCGCCGTTGATGTCGTGGCGGAGGCTGCCGCCCACGTCGAGCTGCCGGTTGAGCTGCCATTCGAGGTAGCCGCCCAGGTTGATCCGCGGCGCCAGCGACGGGATCTTCCCGCCCAGGCTGCCGAGGTCGTCGCGCGAGCGACCCCATTGGTAATCGCCATGGATGCCGGCGTGCCATGTGTCGCCGTGGACCAGCTGGATCTGCAGCCCGTCCAGGGTGGAGAAGCTGCCGCGACCGGGCAGTTCGATGTCGATGTACGGCAGCGGCTCGCTGTGCTGGTTGCTGGCGCCGGGCCAGCTGGGCATGCGTTGCATGCCGACGCCGACGGCGAGCGTGGTCGGCTCGGCCGCTGCGGTGCAGCCCGGCAGCCACAGCAGGCACGCGGCCAGCAGCAGGCCAAGTTGCAACGGGATGGCGCGGTGGTTCGGCATGGGGTGGCAGCATACGGGCTGCCGGCGTGCTTCAGCGGGCGACACGGTGCGTACGCTCAGCATCCGTTCGGAAAGGGGAAAGGGCGCCGAAAGACAGCGTTCCTAGGCTGCACCACATCATCCATGCGAGTGTGCCGACGATGCCCGTTTCCGGCTGGACCATCCTGTGCGATTTCGACGGCACCATTTCCGTCGAGGATGTGATCGACTCGCTGCTCGATCGTTTCGGTCGTCCCGGCTGGGAAGTGCTGGAGCAGGATTGGCGCGCCGGCCGGATCGGTTCGCGCGAGTGCATGGCCGGCCAGGTCGACCTGCTGCAGATGAGCCGCGCCGAACTCGATGCGCACCTGGCCGAGATGTGGATCGACCATGCGTTTCCGGGTTTCGTGGCGAAGGCGCGCGAGCTCGGCGTGCCGATCCGCGTGGTCAGCGACGGCCTCGATTATGCGATCCACCGCATCCTCGGCCGCTACGGCCTGGACGACCTGCCGCTGGCGGCGAACCACCTGGCGCCGGCCGAACCGCCGCGGCAGTGGCAGCTGACCTCGCCGTTCCAGGCGGACGGTTGCCGCAGCGGCACCTGCAAGTGCGCCTGCGTGGGTCAAGCCCGCGAGACGGGGGCGAAGACCCTGCTGATCGGCGACGGCGCCTCGGATTTCTGCGCTGCCGACCGCGTCGACTTCGTGTTCGCCAAGCACCGCCTGATCGAGCACTGCCGCGCCGCCGGCATCCCCTACGTGCCGATCACCGGCTTCGAGGACGCGCTCGAGTTCTTGCCGCGACTGCTCGACGGCAGCCTGTCCGGCCATCCCACCGCAACCGCATCGGCGACGACAGCCTGAGCGGTCGCCTTGCCACCCATCCCCCGCTCTCCGACTCCGGACTCCCGATGAATGTTTTCGACAAGAACGCTTCCGTGGTGATCGACGACGCCGAGCTGCTCGCCGACGAGGCGAAGTACAGCTCCTTCGGCGACACCGTGCACTACGTCGACCCGCCAAAGATCTTCCGCCACGGCGAAGGCAGCCACATGTTCGACACCGCCGGCACGCCGTTCCTGGATCTGCAGATGTGGTACTCGGCGGTCAACTTCGGTTACGGCAACAAGCGCCTCAACGACACGCTGAAGCGCCAGATCGACCTGCTGCCGCAGGTGGCCAGCCAGTACCTGCACCAGAGCCGCATCGAGCTGGCCAAGACGGTGGCGCTGGACGCGAAGGGCAAGTTTGGCCTGGACGGCCGCGTGCACTTCAACGTGGGCGGCGCGCAGGCGATCGAGGATTCGCTCAAGCTGGTGCGCAACTACAAGAACGGCAAGAGCTTGATGTTCGCCTTCGAGGGCGGCTACCACGGCCGTACCCTGGGCGCCTCGTCGATCACCTCCAGCTACCGCTACCGCCGCCGCTTCGGCCACTTCGGCGAGCGCGCGATGTTCCTGCCGTTCCCGTACCCGTTCCGCCGCCCGAAGGGCATGACGGCGGAGGAGTACTCGGACGCCTGCGTGAACCAGTTCGCGCGCCTGTTCGAGACCGAATACAACGGTGTGTGGGATCCGAAAACGAACCAGTGCGAATACGCCGCGTTCTACGTCGAGCCGATCCAGGGCACCGGCGGCTACGTCGTGCCGCCGATGAACTTCTTCAAGGACCTGAAAAAGGTGCTCGACCAGTACGGCATCCTGCTGGTGGTGGACGAGATCCAGATGGGTTTCTGGCGCACCGGCAAGCTGTGGTCGATCGAGCACTTCGGCGTGACGCCGGACGTGATCGTGTTCGGCAAGGCGCTTACCAACGGCCTCAACCCGCTGTCCGGCCTGTGGGCGCGCGAGGAGATGATCAACCCGACCATCTTCCCGCCGGGCTCCACCCACAGTACGTTCAACTCCAACCCGCTGGGCACCGCGCTGGGCCTCGAAGTCATCAAGATGGGTTACGAGCTGGACTACGAGAAGACCGTGCCAGTGAAGGGCGCGCATTTCCTCGAAGGCCTGCGCGGACTGCAGAAGAAGCACAAGGAAATCGGCGACGTCGACGGCCTGGGTCTGGCGCTGCGCGCCGAGATCTGCACCGACGACGGCTTCACCCCGAACAAGGCGCTGCTCGACAAGATGGTCGACATCGGCCTGGCCGGCGACCTCACCCACAACGGCAAGAAGATCGGCCTCGTGCTCGACGTGGGCGGCTGGTACAAGAACGTGATCACGTTTGCGCCGTCGCTGGACATCACGCACGAGGAGATCGATCTGGCGATCAGCCTGCTGGATCAGCTGCTGACCAAGGCCAAGAAGGGCTGATTCGCGTATAGCGGATGGAAGGCCTGGCAGGCGACTGCCGGGCCTTTTTCATGTCCGCGACTTTCTCCCTCTCCCCGCCATGCCTGCGAAGGCAGGCATCGCACTTCATCCACCATGCCTGCGACGGCCAGCTCTCTGCCGCGTCCCCCATGCTCGTCATGCCTGCGAAGGCA
>NZ_KI421516.1:0-23402 GCF_000473345.1 Rhodanobacter sp. OR87
GCATATCAAGGCATTCTTCGGCACCTCACTCAATGCCGTGAAGACCCAGGTGTGGATCGCCGTTGCGGTCTATGTGCTCATCGCCATCGTGCGCAAGCGCCTGCACCTGAAGGCTTCGCTCTACGAAATTCTACAGATCCTGAGCGTGACGCTATTTGAACAAACCCCATTGGAATGCGCCCTGCAGCAGCAAGAACCACAGAGTTCTACCGGCGACCCTGCTAACCAATTGATTCTCTTCCCCGATTAACCGGACAGTACTGGCGTGGCCAAAGAGAAAGTAACCCAAGAGAAAGGCCACCCCGATGGCGCGCCCTCCGGGCATCCTGCCCTGCGGGTGCGCGGGTGGGCTACGGGGGTTCGCCGACAGGGCTCCTGCCCTGACGTCGAACTGGCCGGCATCCCCGCCGGCCACCCCTGCGGGGCCTTTCCTCCGCCCACCCGCCGCGCCATAGGGGCCCCGGGTAGAGCAGCGCGCTCCCAGCGCGCACTCTTCAGAGGAGCCAGATCAAGAGCAGGAGCGAAGCCACAGCAACGCGACGCTTTGCTGTGGCTGTTGCTTGTCAGCTTCATCACCGAGTGCGGGCCATGATGGCCCGCTGCTCTACCCGGGGTCCCTTGCGCGGCGGTGAGTCGGGAACGACAGGCCGCACAGCGGGCGAGTCCATGGATGGACTCGCCTTTTCGCGCGGGCACGATGCCCGCTCGAAAAGCCCGGCCCCGGCTCACGGACTTGCCGGGCAGGAGGCCCGGCAAGCGCCAAGCGGGGTGGCCTTTCTCTTTGGTTATCTTTCTCTTTGGCCACGCAAAGAGAAAGTAACTCGGGCGCCGAAGGCGCACGAAAGCTCTTCGCTTCAAAGCTCTCATTCCACGAACGGACAATCGTCCGCTACACAGCGAGGAAAACTCAGGCGCCCATGGCCAGTCGGGCACCGAGGTCAATCAGCGGGGCGGCGATCAGCAGCCGCGCCAGCAGCAGCACGATCATCACCGCCATCGGTGCGAAGTCGATCTGGCCGGCGATCAGCCTGCCGTGCAGCGGGCGCAGCAACGGGGCGACGATGCTGCCGGCCAGCTGCAGCATGGGGTGGCGGCGGTCCACCGCGAACATGCTCAGCAGCGACCAGCCGAAGATCAGCACCAGATAGCACAGCAGCACGAAGTCGAGCAGTTCGGCCAGCGCCAGCACGATCAGTCCGAGCGGGTGCGGCATCGCGCCGAGCAGGGCGAACAGCAGCAGGCGCTTGAGCAGCATCGCCAGCCACGCCAGCAGCAGGGCGGCCAGGTTGATCCGGCGCCAGTTCGGCAGCACGCGGCGGATCGGCGCCAGCACCGGGTTGGTGGTGCGGTAGACGAACTGGCTCAGTGGGTTGTGGAAGTCCGCGCGGCAGGCTTCGGCGGCCGCGCGCAGCAGCAGCAGCGCGGCCACCGCATCGAACGCCAGCTCGATCAACATGGACAGCGCATTCAGCAGATAGCTCACGGCAGTTGGTCCAGTTCGGCGGCGAGTTCCACACCGCGGCGGGTGGCGGCGGCGACGGCGCGGGCGACGATGTGCGGCAGGCCGTCGGCGGCGAAGCTTTCCAGCGCAGCCTGGGTGGTGCCATGCGGCGAAGTGACGCGCTGGCGCAGCGCGGCCGGATCCTCGCCGCCCTCGACCAGCATGCGGCCGGCACCCAGGCAGGTCTGTGCGGCGAGCGCGCGCGCGGTGCCGCGCGGCAGGCCTTGCGCCACCGCGGCGGCCTCCAGCGCTTCGACCAGGGCGAAGAAATACGCCGGGCCGGAACCGGACAGCGCGGTGACCGTGTCCATCAGCGCCTCGTCGTCGATCCAGCGGGTGATCCCGGCGGCATCGAGGATGTGCTGCGCCTGCGCCTTCTGCGCCGGGCTGACCCGGTGGTTGGCGCACAGGCCGGTGGCGCCGGCGCCGATCAGCGCTGGCGTGTTCGGCATGCAGCGGACGATCGGCAGGCCGCTGCCGAACCAGCGCTCCAACTGGTCCAGCCGCACGCCGGCGGCGATCGAGATCAGCAGCGGCCGGTGGCGCTGCAGGATGTCGCGCAGGTCGGCATGGATCGCCGGCATCACCTGCGGCTTCACCGCCAGCAGGATGACCTCGGCGTCCGCCACGGCCAGCCGGTTCTCGGCGTAGCAGGCAATGCCGAAGTCGCGGCCCAGTGCCTGGCGCGCCTCGGCCAGCGGCTCGGCCACGCTGAGGGTGGCCGGCGCCACGCCGGTGTTCAGCAGGCCGCCGATCAGGCTGCGCGCCATGTTGCCGCCGCCGATGAAGGCAAGTCGTGTCATGCAGGGCTCCTCGTCCGTCCAGACCACGTACCTTACCGGAGCCGGCGCGACGGCGACGGATTTTGCCGGATGGGCTGTCGGCGACAGCTCGCCGCAGGCAGCCTGGTCGGATCGGCTGGCGATTTTTCGACCGGGTGCGCAAACCGGGTCGACAGTTTGCGCGTGGGCGGTGGAAAGACTGGCCGCACAGCCGCTTGCGCGAGTAGTATCGACGCGGCTACAGGGGGGCTGCGGGTAGTTCGTCCAGGTGGTGTCGTGGCACCGGATGCCATGCGCTTCGGCGCACCACGCCTGCGAATGTCATCCGACCCCGGATGTGGCATACGCATTCATGCCATCCAGACGATCGGTTGAGGGGAAACGACTTCATGGACATTGCCGAACTGCTTGCCTTCTCGGTGAAGAACAAAGCCTCGGACCTGCACTTGTCCGCCGGGCTGCCGCCGATGATCCGCGTCGATGGCGATGTCCGCCGGATCAACATCCCCGCGCTCGAACACAAGCAGGTGCACTCGCTGATCTACGACATCATGTCGGACAAGCAGCGGCGCGACTACGAGGAGTTCTACGAGACCGACTTCTCGTTCGAGATCCCCGGGCTGGCGCGCTTCCGCGTCAATGCGTTCAACCAGAACCGCGGCGCCGGCGCGGTGTTCCGCACCATTCCCTCCGAGGTGCTGACGCTGGAGGACCTGGGTTGCCCGCGCATCTTCAAGGAGCTGATCGAGCAGCCGCAGGGCCTGATCCTGGTGACCGGCCCGACCGGCTCGGGCAAGTCGACCACGCTGGCGGCGATGGTCGACCACATCAACAAGAACGAATACGGGCACATGCTCACGATCGAGGATCCGATCGAGTTCGTGCACACCTCGCAGAAGTGCCTGGTCAACCAGCGCGAGATCCACCGCGACACGCTCGGCTTCAACGAGGCGCTGCGTTCGGCGCTGCGCGAGGATCCCGACTACATCCTGGTCGGCGAGTTGCGCGACCTGGAGACCATCCGCCTGGCGCTGACCGCGGCGGAAACCGGCCATCTGGTGTTCGCCACCGTGCACACCAGCTCGGCGGCGAAGACCATCGACCGCATCATCGACGTGTTCCCCGCCGGCGAGAAGCCGATGGTGCGCTCGATGCTGTCCGAGTCGCTGCGCGCGGTGATCTCGCAGTCGCTGCTGAAGAAGGTCGGCGGCGGGCGCATCGCGGCGCACGAGATCATGGTCGGCATCCCGGCGATCCGCAACCTGATCCGCGAGGACAAGGTGGCGCAGATGTATTCGTCGATCCAGACCGGCCAGCAGTTCGGCATGCAGACGCTGGACCAGTGCCTGCAGGACCTGGTCAAGCGCGGCCTGGTGACGCGCCAGCAGGCGTCCGCCTACGCCAAGAACAAGGACAGCTTCAAGTGAAGCCGGGAATCGGAAACGGGAAGCCGCGAATCGCTGAAGAGCGGAGGGCCGCGCCTGCCTTCGGCCTGAACGCGCTGGCTCCCGCAACCGGTTTGCGGCATGCGTGGGTTTCTCGATTCCCGATTCTCCATTCGCGACTGCCGGGGTAGTGCCATGAGCGATTTCGATTTCACCTCATTCCTAAAGCTGATGGTGCACAAGAAGGCCTCCGACTTGTTCATCACGGCGGGCGTCGCCCCCTCGATGAAGGTGCAGGGCCGGATCGTGCCGATCACGCAGAGTCCGCTCAGCGTGCAGCAGGCGCGCGACATGGTGCTCAACGTGATGACGCCGGGCCAGCGCGAGGAGTTCGAGAAGACCCACGAGTGCCAGTTCGCGATCTCCGCGCAGGGCGTGGGCCGCTTCCGCGTGTCGTGCTTCTACCAGCGCAACTGCGTCGGCATGGTGCTGCGCCGGATCGAGTCGAAGATCCCCACCATCGAGGAGCTGACGCTGCCGCCGGTGATCAAGCAGCTGGCGATGACCAAGCGCGGCATCATCATCTTCGTCGGCGCCACCGGCTCGGGCAAATCGACCTCGCTGGCGTCGATGATCGGCTACCGCAACCAGAACTCGACCGGTCACATCATCACCATCGAGGACCCGATCGAGTACGTGCACAAGCACGAAGGCTGCATCATCACCCAGCGCGAGGTCGGCATCGACACCGACAGCTGGGACAACGCGCTGAAGAACACCCTGCGCCAGGCCCCGGACGTGATCATGATCGGCGAAATCCGCACCCGCGAGGGCATGGACCACGCGATCGCCTTTGCCGAAACCGGCCACCTGGTGCTGTGCACGCTGCACGCGAACAACGCCAACCAGGCGATGGACCGCATCCTGCACTTCTTCCCCGAGGACCGCCGCCAGCAACTGCTGATGGACCTGTCGCTCAACCTGAAGGGCATCGTGGCGCAGCAGCTGATCCCCACGCCCGACGGCAAGGCGCGCCGGGTCGCGGTGGAGATCCTGCTGGGCACGCCGCTGGTGCAGGACTACATCCGCCAGGGCGAGATCCACAAGCTGAAGGAGGTGATGAAGGAGTCCACCCTGCTCGGCATGAAGACCTTCGACCAGAGCCTGGTCGAGCTGTACCACGCCGGCGAGATCAGCTACGAGGACGCGCTGCGCTACGCCGACAGCTCCAACGAGGTGCGCCTGCGCATCAAGCTGGCCCAGGGCGGCGACGCGCATACCCTGTCGCAAGGCCTGGAAGGCGTCGAGCTGGAGGAAAGCCGCGACGCGCAGAACTTCAGCAGCAATTTCCTCAACCGCTGAAGCGGCTGCCCCGGCAAAAAAGGCGCCTGCGGGCGCCTTTTTTGCGCTTCGCCGGTGCGTCGCCGGCTACTTCTCCGCGGGCGGCGTGCCGCCGACGGTCAGGCCGCTGGCGTCCACGCTCTTCACGCCCTTGACGCGCTGGGCGACACGTTCGGCGTGCTCCTTCTGGGCCTGCGAGGCGACCGTGCCGCTGAGCGTGACCACGCCGTCGTGGGTCGACACCGAAATGTCGGTGGCCGGGATGCCCTTGGTGGTGCCGAACTCGGACTTCACCTTGGTGGTGATCCAGGCATCGGCCGCCTTGTCCGGCACGGTCTGGTTCTCGGAGGACTGCTGCATGTGCGCACCGGCGTCCTGGGCGGCGACCTGGCCGAACGGGATGGCTGCGAAGGCGAACACGAGGGTGGTGGCATACAAGCTGTGGCGGATCGTGGAAGTGCGCATGGCGATCTCCTTGGTGGGATGACGATGCCCGCCGGCCGGAGCGACAGGCGGATGCGGTCATCGCCATGGCAACAGCCGGGCCGTGAACGCTGCGTAGCTTGCGCGGGCACCGGTTCAGCGCGGGATTACGGAGGCGAAAGGCAGGTCATGGCGATGTTGCCATCGCGTTGGATGCCGTGCGTTGCGCATGAAAAGCCGGGGCGCCGCTGTGCCCCGTTCTACGCGGAAGTATGGGGATCGAACAAGGACGAGGCGCCGTCAGCGCGTCGGCTTGGGGGAAGGCGGGCTGCCGAGCGGCGTCAAAAAGAAGAAAGGGCGCCGGTCGGGCGCCCTTGCCTTGGTTCCTGTATCAATCAGAACGTCAGATTGAGACCCAGACGCACCGCTCGGGGCGAACCCGGCATGATGTTGTTGTTGCTGTGGGCCGTCGCGTAGTACTTCTTGTCCAGCACGTTCTCGACATTCAACTGCAATTTGAAGCTGCTGTTGACGGTGTAGAACACTGCGGCATCCACCCGCGTGAAGCCCGGCAGGACGACGGCGTTGTCGGTCGACACGAACACCTTGTCCTGATAGACGGCTCCGAGGCCTACGCCCCACTGCGGGTTGAAATCAAGGCGGTTCCAGATCGAAGCCGAGTTGCGCGGCACCTGGCCGAGCTCTTTGCCGTTGGTTGCGCCCGGGGTCTGCACCTCACTGTTCTGATGGGCGTAGCCGGCCATGATCTGCCAGGAATCGGTGACCCGGCCGGCCACGCCCAACTCGACGCCCTTGACCTGCTGGCCGTCGACCAGGATCTGCTGCGCCGGGTTGTTCGGATCCACGATCGCGACGTTCGTGCGGTCGAGGCGATAGATCGCGGCGGTCGCCGACATGCGGTCGTTGACGTCCCACTTCGCGCCGATCTCGACGTTTTTGAAACGCTCCGGGTCGAGGTTGCGATTGGTGGCCGTCAGCGACGCCAGCTGCTCGCCAGCGCGCGGGACGTAGGCGATGGAGTAGCTCGCGTACAACGAAACGTTTTCCTGCGGCTTGAAGATCAAGCCCGCCCGTGGCGAGAGCAGGTTGTCGCTGCTGGACAGCTCGACGCCGTTGCGGTTGTTGTGCAGGGTGACATCGAAGCGGTCGAAGCGTGCGCCCAGGATGGCCTTCCACTTTGGGGAGAACTCGATCTGGTCCTGGACGTAGGCGCCGGCTGTCTTGGCCACGCTGCGGTTGTCGGCGTCGCTGGCGACCTGGCGGAACACGACCGGGCCGGTGTAGATCGGGTTCTGGATCGTGACGAAATCGCCCCGTGCGTCGGGGCCCACCGCCGGGAAGAATGCCGTGTTGCGGAAATTGTCGGTTTCCTGGCGGTTGAGTTCGAGGCCGACGAGGAATTCGTGACTGAGCGAGCCGGTCCCGGCCGAGAAGGTCAGGTCGGTCTGGTTCTGGAAGTTCTTGCGGCCGGTCAGATTGCTGTAGCCGCTGATCGCGACGCGGCCGCTGGCTGCCGTGTACGCGCCGGGGAATACGTTCTGGTAGAACTTGTCGTAGTCGGCGATGCGCGTGGTGTTGGTGAGCCTGGCGCCGCCGCTGAAGTCGTGCGCAATCACCGAGTTCAGCGCATCGATGCGCGCCCACATCGGACTGTCGGACGGCTTGCCGAAAAAGGTCGAACTGCCGGTCGGCAGCGGACGGCCGAGCAGCGGCAGTTGGGACGGGATGCCGCGATCGGTCACGCGATCGTCCTCGAAGTGCTCGTAGCCGAATGCGAGCGTAGTGGCATCGCTGGCGCGGATCGTCAGGGTCGGGTTGATCGCCCAGCGCTCGACATGCGCGAAGTCGCGGTAGCTGTCCGCGTTCTCGTACATGCCCGTGATCCGGAACGCCACAGATTCCTTGACCACGTGGTTGAAATCGCCGGTAACGCGGCGACCGTCCCACGAGCCCAGCGTGAGATTCAGGCTACCGGCATCGGTCCAGTTGGCCTGCTTGGTGACGCGATTGATCAGTCCACCGGAACCGCCGCGGCCGAAGATCATGCCGCTCGGACCCTTGAGGACTTCGACCCGCTCGACGTTGTACAGATCCCGGTAGTACTGGACGTCGTCGCGCACGCCGTTGAGGAAGAAGTCGGCAGTGGAGGTGTTGCCGCGCAGGATCGGCGCGTCACGGTGGCCTTCGCCCTGCGCCATCTGCACGCCGGGCACGTAGCGAACGACATCGCCCATGGTCTGCATCGACTGGTCGCGGATCAGGTCGTCGGTGACGACCGTGATCGACTGCGGCACGTCCAGCAATGGCGTGTCGGTCCGGGTGGCCGTCGCGCTGCGTTTTACGTCATAGCCCCGGTACTCGCCCTGGACTTTCACGGTACCCAGCGTTTTGACATCGCGGGCCGCGTCCGCGGCCGCCGCATCGAGCGCCATCGCAGGGGCCGCGTATGCGGCAGCCAGGAGCGGCAGGCCGTACAGGGCATGGCAGATGGCGCGAGCGACAGCACTCGTCGAGGGGCGCGAGAGAGAACTCATTGAGATGCTCCGGAAGGGATGAAAGGCAGGTTCAAGCGGGGATGAAGACAAGAATGATTCGTATTAAGATACGCGTCGTGATGTCGGATTTTTGTCGGAGACAGCCCGCTGACGGGTCCCCGGTGTCCCACGTGTGCTCTTGTCTGGCCCGGCATTCCGGCCTGCTTCTTCCCGGCCCTCTCGCCTTTGGATACCCATGCTCAGTCGGTTATTGGTCGTCGAAGACAACCACGGTCTGGTTTCGAACCTGTTCGCGTTCTTCGAGCCGCGCGGCTATACGCTCGACGCAGCACCCGATGGCGTTGTCGGCCTGCAATTGGCGCAGACGGGCAACTACGACGCGATGGTCCTGGACTGGACGCTTCCGCGCCTGGAGGGCAAGGAAGTCGCCCGGCGGCTGCGTGCGTCGGGGTCGGACCTGCCGATCCTGATGCTCACCGTGCGCGACGAACTGCCCGACAAGCTGGCCGGTTTTGGCGCCGGCGTGGACGACTACCTCACCAAGCCCTTTGCCTTCGACGAACTCGCTGCGCGAGTGGAAGCATTGATAGCGCGGTCGCAGGGCCGTGTTGCCGGCAAGACATTGCGAATCGGCGACCTGAGCTTCAATACATCGACGCAGGAGATCGATCGGAACGGAACGGCACTTCAACTCAACGCCAGCTGCAAGAAGATACTGGCGCTGTTGATGACAGCCAGTCCCCTGGTCGTCGCCCGCGGCACCCTGGAGTCCGCGCTGTGGGGCGACAACCCGCCGGATTCCGACTTGTTGCGCTCGCATGTCTATGACTTGCGCAAGGCCATCGACGGACCCCACGAAAACAAGTTGATCCAGACGGTGCCGAAAGTTGGCTATCGGATCATTGCTTCGGAGGCCATTGATGGGTAGGGAGACCAGCCTCAAGCAGCGGATGGTCAGCGGCATCGTCATCTACAGCCTGTTCCTGACCCTGGCGCTGTTGGCGTACGGCTACCTCGTCAACGAGCGGGCCGAGACATTGGTCTGGGAATCCCTGCTCAATACGGAGCTGGACCATTTCCTGGAACGTCACCGACTCGACCCCGACTACCGGTGGAACGACTCCGAGACCTTGACGCTCTACGGCACGCTGGTGGGGCACGAGCCGCCCATCGAATTCCGTTCGCTCGATGTCGGGGTGCATGACGAGGTCGTCGTCGGCAGCAAGGAGTTCGTCGTCCTGGTGCGTGCGATCGGAGGAGACCATGCGGTCCTCGCGCTGAACATATCGGGCATGGGATCCAGCAGATCGGGTCTGAATGCGCTCGTCATCGGTTCAGCCGCCGCCATGGTCGCGCTCTTGACCTTTGCCACCGCCATGGGCGTTGGACGGCTGACCAAGCCACTGGGCGATCTGGCTCGTCGCATCGTCGACCTGAGGCCGGCGATATCCGGCCAGAGGCTGGTCATCGCCGAGGGCGAATCCGCCGAGATCGGTGTGGTGATGAGGGCATTCAATGACTATCTCGGACGGATGGACCAGGCCGTGGAACGCGAAAGAACGTTCCTGAATATGGCCAGCCATGAACTGCGCACGCCAGTGGCGGTAATCCGCAGTTCGACCGAACTCGCTCTCTCGCAGCATGACATTTCCGCAATGACGCAGCGTTACCTGCAGCGCATCCGCCAAACGGCCGAAGGCATGGACGAGCTGCTGGCCCTGGTCCTGGTCCTGGCGAAGGACCCCGTGCGATTGCTGAAACATTCCGAAATGACGGACCTGGGTGCATTGATTCCGGAGATAGTGAACGACCACCGCCCCCTGATGAGCGGCAAGGCTTTGGCGTTTGAAATAGGGACATTGCCGAGCGTCTGGATCGAGGCACCGCCGCAGATCGTACGGGCAGCCATCGGAAACTTGATTCGCAACGCGATCGAGAACAGCGATGCCGGCACGATTCGGGTGAGCCTGGAGCTGCCGGCCCAGGTCGTCATTTCCGACCCCGGCCATGGAATGACGGCGGTGGAGATCTCCCGCGTCTATTCACGGCACGCCAGGGAGATTGGACTGGGCCGCGATGGCATCGGTTTGGAACTCATAGGACGCTTGTGCGAGCACCTGGGCTGGACGCTTGAACTGACTTCGGGCGGAGGCACCGGCACGACGGCATCGCTGGCCTTTGCGCACTAGGGACGCCCTGATCCACCCAGCTGTTTCAGGGCATTGCCGAGACGAAGAAGGGTGCCGGTGGTGCAAGGGCCGCGTTCGACGCCGGGCGCAGCGCATGAAAAAGCCGGGGCGCCGCAGCGCCCCGGCTCCCCGTCGGGTACCGGCGCCTACTTCAGCGCGGTCTGGCTGGTGATCACCATGCCGCCGTTGTCCACGTGCATTTCGGCGTCGATGCGGTCAACGCGTTCGGCCTGGGATTTCATGGCAGCGAACTGGGCCTTGGAGCGGGCCAGTTCGGCGGCGGTCTCGGCGGCACTGTCGCCCGAGTCGTCGATCGACGGCTCGTCGCTCTTGCCGATCGCCGCGGTGGCGGCGGCCAGGCTGTCGATCTTCTGCTCCATCAGCTGCAGCCAGCTCAGGTACATCGCGCCGCTGATGTGCATGCGGGCCATCCGGCCGGCGTCGCCGGTCGGGTCCTTCAAAGTGTCGCCCAGGCGCGTGTCCTCGCCGGCACCGATGCCGAAGGCCAGTGCCTTCTCGCCCATGGCCACCCAGGCCGGCTGGCCCAGCATGCCGGTCGCGTCCTTCGGCAGCGGCAGCGGCTTGCCGTCATGGTTCGGTTTCAGCGCGGCCAGCGCGGGCACCATCATCTGGCCCATCGCGAACAGGCCGTCGGGATTGCCGGTGCCGATCAGCACGCGTCCGCTGAACGTGGGCAGGCCGGCGTCCTTGCCCGCTACCAGCGAATCCAGCGCGATGCGCAGACCGAGCATGTCGCCGAACGGCGGGATCGCCGCCTTCTGCATGGCCGGGCCGAGCTTGGCGAAGCTGTCGTTGAGATCGGTCAGCGAGGGGCAGCTGAACGGCTTGGCGGCCACCGCGTCGGCCTGGGCTAGCCAGAACGTGCGTGCCTCGGCGACCGGCAACGCCAGGCTCAGGTCGAACGGCGCGGTGCCGCTGCCGCCCAGTCCGGGCAGCGCCACTTTCAGCCCGGCGAAGGCGTTGCTGATGTCGTCGGCCAGCGCGACGTCGAAACGCACGTCCTGGTGCTTCGTGTCCAGCCTGGTGTAACCGAAGCTCATGGCGGGGACCCGCGCGGCGATGCGCGCGGCATCGGTGCCGCAGCTCGGCGAAGTCTGCAGCTGGGTGGCGACTGGCTCGCCGGTCTTGGCCGCGATGGCTTCGGCGTGCGCCTTCTGGATCGCGCTGATCAGCGGGTCCTTGCCGCTGATCGCCAGCGGCAGTGCGCGGGTCAGATCCAGCTCGCCGACCAGCCACTTCTGGTAACCCTTGGCCCTGGCCAGCGTCTTCAGCCGGCCATCGTCCTGCAGGCTCTGCGGCGGCCGATCCAGCCCCAGCGCCTGGCGCAACAGCGCCGGCGAGGCATCCGCCGGGAGCAGCGCCGCCACCGCCTGCTTGTTGACCGTGGTCAGCACCACCTCGGTGCCGGAGGCGGGGAACGCGTACTTGCGGTAGCTCTGCTTGTCGACGAGGGCGACATCGAGCTTCTTGCCGTAGGCGGTTTCCAGCCGGCCGACGAAACCCTCGAAGGCGCCCGGATCGTTCAGCTGGAAGCGCAGCACCGGGGCCAGGCCCAGGCCGTAGAACGCGGAGTAGCCCTTGAGGTTCAGGCCGGCACCCTGGGCGAAGCTCTCGATGGTCTTGCCGTTGAATTCGGCGCGCAGCGCGTGCAGCAGTCGCGCGCCGTCGGGATCCTTCCTGGCCAGTCGCTCGGCGCTGGCATCGAGCTGGGCCAGCTGGGACGGCAACTGCGCATCCGCCTGGGCGAGCAGGGCGCCGCGGGTGGCGTCGTCCATGATGTCGAGGTTGGCCACCACGTACGGCGTATCCGCCGGTACGAAAGCCAGCGGTGCATCCTTGTCCTTGTGCCCGCAGGCCGCCAGCATGACGCCGGCGAAACCCAGCGCGATGTATCGCGTCGTCGATCGCATGGTGATCCCCAGTATGGTGAGTGGTGCGCCGGCCATTATGCCCGCTTGCCCGGGGCGCTGCCGTGGCTGGCGGCTGGCTGCCGCCGGCCCGGCGAGGCGGTTCAGCGGGCCAGCACTTCGTTGAGCACGGCCATGCGTACGAACACGCCGTTGCCGACCTGTTCGAGGATGCGCGACTGCGCGCCGTCGGCCACGTCGGAGGCGATCTCGATGCCGCGGTTGATCGGGCCCGGGTGCATCACCAGGCAGCCCGGGGCGGCCAAGCCGAGACGCCGCCGATCCAGCCCGTAGTGGTCGAAGTACGCCGCCTCGTCCGGCAGCTCGATGCTGGCCATGCGCTCCTTCTGCAGGCGCAGCATGATCACCGCGTCGACGCCCTCGATCGCCTCGTCGAAGTTGCCGTAGCGGCGAATCTGCGGCGCTTCGTCCGCCGGCAGCATCAGCTCGGCCGGCCCGCACAGGCGGATTTCCTTCACCCCCAGCGCGGTGAACGCGTTGAGGTCCGAGCGGGCCACCCGCGAATGCTTGATGTCGCCGCAGATGAGCACGCTGAGCTTGTCGAAGTCCGGCCGGTGCTGGCGGATGGTCAGCGCGTCCAGCAGGCCCTGGGTGGGGTGCGCGCGGTTGCCGTCGCCGGCGTTGATCACCGAGACCCCGCTCATCGCGTGGCGCACCAGCATGTCGGGCGTGCCCGACTGCTTATGGCGCACGACGATGGCGTCCAGGTGCATCGCCTCAAGCGTGTGCAGGGTGTCGAACAGTTCCTCGCCCTTGCTGGTGGAAGACAGTCCGATGTCGAAGTTGATCACGTCCGCACCCAGCCGCCGCGCGGCCAGCTCGAACGAGGTGCGGGTGCGCGTGGACGGCTCGAAGAACAGGTTGAGCACGGTGCGACCGGCCAGCACGTCGAGCTTGCGGGTGCCGTGCGCGCAGGCATCGCGCAGGGACTCGGCGCGGTCGAGCAGGCGCTCGATCGTCTCGCGTGGCAGGTTTTCCAGGGAGGTCAGGTGGCGCAGGCGAGGGCTCATGGCGGCGGGTCTGGAGGTGGAAGGGAGAAGTCCGGTCAGCGACCGGGAGTGTCGGCCGCCGGCGTGTCAGCGCCGGCAAGCCAGCGTTCAAGGATGACCGCGGCCGCTTCGGCGTCAATGTCGGTAGCGTCGCGGCGGCGTTTGAGCCCCACCGCGCGGGCAGCGGCGAACCGCTGTGCAGCTTCCTGCGAGCTGTGCCGTTCGTCGACCAGCACGACCGGCAGGCCGTAGCGCTGCCGCAACTGCACGGCGAACTGGCGGGCGCGGCGGCTGGCGGGCTGTTCGGCACCGTCCAGGGTCAGCGGCAGGCCGACCACCAGGGTGTCGGGCTGCCACTGCTGGCGCAGCGTGTCGAGGCGGGGCCAGTCCGGATTGTCGTCACGCACCGCGAGGGTGGCCAGCGCGCGGGCGCTGGCGGTGTAGGTATTGCCGATCGCCACGCCGGTGATCCGACTGCCGACGTCGAAGCCGAACACGCAACTCATGCGTGACCCGCGTAGCCGGACAGCTGGCGCGGGTCGACCCCGACCAGCCCGGCGGCGGCGCTCCAGCGTTCCTCCAGCGGGGTGTCGAACACCACCCGGCCGCAGGCCTCGGCGGTGAGCCACGCGTTCGCCATCAGTTCCTGTTCCAGCTGCCCGGCGTCCCAGCCGGCGTAGCCGAGCACCATGATCGCCTGGCGCGGGCCTTCACCGGCGGCCATCGCCACCAGGATGTCGCGCGAGGTGGTGACCGACCAGTGCTCGTTGATGCGGTAGCTGGAATCCCAGTCGCCCGGCTCGCGATGCAGCACGAAGCCGCGCTCCTGCTGCACCGGGCCGCCGATCAGCACCGGCGCGTCCGCCAGTTCGCTGTCCTGGCATTCCAGCTTCATCTGCGCCAGCACGTCGCCGAAGCGATACTCGGACAGCTGGTTCACCAGCAGGCCGACCGCGCCGTCCTCGTCGTGCTGGCACAGCAGCGCCACGCCGTGCGAGAACGGCGGATCGGCCAGGTTCGGCATGGCGATCAGGAAGTGCCCGGTGAGGGTCGAGGGCTGCACGGCGGTCATGCGCGCATTGTAAGCGCAGCGCACGCCGTGCGCAGGCATCCGTCGCCTTCGTTCAGCGTGTCTGCAGCACGTTGTCCGGCTGGAAGCGCCAGGTGCGGGTGATGTTGAGCTCGTCGATGCGTTCGGCGCTCCTGGGCGCCGGCGGGAACGGCGCGGCCAGGCGCACGATGCGCTCGGCGGCGGCGTCCAGGATCTTCTGGCCGGAGCTCTGGATCACCTCGATGCTCTTGATGCTGCCGTCGAGGTCGAGCACCACGGTGAGCAGCACGTCGCCGTGCAGGCCGCGGCGACGGGCCTCCTCCGGATAGTTGAGGTTGCCGACCCGCTCGACCCGGTCGGACCAGCCGCGCATGTAGGCGGCGTACGCGTATTCCCGCGTGCTGGCAGTGAGGTATTTCACCTTCGGCCGCTTGGCGTAGTCCACCTTCTTCTTGCGCAGTTCGGCGGCCAGCTGGGCGATCGCCTGCTGGCGCTTCAGTTCGGCGGCGGTCGGGGTCTGTTCGTGTGGGGCGACCTCGGTCTGCGCGGTGTCGCTGGTCACGCGGAAATCGCTGGCGCCGCGGGTGGTGACCATGCGTGTCGGGGTGGCCTCGCGTGGCCGCGGCGTGGCGGCTTCGACCGGCTGCGCGGCGATGCCGGGGTCGGGCCGCGGGATCGCGCCGGAAAACAGGTCCGACGGCCGCGCCGCGCGATCGCTGCGACCGCCGCCGGTGTTGTTGGCCTGGGCCAGGAAGTCCGCCTTGTCCGGTGCCTGCTGGTTGGCCACGTTGACCAGGGTGACGTCCAGCGTGGGCAGGCTGGGCGTGGGCTTCACGAAGTGGAAGGTGATGCCCAGCAGCAGCACGCCATGCAGCAGCAGCGAGAACAGCAAGGTGGCGCCGATCGGGTCGGGCGGCGAAGGGACGGTTGCGGTGGCGCTCACGCTCGACGGTTTCCGGTGACGTGCTGTTCGATGACGTCGAACAGCTGGCCGGCAATGTTAAGCCCGAACTGCGCGTCCAGTTCGCGCACGCAGGTCGGGGATGTGACGTTGATCTCGGTCAGGTAGTCGCCGATCACGTCCAGCCCGACGAACAGCAGGCCGCGCCGGCGAAGTTCGGGCGCTACCTGGCTCACGATCCAGCGGTCGCGCTCGGACAGCGGCACGCCGACGCCGCGCCCGCCCGCGGCCAGGTTGCCGCGGAACTCGTCGCCTTGCGGAATGCGCGCCAGCGCGTACGGCACCGGCTCGCCGTCGATCACCAGGATGCGCTTGTCGCCGGCGCTGATCTGCGGGATGTACCTTTGCGCGACCGTGAATTGCCGCCCTTCGCCGTGGGCATCGCCGCCAAGCAGGGTTTCCAGCATCGAATTGAGGTTGCCGTCGCCGGTCCTGGCCCGGAAGATGCCGCGCCCGCCCATGCCGTCCAGCGGCTTCAGCACCACCTCGCCGTGTTCGGCGGTGAACCGGCGCAGTTCACCCGCATCGCGCGAGACCATCGTCGGCACGATGCACTGCGGGAATTCCAGCGAGAACAGCTTCTCGTTGCAGTCGCGCAGCGAGCGCGGGTCGTTGACCACGGCGACGCCGCCGCGCTGAGCCGCTTGCAGCACCATCGTGTCGTAGATGAACTGGGCATTGACCGGTGGATCCTTGCGCATCAGCACCACGTCCAGTTCGCGCAGGTCGCGCCAGGACGCCGGGCCCAGCGTGTACCAGCGCTGCGGGTCCTCGCGCACGTCGAGCGGGGCGATCCGCGCCCACGGTTCGCCGTCGCGCAGGGCCAGGTCGCCCTGCTCGAAGTAGTGCAGCGAATGGCCGCGGCGACGGGCTTCGAGCAGCATCGCGAAGCTGGTGTCCTTGGCTGCCTTGATCGCGCCGATGGGGTCCATCAGCACGCCGACCGAAAGGGTCATCATGGTTCTCCGTGGGTGACGCGCCGCGGGGCCGGCATGCGTCGCAAGGCCGTTATAGCAGGCCGATATACTAAGGCGGCGGCTGCCGGGGCTGTCGAATTGCGACAAGGCCGGCAGACCTGCGCTGTCGCCGGTGGCCAGATGGTGCCACTATGGGTCACCCGGCAGCGGCAGCCGGTGGCGCGGCGATTATTGCTTGACAGTCTTGGCGGGCAGGCAGTAAACAGCAAAGTCACTGGATTCACCGTCTTAGAGCGGTTGTTGTTGGCCTTTTCGACATTTTTTTACATGCATACCATCCGGCATGGCTGTTGCATGTCTTGTTGACTATCCTGAGCTCGGGCGGGCCGCAGGGGGAGTGAGTGAATTTGAACATGAGCGCTAACGAGTTGGACGGTCTGAAGGTCATGGTGATCGACGACTCGAAGACCATCCGCCGCACGGCGGAAACCCTGCTGAAAAAAGAGGGTTGCGAGGTGCTGACCGCCGTCGACGGCTTCGAGGCACTCGCCAAGATCTCCGACCAGAAGCCCGCCATCATCTTCGTCGACATCATGATGCCGCGGCTGGACGGCTACCAGACCTGCGCGCTGATCAAGAACAATCCGCAGTTTCGCGCCACGCCGGTGATCATGCTGTCCTCCAAGGACGGCCTGTTCGACAAGGCGCGCGGCCGCATCGTCGGCGCCGAGCAGTATCTGACCAAGCCGTTCACGCGGGACGAACTGCTTGGTGCCATCCATCGCCACGTCAGCACGGTATCGAGCCACTGACTGCAGATTCCGAGGGGGACCAGTGGCCACCATTCTCATCATCGACGACTCGCCGACCGACGTGCGCGTGTTCACCACGCTGCTTGAGCGGGCCGGGCACCAGGTCGTTGCCGTCAGCAGCGCCGAGGAGGGCATCGAGCGCGTGCGCACCGACATGCCCAACCTGGTCATCATGGACGTGATCATGCCCGGCATGAACGGTTTCCAGGCCACGCGTACGCTCACGCGCGACCCGAAGACCCAGAACGTGCCGATCGTGATGATCACCACCAAGTCGATGGAGACCGACCGCGTCTGGGGGCTGCGCCAGGGCGCCCGGGCGTTCATCACCAAGCCGGTGAACGAAAAAGAGCTGCTGGCGTGCATCAACGAATTGCTGCCGAGCGAGAAATGAACCCGTACGTCAACCGCACCCCGTTCGAGATCCTGGCCCGTTACGAGCGACTGTCGCTGGCGCATGCGTCGGATACGCAGGACAAGCTGGAAGCGCCCGGGTTGTGGCGCGGCATCGGTTTCCGGGTCGGTTCGCGGCTGCTGGTCAGCGGCATCGACGAAATCAACGAATTGCTGGCGGTGCCGGTGCTGACCCCGGTGCCCGGCACCCAGCCGTGGCTGCTGGGCGTGGCCAACGTGCGTGGCAACCTGGTGCCGGTGATCGATTTCGGCCGCTTCCTGTTCGGCGATCGCACCCAGCACACCGACCGTACCCGCCTGCTGGTGGTGCGCCAGGGCGGCGGCAACGTGGCGCTGCTGGTGGACGAGGTGTTCGGTCAGCGCACGGTGGACGAAGAGCAGCGGCGCGAGGCGGGGCGCGAGGAAGATCCGCGACTGGCCCGTTTCGTCGACAGCCGGGTAGGCGAGCAGCAGTTGGCCGTTTTCAGCATGAACCGGCTGGTGCGCGCACCGGACTTCCGGCAGGCCGCGGCCTGACATCGGGGCAGGGCCGCAGTGACATGAAGGGCCGGCGCCCGCGTGGGCCGGAAACGTGGGACAAGCATTCCCTGGCCGGTACCCACTGCGCGGGGCCGGCAGCGTAATCAGTTAGACGGATGAGGTGAACATGAGCACTACAGGGGGCGTCAGCAGGGAACGCGGTTATACCGCACTCATTGTCCTGCTGCTGATTGCGATCGGTTTTGCGGCGCTGGACTTTTTCCTGCTCAACCAGAAGAACGGCGAGGATCGCCAGGCGATCGCGCTGACCACGCAGATCCAGGTGCTGTCGCAGCAGACGGCGAAGTTCGCGCTGGAATCGGCAGACGGCAACACCGACTCCTTCAAGGAGCTCGAATCCACCCGCAACGCGATCGACTCCGCCGTGCAGCGACTGGACAAGGGCGACCCCAAGAGCGGCATGCAGCCGTATTCGGACAACAACGCCACGCCCGCCGGCCGTGCGGTGAGCGCGCTCGACGCTTCCTGGAAGCAGCTCGATGCCGACATCGGCAAGATCCTCTCCAACAAGGCGGTGGTGCTCGACTCCGGCCAGCGCGCAAGTACCCTTTCGCAGCAGATGCCACTGCTCAACTCGAGCATGGAGCAGGTGGTCAACATCCTGCAGCAGCGCAACGGCAGTTCCGAACAGATGCTGGGCACCTCGCGCCAGATGCTGTCCGCTGACCGCATCATCCGCCGCGTGCAGGAAGTGCTGCAGGGCGGCGACAGTGCCCAGTCGGCGGCCGATGGCCTGTCGCGCGACGCGCAGCTGTACGGCAGCGTGCTGAAGGGCCTGATCGAGGGCAACCCCGACAGCGGCGTGCGGCCGATCAACGACGCCAATGCGCGCAAGATCCTCACCGACATGGACGCCAGCTGGGCCCAACTGGCCGACCCGGTGGCCAAGCTGGTCGCCGCCGCCGGCAACATCGCCGACGTGAAGCGCGCGGGCAACCAGGCCTCGCTGGATTCGCAGACCGTGCTGCTGCGCGCGAACGACCTGTCCGAGCAGATCGGCAAGCTGCCGCTGCGCCGGCTGTTCCCGAACGTGTGGTGGGGCCTGCTTGGTGCGATCGCCGCGGTGGCGTTCGCCCTGCTGCTGGTCATCACCCTGGTGCGCGACCAGCGCCGCCGGTTCGCCCAGAGTACCGAGCTGAACCAGCGCAACCAGGAGGCGATCATGCGCCTGCTGGACGAGATGGGCTCGCTCGCCGAAGGCGACCTGACCGTGAAGACCACGGTGTCGGAGGACATCACCGGCGCGATCGCCGACTCGGTGAACTACGCCATCGACGAGCTGCGATCCCTGGTGACCACCATCAACGAGACCTCCGAGCAGGTGTCGTCCTCGGCGCAGGAAACCCAGACCACCGCCCGCCACCTGGCCAACGCGGCCGAGCAGCAGGCGCAGCAGATCAGCACCGCGACCTCGGCGATCAACCAGATCGCCAGCTCGATGGATGATGTGTCGAAGAATTCCGCCGAGTCGGCCGACGTGGCCGAACGCTCGGTGAAGATCGCCTCCCACGGCGCCGAAGTGGTGCGCGAGACGATCTCCGGCATGGACTCGATCCGCGACCAGATCCAGGAAACCTCCAAGCGCATCAAGCGCCTGGGCGAATCCTCGCAGGAGATCGGCTCGATCGTGGAACTGATCAACGACATCGCCGAGCAGACCAACATCCTGGCCTTGAACGCGGCGATCCAGGCGGCCTCGGCCGGCGAGGCGGGCCGCGGTTTCGCGGTGGTGGCGGACGAAGTGCAGCGACTGGCGGAGCGCTCGACCAGCGCGACCAAGCGCATCGAGACGCTGGTGCAGACCATTCAGTCCGATACCAACGAAGCGGTGAACTCGATGGAGCAGACCACCGCCGAGGTGGTCGCCGGTGCGCGCCTGGCCGAGGATGCCGGCAGCGCGCTGGGCGACATCGAGCGCGTGTCGCACGACCTGTCCGCGCTGATTCAGAACATCTCCACCGCGGCGCGCGAGCAGTCCGCGGCGGCAACCGATATCTCGGTATCAATGAACGCAATTCAGGAGATCACTTCGCAGACCTCGCAGGGCGCGAGCCAGACCGCCGACTCGATCGGTACGCTGGCCCAACTGGCGAGCGACCTGCGGCGATCGGTGGCGCACTTCAAGCTGCCGGGTTGACATCGGCCGGGCCGGTTGCCGGCCCGATTGAGCAAAGCACAAGACAGGGGGCAGTCTCGGTGGTTGCAGGATGCTTGCGTTGTGCAACCGTTGAGAGAGGCGCATGAGACTTCAAGACCACATCGATTTCACCACGCTGCAGTGGGTCAAGCCGGAGCTCGACGACACCTTGTCGATCGCCCGCGAGGCGCTGGAGTCGTACGTCGACAACCCGGGCAAGCGCGACTACATGCGCACCTGCGCGGATCACCTGCACCAGGTGCAGGGCACCTTGCGGATGGTCGAGCTGTACGGCGCGGCGATGGTGACGGCAGAGATGGAGGCGCTCGCCATCGCCCTGCTGGGGGATCACGTCACCTATCGCGAGGAAGCCTACGCCGCGCTGATGCGCGGCCTGATGCAACTGCCCGACTACCTGGAACGGCTGTCCAGCGGCCACCGCGACGTGCCGGTGGTGCTGCTGCCGTTGCTCAACGACCTGCGTGCCAGCCGCGAGCAGGAGCCGCTGCCCGAATCGGCGATGTTCCACCCGAACCTCGATGCGTTCCTGCCGGAGCAGGCGCCCGCGGCGATGAGCGAAGCCTACGCCGAGGCGCATCGCGGCGAACTGGTGGACCTGCGCCTGCGCTTCCAGCAGCAGTTGCTGGGCTGGTTCCGCGGGCAGAACGCCGCGCAGCAGCTGGTCAACATGCGCAAGACCCTGCTGGCGATCACCGCGCGCTGCCATCACGTGCATGGCCGGCGCCTGTGGTGGATCGCCGCCGGCGTGCTGGAAGGCCTGGAGCAGGGCGCGCTGAAGGGACAGGCCGGCGAAATCCGCCAGCTGATCGGCAAGGTCGACCGCCACATCCGCCTGCTGATCGAGCAGGGCGAGGACAGCCTGCGCGGCGGCGAAGCGGACGACGTGGCCTGCAAGCTGCTCTACATCGTGGCCCAGGCCAAGCAACGCAGCCCGCAGATGGAGCTGTTGCGCGGCACGTACGCGCTGGACGGCCTGCTGCCCGATGCCGGCGAACTGGAACACGCCCGCGGCTCGATGGCCGGGCACAACCGCGCACTGCTCGATTCGGTGTCGCGCGCGCTGAAGGACGACCTGCTGCGCGTCAAGGAGGCGCTGGACCTGTTCCTGCGCCAGCAGAACGGCGATCCGGCGCAGCTGGCCGCGCAGGGCGAAGTGCTCGAGCGCGTCGGCGACACGCTGGGCATGCTGGCGCTGGCGGTGCCGCGCCGGGTAGTCACCGAACAGCGCCGGGTGCTCGACGAGATCGCCAACCGCATGCGCGCGGCCGACGAGGAGACCCTGCTCGACGTGGCCGGCGCGCTGCTGTACGTCGAGGCGTCGCTGGACGACCACATCGAAAGTCTCGGTTCCGAGGAAGAAGCGGGCACGAACGACGCCATGCCCAGCCTGCCGCGCAGCGAAGCGCTGGGCGTGGTCACCACGCTGATGCAGGAGGCGATCGCCAACACCGGCAGGGTCAAGGACGCGATCGTCGCGTTCGTCGAATCCGGCTGGGAGCATGATCGCCTGGCCGGCGCACCGGCGCTGATGGAAGAAGTTGCCGGCGCCATGCACATGCTGTCGTCGCCGCGCCCGGCCGAGCTGGCCCAGGGCGTGGGCCGTTTCATCGGCAACGAATTGCTGGATGACCGGCGCGTACCGAGCGGCGCACAGATGGACCAGCTGGCCGATGCGCTGGCGGCGCTGGAGTACTACCTGGAGGCGGCGCGCGAGCATCGCGGCGGACTGGAACACATACTCGACGTGGCCGAGCACAGCCTCGGCCTGCTCGGCTACTGGCCACTGCCGTCGGCACGCGCGGCGTCTGCCGCGCCGACGGCACCCGAGGCAGCGCCGGTCGAATCCGCCGCTGCGGGCGAGCAACACCCCGAACTGTCCGAGTCCGTCAGCCTGCTGCCGGGCGAGGACCTGGGGCAGCTCTTCGTCGGCGACAGCCATACCCCCGCCGCACCCACCCACGACCTGGACGGGCTGCGCCTGGCGCAGACCGAAACCACCGCGCCGACCGCCCTGGATCACTCCGCGGCCGACGCGTCGGGCCAGGACTGGATCGAGATCGAGGAGGAGGTGGTCGAGCAGGTGCCGGTGCGCGACGCGCTGGCGGCGAACACCGGCTTCAACGTCAATGCCGAGGGCATCGACGACGACATCCGCGAGATTTTCCTGGAGGAGATGCAGGAGGAAATCGACAACCTGCGCAGCGCCGAGAAACTCTGGCTGGCCGATCCCGCGCAGATTTCGTCGCTGGTCGGCATCCGCCGTTCGTTCCACACGCTGAAGGGCTCGGGCCGGTTGGTCGGTGCCGGCGTGCTGGGCGAGTTCGCGTGGAAAGTGGAGGACATGCTCAATCGCGTGCTGGACAACACCATCCAGCCGGACGACAACGCGCAGGCGCTGGTGCGGCATGCGATCGATGCGCTGCCGCAATTGCTGGCCGCGCTCAAGGGCGAGGGCGCACCGGGTGCACCGCTCGGCGCGATCATGCATACCGCCGAACAGCTCGCGGCGGGCAACCCCGCGCGGGTGGAGGACCACGCACCGCGGGCGATGGAGACGGTGCGCCGCGTGGTGCGCCGGCGCGTGCCGCGGATCGACACGGCGGCCGAGGCCATACCCACGGCAGGCCTGACCGACGCGAGTGCCGCATCCGTCACGCCGGAGCCGGCCGAGTCCGTGCAGGCCATGGCGATGCCGGTGATGCCGCCGGTGGATCCGGTGCTGCTGGAGATCCTGCGCAGTGAAGTGGCGCAGTACCTGCAGACCATTCGCGCCGCGATCCAGCGCAGCGACGACGAGTTGCCGATCGGCGAGGAACTGCTGCGCGCCGTGCACACGCTGCATGGGGCGATCGCGATGGTCGACATCCCGCTGCTGACGCAGCTGCTGTCGCCGCTTGAAGGCCTGTTCAAGCGTCTGCGCGCCGCCAACCTGCCGCTGTCCTCCGAGGGCCTGCGCCTGCTGGGCCAGGCGGTCGACGTGGTCGACCACGTGATGGGCCAGTTCGACGCGGTCGAGCCGCAGCTGCCGGACGCCGATGCGCTCACCGCGCAGATCACCCGCATGCGCGACCGCTATCCCGAATCGAAGGTGGCGCACGTCGTGTTCGAGCCGCAGGCCGAAGAGGCCGAGTCGGCAGAAACCACCGACACGATGGACAACGTCGACGCCGAGCAGGCGATCATGGCCGACTCGCTGGAAGCCGGCATGGCCGAGGTCGCGGCGGCACGGAACGAAACGGCATCCGCCGACGTGCCGGCCGACACCGACGAACTGTCGGACATCCATCCGGATGATGCGCGCCACGCCGAGCTGACTGCCGAACTGGTGGCGGCACTGGGCGCCTTTGAGCCCGAGCAGACCGTCGCCGAAAAGCTGGCGGCCGAGCAGGCCGCGGCGGCGCAGGTCGCAGCGGAGAAGCTGGCCGCCGAGCAGGCCGCGGCGGCGCAGGTCGCAGCGGAGAAGCTGGCCGCCGA
>NZ_KI421516.1:23535-93707 GCF_000473345.1 Rhodanobacter sp. OR87
CGCAGCGGAGAAGCTGGCCGCCGAGCAGGCCGCGGCGAGCCGTGCTACGGAGGAAGCGGACGCCGCGACGCCGCCGGAGCCCACGTATGCCCTGGCCGGTTCCGGCCAGATCGACGCCGACCTGCTGGAAGTCTTCATCGACGAGGCACGCGAGATCCTCGACCACGCCGACGACGTGCTGGCCCAGTGGCATGCCGAGCCGGCCGAACTGGCGCACGTGCCGGAGCTGCAGCGCGACCTGCATACCCTGAAGGGCGGTGCGCGCATTGCCGGCCTGGCTGCGGTGGGCGATCTCAGCCACGCGATCGAGACCCTGCTGGAGAAGCCGATCCGCGATACGTCGAAGACCGGGTCGCTGATCGCCGCGCTGGAGGCCAGCTTCGACCAGTTGCACGCCCTGGTGCAGCAGGTGGCACAGGATCGGGCGATTGATTACCCGCGGGCGATGATCGACCAGTTGCTGGCGCTGGCGGGCGAAACGACGCTGGCCGACGACCTGGTGCCGATGGCGGCCGCGATGCCGGCGCCGGTTGCGGCCGCGCCGTCGCCGGCGGTTCCCGCGGCAGGTGAGCTCGGGCTGCCCGAACTGATGCCGGAGACGGAGGAGGAAGTGCGCTCCTCGCAGGAGCAGATCCGCGTTCGCGCCGACCTGCTCGACAATCTGGTGAGCCATGCCGGCGAAGTGGCGATCTACCGTTCGCGGCTGGAACAGCAGGTCGCCGGCTACCGCTTCAACCTGGTCGAACTGGAACAGACCGTGGCGCGCCTGCGCAGTCAGCTGCGCATGCTGGAAATCGAGACCGAGGCGCAGATCATCGCGCGCTTCCAGCGCGAGCATCGCGAGGCGGGCATGGCGGCGTTCGATCCGCTCGAGCTCGACCGCTACTCGCAGCTGCAGCAGTACTCGCGTGCACTGGCCGAGTCGGTATCCGATCTGGTGTCGATCCAGAACATGCTGGACGAGCTGACCCGCCAGGCCGAGACCCTGCTGATCCAGCAGTCGCGGGTCAGTACCGAACTGCAGGACGGCCTGCTGCGCACGCGCATGCTGCCGTTCGACACGATGGTGCCGAACCTGCGCCGCACGCTGCGCCAGGCCGCGCAGGAGCAGGGCAAGCACGCCCAGCTCCACGTGGACGGCGCCCACGGCGAAATGGACCGCAACCTGCTCGACCGCATCAAGGCGCCGTTCGAGCACATGCTGCGCAACGCGATCGCGCACGGTATCGAGACCCCGGCCGAACGGCGCAAGGCCGGCAAGCCGGTCGAGGGCGTGGTGAACATCACGGTCGCGCGCGAGGCCACCGAAGTTGTGATCCGGGTCAGCGACGACGGTCGCGGCCTGAACCGCGAGGCGATCCGCAAGCGCGGCGTCGAACGCGGCCTGCTGCGCGCCGAGACCCGGCCGACCGACAACCAGCTGCTCTCGCTGATCACGCAGACCGGCTTCTCCACCGCCAGCCAGGTGACCCAGCTGGCCGGTCGCGGCGTCGGCATGGACGTGGTGGCGAACGAGATCAAGCAGCTAGGCGGTTCGCTGTCGATCGAGTCCGAAGAAGGCAAGGGGACCACCTTCGTCCTGCGCCTGCCGTTCACCCTCGCGGTGACCCAGGCCATCCTGGTGCGCATCGGCGAGGCCACGTTCGCGATCCCGATGACCTCGGTGCAGGGCGTGGCGCGGGTCAATCCGGACGACCTGACGGCGCTGATGGCCGAGGACGAACCCTCGTTCCAGTACGGCAACGAGGCGTACGGCATCCACGACCTGGCCGAATTGCTGGGCCTGCCGCCGGGCCTGCCGACCGAGGACGAGCAGCAGCCGCTGCTGCTGACCCGCGCCGGCGACCTGCGTGCGGCGATCCGCATCGACGCGGTGCTCGGTTCGCGCGAGATCGTGGTCAAGTCGGTCGGCCCGCAGATCAGCTCGGTGCCGGGCCTGCTCGGCGCGACCATCATGGGCGACGGTTCGGTGCTGATCATTCTCGACCTGGCGCCGCTGGTTCGCCACGGCATGATCCGGCGCGAACAGCGCCTGGCCGAAGGCCTCAGCGCGGTCCAGGCGCCGGTGGTCGAGGAAGTGGCGACGAAGCCGCTGGTGATGGTGGTGGACGACTCGATCACCATGCGCAAGGTCACCAGCCGCGTGCTGGAGCGTCACGAGTACGAGGTCAGCACGGCGAAGGACGGCGTCGATGCACTGGAGAAACTGCACGAGCGCGTGCCGGACCTGATGCTGCTGGACATCGAGATGCCGCGCATGGACGGTTACGAGCTGGCGACCCACATGAAGGCCGATCCGCGGTTGCGCGAGGTGCCGATCATCATGATCACCTCGCGCAGCGGCGACAAACACCGCCAGCGTGCGTTCGACATCGGGGTGGACCGCTATCTCGGCAAACCGTACCAGGAGGCCGAGTTGCTGGTGCAGATCGGGGAGGTGCTGGAACAGCGTGCAGTGGAGCCGGTTCATGACTGACACGGCTCCTGCGGTGGCCCTGCTGTTCGACGACACCGAACTGGGCAGCCAGTTGCGCGAGGCGCTGCACGAGCGCGGCGCCCGGATCGTGCACGAAGGCGGCGTCGCCAGCCTCAGTCGCGAGTTGCTGCAGCAGGTCGGCGTCGACGTGCTGGTGGTCAACCTGGACGACAGCGCGGACGACGCACTTGATCGCCTCTACGAGGTGATCGACGCCGATCGCCCGCGAGTGGTCTTCAACGACGCGCAAGCCAGCCGCGCGCTGGTCGGCTGGGATCGTGCCCGCTGGGCGCGTCACCTGGCGGTCAAGGTACTGGCGGAGGGCGACATCGACCCGCCGCGACCGGGCGGCGCCCCCGGCGTCGAGGCGCCGGCGCAAACGGCGGCGGTCGAACCCGTCATGGCGGCCGATCCCGGCACGGCAGCCGATCCCGGCACGGAATCCGCTTTTCCGGCGCATGAGGACCCCGACGGTCAGCGCGGGCAGATCGCGGCGGCGGAATCGGAAAGTCTGGCGGCGGAGCTGGAAGCGCTGCTGGCCTCCGGCGAACTGCCGGCCGATGACGACGTGTCAGCTGGTCCGGGCCTGCGTTTCGTCGACGACGAGGAGCCGCCGTCCCTGCATGACGGGAACTTCGGTGCGCCGCCGGCGGCGTTCCAGGCGGACCCTTCGCCATTGTCGTCGCTGACCGACGCCGCGGTCGCCATCGCGCCGGCTTCGGCGGCAGCGCCGGCAGCGGCCGTCGGCGCAGCGCCGGTGGACGCTCCGGAGGGCTGGGCGCTGGTCGACGACGATGCCGCGCCGGAGACTCCGGAAAGGCTTGATGCCCAGGTGTTCGGGATCCAGAAGCTGAGCGCTGCCGACTTTCTTGCGCCCGATGTCGAGGCGGTCGCCGCCGACGTCCAGCCGCGCATGAGCCTCGAACTGGTGTCGATGGAGGAAGCCATCGCGCCGCAGGCGTACGTGCACGAGCACGAACATGAACACGAGATGGTGCTGGACGACCTCAGTGGCGCATTGAGCAAGGTGGTGCTGCTCGGCGCCGCCACCGACGGCATCGACGCGGTATGCACCTTTCTGGCCGCGCTGCCGGCGTCGACCCGGCAGACCTTCCTGCTCACCCAGCATCTGGGCCGGCAGTCGGATGCGTCGCTGGTGGCGGAGTTTTCCGCGAACTGTGCGCTGCCGGTGCGACTGGCCAAGGCCGGTCGCGCCAAGCCCGGCGAGGTGCTCTTGGTGCCGGCCGGGCAGCAGGTGCGGTTGCGCCGTGACGGCAACATCGAACTGCAGGCGAACGACGCCGATGCGCCGCCGGAGCCGTCGATCGACGCCAGTCTGACCATGGCCGCGAATGCGTTCGGCCGCGACGCGCTGGCCATCGTGTTCGCCGGGCGCGGCAACGACGCCGTGGCCGGCGCGCAGGCGGTCCACGATCGCGGCGGGCAGGTCTGGGTGGAGTCGTCATCCGGCGAGCATTTCGCCGACATGGTCAGCGGCATCTTTGCCGAACGACTGGTCAGTTTCTCCGGTACGCCGTCCGAGCTGGCGGCGCACCTGATCGAGGTGTTTCCATGAGTGATCCGCTGCCGCGTGAAATCCGCTGCGTCCTGGTGCCGGTAGGCAACCTGCGCCTGTTGCTGCCCAACGCCACCATCGCCGAGGTGATCACCCAGAGCACGCCCGAGCCGGTGGCCGGTGCGCCTGCCTGGCTGCTCGGCCGGATCGCCTGGCGCGGCTGGCGCGTGCCGCTGGTGTCGTTCACCGAACTGGCCGGTACCGAGGAAGGCGACGCCGAGCTGAGCGTGCGCGTGGCCGTGCTGAAGGCGCTCGGCGGCCATCCGAAACTGCCGTTCATCGCCGTGCTGACCCAGGGTTTCCCGCGCCTGACCACGCTGAACGCGGAGCTGATCATTCCCACCCACGACGGCAAGCCGCTGCCGCCGGGCGTGCGCGCGCACGTGCTGGTACGCGACGATGTGGCGATGATCCCCGACCTGGAATGGATCGAGGCCACCCTGCTGGAACTGCTCGATGCCGCCGAGCCGGCGGCATCGGCGGCATCGTCCAGTTCGTTCGATTCGGAAGACTGAAACCCCGCCGGGCGGCGCGTCTAACCGTCGCCGTGCAGCGCCTGCAGCGCCGCCAGCGCGGCCAGCCCCGCCGTCTCGGTGCGCAGGATGCGCGGCCCCAGCCGCAGGCCCTCGAAACCGGCGGCGCTGAGTGCGTCGACATCGCGTTCGCCCAGGCCACCCTCCGGGCCGACCACCAGCAGGCCGCCGGCCGGGCCGAATTGCAGCTGGCGCGGCGAGCGGTCGGCTTCCGGCAGCAGGGCCAGGCGCAGCGTGCCGTCGTCGGCCAGACTGCCCAGCCACGCCGCCAGCGGCAGCGCCGGGGTGACCTCGGGCAGGCGTGCGCGGCCGCTCTGCTCGCAGGCGCTGGCCACCACCGCGCGCCAGTGCGCCAGCCGTTTTTCCGCGCGGGCCGCGTCCAGCCTCACTTCCGAGCGTTCGGTCAGCAGCGGCACGATGCGCGCCACCCCCAGCTCGGTCGCCTTCTGCACGATCAGGTCCATCTTCTCGCCGCGGGCGACGCCCTGGGCCAGGGTCAGCGGCAGTGGCGACTCGTTCCGCAAGGCCTGCTTGGACTCGACCCTGACGGCCACCTCGCGCTTGCCCACCGTGAGGATGACCGCGGCGTAGTCGTGGCCGTCACCGTTGAACAGGGTGAGCGGGTCGCCGGGGTTCATGCGCAGCACGCGCCCCACGTGTTCGGCGGCTTGTGGCGGCAGGTTCGGTTCGGCGCAGACGACGAGCGGCTGGTCGACGTGGATACGGATCGTGCGCATCGGAGCGGGTTGGGTCTGGACGGCCGCCCAGCATAGCGCGGCTCACGCCTGCCATGCCCGCGGATGAACGGGCGTGAGACCGCCGGGCGCCGCCGCTTGCTCCTGTTGCCGCGTCGTATCAACATGGATCGCACTCCCCATGCGCGCTCGCCGCATCCGTATCTGCGAGCCGGAGGCTCCATGTCCAGGTTCGTTTTCGTTTCCGCCATGCTGCTGGCAGGCAGCGGCGCAAGCACCATGCTGCTGGCACAGGATTCGCCGAATTCACCGCCCTCCGCCGCATCATCCGGCCAGCAACGGGCCGCCCGAGCGGACGACCACAACTGCATCCGCGAGACCGGCAGCCATATTCCGGCGAAGAAGGGACAGTGCCTGCCGGTGAACGGACGCAGCTACAGCCAGCAGGACCTGCAGCGCACGGGCGAGCCCGAACTGGGCCGGGCGCTGCAGAAGCTCGACCCCCGCATCACGGTCCACGGGCACTGAGCCGCGCCGGGTTCAGTCCGCGACGGCGCGCTCGATCCCGGCGATCGCGGTGTCGACCAACTGGTCGATCTCGGCTTCGCTGACCACGTAGGGCGGCATGAAATACACCACGTTGCCCAGCGGGCGCAGCAGCGCGCCGTGCTGCAGGCCGTGCAGGTAGACGCGCAGGCCGCGCCGTTCAGCGGCAGGGTACGGTCGCCGGCTGGCCTTGTCGGCAACCAGCTCGATCGCCGCGATCAGGCCGGTCTGGCGCACGTCGGCAACGTGCGGATGCGCGCGCAGCGGCTGCAGCCGGCGGGCCAGGTGGACGGCCAGCTGGCGGTTGCGTTCCAGCACCGGCTCGTCGCGGAAGATCGCCAGCGTCTCCAGCGCGACCCGGCAGGCCAGCGGGTTGCCGGTGTAGCTGTGCGAATGCAGGAACGCCTTGCCGGCGTTGTACTCGGCGTAGAACGCCTGGTAGACCACGTCGCGGGTAAGCACCGCCGACAGCGGCAGGGTGCCGCCAGTGAGCCCCTTCGACAGGCACATGAAATCCGGCGTCACCGCCGCCTGTTCGCAGGCAAACAGCGTGCCGGTGCGGCCGAAGCCCACCGCGATCTCGTCGGCGATGAAGTGCACCGCGAACTCGTCGCACAGCGCACGCAGGCCGCTGAGGTAACCGGGGTGATACATGCGCATGCCGCCGGCGCATTGCACCAGCGGCTCGACGATCACCGCACAGGTTTCGTGTGCGTGCCGTTCCAGCAGCGTGCGCAGTTCGCCGAGGCGGCGTTTGGCCGTCTGTTCCGGTGACTCGCCGGGTTCGCCTTCGTACGCATCCGGCGACGGCGCCAGGAACGGCGTCAGCAGCAGCGGTGCGTAGGTCTTGCGATACAGCGCCACGTCGCTCACCGACAGCGCGCCCAGTGTCTCGCCGTGATAGCTGCCGGTCAGCGCGATGAAGCGGGTCTTCTCGCCATGGCCCTGGTTGAGCCAGTAGTGGAAGCTCATCTTCAGCGCCACCTCGATCGCCGCCGAGCCGTTGTCGGCGTAGAACACGCGATCCAGCCCGGGCGGCGTGATCCGCACCAGTTCCTCGGCCAGTTCGATCGCCGGTTCGTGGGTGAAGCCGGCGAAGATCACGTGTTCCAGCGTGCGCGCCTGCTCGGCGAGCGCGGCGGCGAGGCGCGGGTTGGCGTGGCCGAACAGGTTGGTCCACCACGAACTGATGCCGTCCAGGTAGCGCCGGCCGTCGGCGTCGATCAGCCAGGCGCCTTCGCCGCGCACGATCGGCACCATCGGCACGCTCTCGTGGTCGTGCATCTGCGTGCAGGGGTGCCAGACGTGTCGCAGGTCGCGCGCGGCGAGCGCGGCGTTGCCGCTTGCGGAGTTGTTCATCCGGCTATCATCGACGCTGCACGACGGGCGCTCAAGCCCGCACATCGCTCATCCCGGGAATCGATGCTTGAAGCCACTGCGTAAATGCCTGATCGGCCTCGGTGTGCTGGCGCTGGCCGCCGCCGTGCTGCTGTGGTTCCTGCCGGCACGCTGGGCGATGCCATGGATCGAGCCGCAACTGCACGGACTGCAGCTGCAGCAGGTGCAGGGCACGTTGTGGCATGGCCGGGCCGACGAGGTGGTGGCCGCCGACGGACAGGCGCTGGGGCGACTGCAGTGGCGATTGTCGCGTCGGGCCATGCTCGGCCAGGTGCGGCTGCAGTTGCAGTTCGAAGGGCCTCGACTCGCGTTTTCCGGCGGAGTGCGGCGGCTGCCGGACGGCCAGGTCGAAGTGAGCAACGCGAGCGTGCGTGCGGAGCTCGCGGCATGGACCCATGCCGCGATGCCGCCATGGGGGCAGCCGCGCGGCGAACTGCAAGTGACGATCGGCCACGCCCTGCTGCAGGGCGGCTGGCCCATGCAACTGCAGGCGCAGGCGCAATGGCCGCAGGCACTCATGCACACGACGCAGGACGGCGACGTGGCGCTGGGCATGCTGCAGGCACAGGCGAGCGCGCAGGGCGGGGTGATCCGGGCGCAACTGCACGACGACGGGCACGGCCCGCTGCACGCCGATGGCGAACTGCAGCTGAGCCCGCTTGGCTGGCGACTGGACGCGACGCTGCGCGCCCGACAGACTGACCCGGCCCTGCGCCGCTGGCTGGCCAGGCTGGGCCCGCCGGCGGCCGACGGCAGCGTGCGCCTCCAGCGCCGCGGCGGACTGGCCGGCAGCGCGCCGGCCCCATCCACGAACTGAAGGACGCGAGACGAGCATGAATCCGGATATCGCCGCCACGGCCCTGACGGCCGCACGCGAGGCCGCCGCCGCTGCCGCCGAGGTGATCGAACACTACTGGCGGCGCGGCGTCGAGGTGGAGCTGAAGTCCGACGCCACGCCGGTGACGATCGCCGACCGTGAGGCCGAGCAGGCGATCCGGCGGGTTCTCCAGATGGCGCTGCCGCAGGCGTCGATCTACGGCGAGGAGTATGGCCTGGACGGCGAACGCGGCGGCCTGCTGTGGCTGGTCGATCCACTCGACGGCACCAAGAGCTTCGTGCGCCGCACGCCGTTCTTCTCCACCCAGATCGCGCTGATGGACGGCGACGAGCTGGTGCTCGGCGTGTCCAGCGCGCCGGTCTACGGCGAGACGATGTGGGCCAGCGCCGGCAATGGCGCGTGGTTCGAGGGCGAGCGCGTGCGCGTGGCGGACACGGCGCGCCTGGCGCAAGCCTCGATCTCCACCGGCAACGTCAAGACGCTCACCGGTGACAGCCGCTGGGACGCATTGGGCGCGCTGATCCGCGACAGCAACCGGATCCGCGGCTACGGCGATTTCTGCCACTACCACCTGCTGGCGCGCGGCAGCCTGGACCTGGTGATCGAGTCGGACGTGAACATCCTCGACATCGCTGCGCTGGCGGTGATCGTGCGCGAGGCCGGCGGCGTGTTCACCGACCTGGACGGCGCGCCGCCGACGCTGGACACGACCAGCGTACTGGCCGGCACGCCGGCGATCCATGCACAGGCCCTGCAGCGCCTGCGGCGCTGAACGGCAGAGGTTAGAATCGCCGGATGCGCAAACTACCGATCATCCACGCCACGCGCGACGTCAGCGACAGCCACTTCCTGCACGTCGAGCAACTCGACCTGGAATTCTCCAACGGTGCGCGCCGCACCTACGAACGCCTGAAAGGCAGCGGCCTGGGCGCGGTGATCATCGTGCCGATGCTGGACGACGACACCGTGCTGCTGGTGCGCGAGTACGGCGGTGGCGTCGGCCGCTACGAGCTGGGTCTGCCCAAGGGCCGGCTGGACCAGGACGAGACCGCCGAGCAGGGCGCCGAGCGCGAGATGAAGGAAGAGATCGGCTACGGCGCACACAAGCTCAAGATCCTGCACAACCTGTCGCTGTCGCCGTCGTACATGACGCACATGGCGCACGTGGTGCTGGCGCAGGATCTGTACCCCGAGAAACTGGTCGGCGACGAGCCGGAAGAACTCGAAGTGGTGCCGTGGAAGATGTCCGAACTGCATACCCTGCTTGGCCGCGATGACGTGACCGAGGGGCGTTCGATTGCCGCGCTGTTCATGGCCCGCGAGTATCTCGCCGGGCGCTTCCTGCGCACATGAGCATGCCGCCCGGAACCATGCCGCCCGAGCTGGCCCGACAGGTCGGTGCGATCGCCCGTGCCGCCGGCGCGGCGATTCTCGACGTCTACCACGGCGACTTCGCGGTGCAGACCAAGGCCGATGCCTCGCCGCTGACCGCTGCCGACCTGGCCGCCCAGCAGGTCATCATGGCCGGTCTGGCGGCGCTCGAACCGGTGCTGCCGGTGCTGTCGGAAGAAGCGAAGGCCTTGCCGTGGTCCGAGCGCCGGCACTGGCCGCGCTACTGGCTGGTCGATCCGCTCGACGGCACCCGCGAGTTCATCAAGCGCAACGGCGAGTTCACCGTCAACATCGCGCTGATCGATGACCACCGCAGCGCGCTGGGCGTGGTGCTGGCGCCGGTCAGCGGCGAGCTGTATGTCGCCGCGCAGGGGCAGGGTGCTTGGCTGCAGGCGCAGGCCGATGATCCCTGGCAACGCATCCGCGCGCGCCCGCTGCGGCAACCGGCGCTGGTGGCTGGCAGCCGTTCGCACGGCGGCGTGCAGGGCGATGTGCTGCAGCAACTGGTCGGCGACGACTACCAGCTGATACCGCTGGGCTCGTCGCTGAAGTTCTGCCTGATCGCGCGTGGCGCGGCGGACCTCTACCTGCGCCTGGGCCTCACCAGCGAATGGGACACCGCCGCGGCGCAATGCGTGCTGGAGGAGGCCGGCGGCGCGGTGCTCGACCTGGCCGGCCAGCCGTTCCGCTACAACCGCGGCGAGTCGCTGCTGAACCCCGAGTTCGTCGCGGTCGGCGATACCACGATCGACTGGACCGCGCGGTTGCTGGCGCCATGAGCGACTCGCCCCGGCACAGCCTCGACGACTTGCTCGCCATCATGGCGCGCCTGCGCGATCCCGAGCGCGGCTGCCCGTGGGACGTGCAGCAGGATTTCGCCTCGATCGCGGCCTACACCATCGAGGAAGCCTACGAGGTGGCCGACGCGATCGACCGCCGCGACTGGCCCGACCTGCGCGACGAGCTCGGCGACCTGCTGCTGCAGGTGGTGTTCCACGCGCAGATGGCCTCCGAACGGGGCCTGTTCGATTTCGCCGACGTCGCCCACGCGATCAGCGCGAAGATGCTGCGCCGCCACCCGCACGTGTTCGGCGACGTGCGCTACGCCGACCTGGCGGCGCAGATGCAGGCATGGGAGGCGATCAAGACGGCCGAGCGCGCGGACAAGGGCGAGCCGGCCGACGCCAGCGCATTGGCGGGCATCTCCAGCGGCCTGCCGGAATGGAAGCGCGCGCAGAAGCTGCAGCAGCGTGCCGCGGCCACCGGTTTCACCTGGCCCGATCCCGCGCCGGTGCTGGCCAAGCTGGCCGAGGAAGTGGACGAGGTACGCGCGGAGTTCGCCAACGGCGCCGATCCGGCGCGCCTGCAGGACGAGATCGGCGACGTGCTGTTCGTGATGGTGAACCTGGCGCGCCATGCCGGGGTCGATTTCTCGCAGGCATTGCGGCATGCCAATGGGAAATTCGAACGGCGTTTCCGCCGGATGGAGCAGCTGGCCACGGCCGACGGCGCGGCATTTGGCAAACGCACGCTGGGCGAGCAGGAACAGCTGTGGCAGCGCGCCAAGCAGGGCGAGGGCAACCACTGAACGACGCGGTGGCCGGGGTCACCGCGTCGTCGTGGCTCTGGCGATCGAACTTACTTCGCCGGCGGCGCCGCCTCGCCAGCGCGCTGCTGCCAGGCGGCGCGCATCTTCTCACGCTCGGCACGCCTCTTCGCCTCGTTGGCCAGGTTTTCGTCCAGCCCCTTGCGCAGCGTGGCGATCGCCTGGTCGACGTTGGCCGGCTGCGCCTGCAGGCGGGCCAGGCGCTGGTAGACGTAGTCGCGCACGCGCGGATCCTGCGACCTGGCCAGCACGTCGTTGTAGATCGACGCCATCTCCTTGCTGCGGCCGGCCTGCATGTACAGCCGCTCCAGGCCGTGCAGGTCGCCGATCACGCCGTTGCGCTGATGGTCGAAGCGGTGCATGCGCATGCCGTGGTCACGGTCGCTGTGATGCGCGCGCAGGTCCTTGCCGGCCATCGCGGAGGGTGCCGGCGACGGTGGGGGTGGCGTTTGCTGGGCCATGACGAGCGCGCTCGATCCGGCGATCAGCACGGCCAGCGCGGAAGCAAGCAGGGTTTTGCGGTGCATGGCGGTCTCCTCGGTAGGTAAACTGGAAAACGCGGCCGATGCCGGCACGTTGACTGGCCGGTTCATGCATGCCGTCATGCTTGCAACCTTTCTGCCGCCGGCTGCATCCCAGCTGGGTCGACCACCCCAAGGAGAGTTCCATGCGCCGTCTTTTTACCGCAGCCCTGCTGCTCGCCCCGTTCGCCGCGTTTGCCGCCAACCCGTGCAAGTACGAAGCACCACGCAACCTGCAGCTCGACCTTGCCGGCGTGCGCAGCGTGCAGATCGACGTGCACAGCCAGGACCTGCACCTGACCGGCAGCGACAGCGCCAGGGGTCTCACCCTCACCGGCCGCGCCTGTGCCTCCGAGCAGGCGGCGCTGGACAAGCTGCAGGTGACCCAGCGGCGTGAAGGCGACCAGTTGCTGATCGACATCGGCGACACCGGCAGTTTCAATTTCAGCCTGTTCGGCGGCAGTAACTATTCGAGCCTCGAGGTCACCGTGCAACTGCCGGCCAACCTGCCGGTCACCGTGCGCGTGGGCTCCGGCGACGCCGACGTCGGCGGCGTGCAGCAACTGCAGACCAGCGTGGGTTCGGGCGACCTGCACGTGCGCCAGGTATCCGGCAAGTTCGGCACCAGCGTGGGTTCGGGCGACGTCGACGCCACCGACGTCGGCAGCCTGGAGCTGGGCTCGGTGGGCTCCGGCGACTTCAAGGCCGATGGCATCAAGGGCGACGCCCGCATCGGCAGCATCGGCTCCGGCGACGTCACGCTGCGCCACGTCGGCGGCAGCGTGCGCGCCGATACGCTGGGCTCCGGCGATCTCGTGGTGAACGACGTCGGCGGCGATTTCAGCCTCGGCGCCAAGGGCAGCGGCGACGTCAACCACTCCGGTGTGAAGGGCAAGGTCAGCGTGCCGCACGACGACGATTGAGCGCAGCCGTCAACCCAGCCAGCGCCAGGCCAGATACACCAGCGGCGCGCACACCAGCAGGAACGGGATCGACACCAGGTGCAGCAGCCGCAGGCCATGCGGCTGCTTCGCCAGGCGCAGCGCGATCAGGTTCGCCAGCGAACCGATCGCCACGCCGAAGCCGCCCACGTTTACCGCCACCGCCAGCGCGATCGCGTCGGGTGTGCGTTCGAGCAGCAGCACCGTCGCCGGCACGTTGCTGATCAGCTGCGAGGCGACGATGCCGCTGGCATACAGCGTCAGCGGCTGGCCGAAGTCGAGCCGGTCCAGCGCCTGGTGCACCAGCGGCAAGTTCGCGAAGTGGCCCAGGCCCAGGAAGATCGCGGCGAAGGTGAGCAGCAGCAGCCAGTCGATCCGCGCCAGGCTCGATCGCGCCAGCAGCGCGAACAGCGCCAGCAACAGCAGCGCGCCCAGCGGAGCCTGGCCGTATTCCATCAGCAGCACCATGCCGACCAGCGCGGCCATCGAGCACGTGCCGAGACGGTTTGAAGCCACCACGCCGTCGATCCGTTCCGGGCTCAACGCCACGCGATCGCGCGGCAGCCACAGCAGCGTGAACGCCGCCACCAGCACGAACATCACCGCCGCAGCCGGCAGCATGGCTGCCGCGAAATGCAGGAACGGCAGTTGCGAGTGCTGCCACAGCAGCAGGTTCTGCGGGTTGCCGATCGGGCTCAGGGTGGAACCCGCGTTCACCGCCAGCGCCTCCAGCACCACCATGCGCAGCACCGGCAGGTTCGAGACGGCGCCGATCGCCAGGGTCAGCGGCACGATCAGGAACAGGCTCACGTCGTTGGTCAGCACCATCGACAGCAGCGCCGTCGCGGACACCAGCAACAGGCCCAGGCCGCGCAGCGAATGCGCGCGTGCCACCATGGCCACCGCCGCGTGCTGCACCAGGCCGCTGTCGCGGATGCCCTGGATCGCGATCAGCAGGCCCATCATGCCGGCCAGAGTGGGCAACTGCAGCCAGCGCCGGTAGCTCGCCAGCGGTTGCGGATCGAGCACCGCCAGCGCGATCGCCAGCGCCGCGAACAACCACAGCAGCCATTCCTCCTTGAGGCGCTGTCGTGTGCGGCTTGCAATCATCGGGAAGTCCGGTGGGGCGTCGACGTACTTTATCAGCCCGTCCTTCGATGCCGGCTCAGCCCTCGCGCAACAACCGCATCGGCGGCGTGCGGCTGACCTTGCGGGTGCCGGCCAGGCCCAGCAGCATCACCACCAGTCCGGCGCCGACGGCACCGCCGACCAGTGGCCACAGCGGCGGCACGAAGTGCTCGATGTGGAACACCGCCTGGCCCAGCCACACGCCGGCGCCAGCGGCGCCGAGTGCGGCGGTGAGGCCGGCGACCAGGCCGAGCAGGGCGAACTCGCAGGCGGCGGCCACGCGCAGCTGCGCGCGGCGTGCGCCCAACGTGCGCAGCAGCGCGGCTTCGTGGCGGCGTTCGGCGGCGCTGGCGGCCAGCGCGGCGGCCAGCACCAGCGCGCCGGCGAGCAGGCTGAAGCCGAGGATCCAGCGCACCGCATTGCCCACGCGATCGACGATCTCGCGCACGCGGTCGAGCAGCGAGTCGACGTCGACCAGGCTGAGGTTGCTGTAGTCGCGCGACAGTTGCGCCAGTCCGGTTGCATGCCCGCGCGGCAGGTGGAAGCTGGCCAGCCAGGTATGCGGCAGCTCGCTGGCGTGGGCCGGGTCGAGCAGCAGGAAGAAGTTGACCCGGAACGAACTCCAGTCGACCTTGCGCACGCTGCTGACCTTCGCATCGATGCGGCCTTCGCCCACGTCGAAGCGCAGCGTGTCGCCGATCTTCAGCGCGAACATGTCGCGCCACATGGTGTCGATCGAGACCTCGGCCTGCGCCGGCTGCGCGCCCGGCCAGCGGCCGGCGATCACGTCGTTCGCGGGCGGCAGCTCGGCGGACCAGGACAGCCGCAGCTGACGGTCGGTCCAATCCTTCGCGCGCTCGTCGGCGAAGGCGAGCTGGTCGATCGGGCGGCCGTTGATCGCGGTGAGTTTGCCCACCGCCAGCGGCAGCATGTTGAGCTGGTCGCCGCCGATGTTGGCCAGCGCCTGCCCGAAGCCGGCGCGCTGGTCGTCCTGCAGGTTCAGCGCGAACCAGTTCGGCGTATCCGCCGGCAGCTCCTGGCGCCAGCCCTGCAGCAGCGCCGGCGCCACGATCGCCAGCAACAGCAGCGCGCACAGGCCCAGGCTGAGCGCGGTGGCCTGGATCACGCTCAGCGCGGGTCGCCGTGCCAGCGCGGCCAGGCCCAGCCGCAATGCCGGGTGCGCGCCCGGTGCAATGCGCCGGGCCAGCCACAGCAGCGCTCCGGCCAGCAGCGCCGCGATCAGCGCCACGCCGAGCAGACTGGCGGCGAGGATGCCGGCCAGGGTGAGCGAGCTGCTCTGGCTCCAGATCAGGCCCAGCGCCACCAGCGCGGGGATCAGGTACAGCGCATCGAAACGCCGCACCTGCCGCTGCATGCTCTGGCGGAACACCGCCACCGGCGGCACCTCGGCCAGCCGCGCCAATGGCGGCAGCGCAAAGCCGATCAGCACGGCGACGCCCATCGCGGCGGCGGCGAACGACGGCGCCAGCGGCAGCACGGTCGGTACGTTGCCGAACAACTGGCTGGCCAGCAGCCAGGCCAGCTGCGACAAGCCCAGCGCGAGCAGCATGCCGAGTGCGGTGGCCGGCACGGCGAGCGCGCCCAGCGTACCCAGCAGCAGGCCCAGCACGCGCCGGCGCGGCGTGCCCAGCGCACGCAGCAGCGCCACTTCGGCGGTCTTGCGCCGCGCGTAGCGCTGCGCGGACAGCGCGATCGCGATGCCGGCGAGCAAGGCTGACAGCAGGGCGGTGAGGCGCAGGAATGCGCCGGCGCGATCGAATGCCGTGCGCATGCGCTCCTGGGTCTGCTCCGGCGTGATCAGTTCGGCGCCCTGCGGCAGCGCGGCCGCCTGCGCCCAGTCGCGCCAGGCCTGCACGGCGGCCGGCGCGCCGGCCAGCAGCAGGCGGTGGCGGGCACGGCTGCCGGTGCCGAGCAGGCCGGCCTGCTCGGCGTCGGCCAGGCTCATCAGCGCGCGCGGCGCCAGCGCCAGCAGCTCGCCGCCGTCGGGCTGGCGCAGCAGTTCGGCGCCGATGGTCAGCTCGCGGCCGCCGAGTTGCAGCGGCTGGCCGACCTGGAGGCCCAGCGCCACCAGGGCACGGTGGTCGAGATAGACCTCGCCCGCGGCTGGGGCGTGGCCGTTGCGCGTGCGGCCGGCGGCGTCGCGCAGCTCCAGCTTGCCGCGCAGCGGATAGTGCGCATCGACCGCCTGCACGTCGAGCAACTGGGTCTGCTCATGGGCGAACGCCACGCTGGGAAAGCTGGCGGTGCGGGCGAGCTGCAGGCCGTTACGACGCGCGCGCTCGGCGAATACCGGCGGCAGGGCCTGCGGCGCCGACACGCCGACGTCGCCGCCGATCAGTTCGGCGGCGCTGGCCAGCATGCCGCGCTCGATCCGCGTCGCCAGCGTGGCGACCACGCCCAGCGCGACCACCGCCAGCACCAGCGAGGCGGCCAGCGTGCGCAGTTCCGGCAGGTGCCATTCGCGACGCAGGCTGCGCAGGGCAAGCAGCAGCATCTTCATGCCGGCACGTCCGTGCCGGTCGAGACGACGCGGCCTTCCTCCAGCTCGATCCGGCGGTCGCAACGCGCGGCCAGGGCCGCGTCGTGGGTGACCAGCACCAGGGTGGTGTGGTGGTCGCGGTTCAGCGCGAACAGCAGGTCGCAGACGTGGTGGCCGGTGCGCTGGTCGAGGTTGCCGGTGGGTTCGTCGGCGAACAGCACGCGCGGGCGGTGCACGAACGCACGGGCGATCGCCACGCGCTGCTGCTCGCCGCCGGACAACTGGGCCGGATAATGTCGCCGCCGCGCGCCCAGGCCCACCGCGTCGAGCGCGGCGCGGGCGCGCTGGCGCGCATCGCTGCTGCCCTCCAGTTCCAGCGGCAGCATCACGTTCTCCTCGGCGGTGAGCGCGGGCAGCAGGTGGAACGACTGGAACACGAAGCCGACCAGGCGCCGGCGCAGGTCGGCGCGGGCCTCCTCGTCCAACTGCTGCAAGGCATGGCCGTCCAGCGCGATGCTGCCGCCGTCCGGCGTGTCCAGCCCGGCCAGCAGGCCGAGCAGGGTGGTCTTGCCGGAACCGGAGGCGCCGACGATGGCGAAGCTCTCGCCCGGCTGCACCTGCAGGCTGACCTGGCTGAGGATTTCCAGCCTCCCCTCGGGACCGTTGACCGACTTGCTAACATCGCGGGCTTCAAGAAGCGGCCGGGAAGAATCACTCATGCGTCAGTGCCTGTGGTTGCTGGTTTTTCTGTGCGGCATCGGCAGCGCCCAGGCGGCGGCGCCGAAAACCGTGCTGGTGCTGGGTGACTCGCTGTCCGCCGCGCACAACATCCCGGTCGAGGCCGGCTGGGTGCATCTGCTGGATGCGCGTCTCAACCAGATGGTACCGAAGTGGCGCGCGATCAATGCCAGCATCAGCGGCGAGACCTCGCTGAGCGGGCGCCACCGCCTGCCGGCGCTGCTGGCGACGTACCGGCCGGCCGTGCTGGTGCTGGAGCTGGGCGCCAACGATGGCCTGCGCGGCCTGCCGCTGCCGGCGCTGCGCGACAATCTGGACGCGATGGTCGTGGCGGCGCAAAAAGCGAAGGTGCGCGTGCTGCTGGTCGGTATCGAGCTGCCGGTGAACTACGGCCCGCGCTACCGCGACGGGCTGCGCGCGGTCTATGCGGAGCTGGCGCAAAGCCGCCACGTCGCGCTGGTGCCGTTCCTGCTCGAAGGCGTGGCGCTCGATCCGGCGCTGATGCAGGCCGACGGCCTGCATCCGGTGGCTGCCGCCCAGCCGCGGGTGCTGGATACCGTGTGGAAACCGCTGCGGCCGCTGCTGCGCTGAAACCGAATCGGTTCTGAACCGCCGGCGCCGTTTTCACGCGGCCGTCACTTGCGCACCGGTTAGCTCTTCACGTATGTGAAGGCACGGAGGTAAGGACAATGACGGTACATGACGAACAGGCGGGCCTGATCCTGCTGGTCGAGGACAACCGCCAGATCGCCGAGATGGTCGGCGAATTCCTGGAGCGGCGCGGCTACTCGGTGGATTACGCCGCCGACGGCGTGAGCGGGCTGCACCTGGCGGTGTCCAACAGCTATGACGTGCTGGTGCTGGATCTGATGCTGCCGGGCCTGGACGGGCTGGAGGTCTGCCGCAAGCTGCGCCGCGAGGCCAAGAAGGCCACCCCGGTGCTGATGCTGACCGCCCGCGACACGCTGGAGGACAAGCTGATCGGGCTGGAGGCCGGCGCCGACGACTACCTGGTCAAACCGTTCGAGGTGCGCGAGCTGGAGGCGCGGCTGCGTGCGCTGATCCGCCGCGACCGCCGCCAGGTGTCCACCGAGGTGCTCAGCGTCGGCGACATGATGCTGGACACCGCCACGCTGCGGCTGACCCGCGACGGCCAGGAACTGACCGTGTCGCCGATCGGCCTGAAGCTGCTGGCGATCCTGATGCGCGAGTCGCCGCGGGTGGTCAGCCGGCGCGACATCGAGCGCGAGATCTGGGGCGACACACTGCCCGATTCGGACACCTTGCGTTCGCACCTGTACAACCTGCGCCGGGTCATCGACAAACCTTTCGCGCGGCCTTTGCTACACACGATCCACTCGGCGGGCTATCGTCTTGCGGATCTTGAGTCGGAAGTGGCCTCTTCGCCCCAGACGGCCTGATATCGACACGGCGCATACAGGTGGGCGCACGCAGGTAATGGATAGCAGGGTCAACGCAATCACGTTTCGTGTGGGGGCTTTCCGCCGGCGCATCGCGTGGGTGTTTGCCCTGCAGTTCTTGATCGTGGCGATCGTCTGCGTCCTGGGCATCTACAACGTGGCGCACACCGCGGTGGTGATCGCGGTGATCGTGCTTACCACCGCGCTGGCCTGGCTCGCCATGCGGCGCGAATGGCGTCCGGTGCGTGCGCTGGCCCGGGTGGTGAGCCGTTGGGATGGCCAGTTGCTGGATCCGGAGTCGCTGCACCTGGAGCAATTGTCCGCCCATGCCGATGCCGACGTGGCTTCGCTGGCGCGGGGGCTGCACGGTTTCGCCACGCGCCTGGCCAGCTACAACCAGCGCGAGCGCAATTTCACCCGCGACGCCAGCCATGAGCTGCGCAGTCCGCTCACGGTGATCAAGATGTCGGTGGACATGCTGGCCGAGGAGGAAGGCCTCAGCGAATTCGGCCTGCGCTCGGTGCGCCGGATCAAGCGCGCCACCCGCGAGATGGAGGTCCTGGTGGATGCGCTGCTGATCCTCGCGCGCGAGACGGGCAGCGCTGCCGACGAGCAGTGCTTCGTCGTCAACGACGCGTTGCACAGGGAACTGGACTTCGCCCGCGAGCTGCTGATCGGTCGGCCGATCGAACTGCTGCTGGAGGAGCCGGCAGCGCTTCGCGCTGCAGGGTTCGCCGCGGGCATTCTCGGTGTTGTGCTGGCAGTTGATCCGCAATGCCTGCCAGCAGACCGAGCAGGGCAGCGTGGTGGTCAGCGTGCTGCCCGGCAGCATCAGCGTGCGTAACCGGATCACCTCGCAGGCGCCCGGCAGCGGCTACCCGGTTCGCGCCCGGGGTGCCGACCGGCACGGCTTCGAACTGGCCATAGCGCAGCGCATCAGCGAACGCTTCGCCTGGCCACTGGAGCTGCAGGCGGGCCAGGGTCAGGAAAACATCGCCCGCATCCGCTTCCCGCATCCGCTGCCGGCCGACGTGCCGGAGCGGAGTTTCAGCGAATCGTAGGAGCGCAGCTTGTGCGCCGGGTGCGCTCCTGCACCGGCGTCAACCGGCCGGTAGCGCCACCGCGAAGGTGCAGCCGGTCTTCGCCTTCACTTCGTCCAGCGTCACGCCGTCGTTGAGCTCGATCAGGGTCAGGCCCTTGCCTTTCTCCACGGAGAACACGCACAGGTCGGTGATGATCAGGTCCACCACCTGCTTGCCGGTGAGCGGCAGGTCGCACTGGCTCTTGACCTTCGGCGAGCCGTCCTTCGCGGTGTGCTCCATCAGCACCACCACGCGCTTGACGCCGCTGACCAGGTCCATCGCGCCGCCCGGACCCTTGACCATCTTGCCCGGCACCATCCAGTTGGCCAGGTCGCCGGTGCAGGACACTTCCAGCCCGCCGAGAATCGACAGGTCGATGTGGCCGCCGCGGATCATCGCGAACGACTCCGCGCTGGAGAAGAAGCTGGAGCCAGGCAGGGTGGTGATGGTCTGTTTGCCGGCGTTGATCAGATCGGGATCGAGCTGGTCCTCGGTCGGGAACGGGCCGATGCCGAGCAGGCCGTTTTCCGACTGCAGGGTGACGCTGACCCCATCGGGGATGTAGTTCGCCACCATGGTCGGGATGCCGATGCCGAGGTTCACGTAGAAGCCGTCGCGCAGTTCCTTCGCGGCGCGCCTGGCCATCGCCACGCGGATCGGGCTTTCCTTGCCGCCGGCCACGCCGGCGATGGTGCGGAACTCGATGCGCTTCTCGTACTTCGCGCCCTGCACGATGCGGTCGACGTAGATGCCCGGCACGTGGATGTTGTTCGGGTCCAGCTCGCCCACCGGCACCAGCTGCTCCACCTCGGCCACGCAGACCTTGCCGCAGGTGGCGATCATCGGGTTGAAGTTGCGCGCGGTTTCGCGGAACACCAGGTTGCCGTGCGCATCGCCCTTCCAGGCCTTGACGATCGACAGGTCGGCGGTAATGGATTCCTCCAGCACGTATTCCCTGCCGTTGAAGACCTTGGTTTCCTTGCCCTCGGCCAGCTTGGTGCCGAACGCGGTACGCGTGTAGAAGCCGGGAATGCCGGCGCCGCCGGCGCGCAGCTTCTCGGCCAACGTGCCCTGCGGGGTCAGGTGCAATTCGAGTTCGCCGGCCAGCACCTGGCGCTCGAACTCCTTGTTCTCGCCGACGTAGGAGGCGTACACGCGCTTGACCTGGTGCGTCTTCAAGAGCGGGCCCATGCCGAAATCGTCCACGCCGGCGTTGTTGCCGACGATGGTCAGGCCCTTGGTGCCGGCTTCCAGCAGCGCGCCGATCAGGTTCTCGGGGATGCCGCACAGGCCGAAGCCGCCGGCGGCGATCGTCATGCCGTCGCCCAGCAGGCCGTCAAGGGCTTGTGCCGCGCTCGGATAAACCTTGTTCATCGCTGTGCCTTCCTCAGGGAGAGTCAGCTGCCAAGGATACGACGGTTTGGCCCGAGCCGGCCTTGTACCAAGGTCGCAAGCCCGCCAGTGCGACCGCCTGCCCGAGCTTGACGGCATCATTTACGCGTGTAAACATCACAATCACTTACACGCGTAAACGGTGACCCATGGCGATCAGCGAAGCCGAGGCGGTGGTGATGGACGTGCTGTGGCGCGAGGCGCCGCGCACGGCCGAGGAGATCCTGGCCGAAGTCGGTCCGACACAGCGCTGGCAGGAAGGCACGGTGAAGTCCCTGCTCAACCGCCTGCTCCGGAAGAAGGCCGTGCATGCCGAGCGCGACGGTCGCCGTTACCTCTACACGCCGCTGCTGACGCGCGAGCAGTACGTGCAGCAGGAGAGCAAGGGCCTGCTCGACCGCCTGTTCGGCGGCCGCGTGGCGCCGCTGGTGGCGCACTTCTCCGAGCAGCGCAAGCTGTCGAAAAAGGACATCGCCGAACTGCGCAAGCTGCTCAAGGAGCTCGACGATGAGCAGTGTTGAGCTGACCGGAATCGACTGGCTCGGACGCGGCTGGCTGCTGATCCTCGCCTTCACCGCCGCCGCGCTGATGGCGGCCGCGCTGCGCCGGCCATGCCGCCGTCTGTTCGGCGCCGAGCGCGCGTTCCAGCTGTGGCTGCTACCGCCGCTGGCGCTGCTGGCCAGCCAGCTGCCGCATGCGACAGCAGCACCGGCCGTGATGTTGTCGCCGGTGGTGGTTGCGATCACCTCGGCAGCGACCGCGTTGCCGGTGTACGCCGCTGGACCGAGTGCGACCGACTGGCGCGTGTGGACTATGCTGCTGTGGCTGTTGGGCAGCATGGCCAGCCTGTTGCAAGCCGTTCTCGCGCAGGCGCGTTACCGCATGCGGCTGTGTGGCGCCACGAGCGTTGTCGATGCGCAGTCGCGCTGGCCAGTGCTGCGTGCACCCGGTCCGGATGTCGGTCCCGCCCTGATCGGCGCCTGGCGCGCGCGCATCGTGCTGCCGGCGGATTTCGAGCAGCGCTACGACGCTGGCGAACGCGCGTTGATCCTGGCCCACGAGACCGCCCATGCGCGCCGCGGCGACGGCTGGTGGTGCCTGCTCGCGCGAGTCCTTGCTGCGCTGTTCTGGTTCCACCCGTTGGCATGGTGGGCACTGGCCGCGCTGCGTCACGACCAGGAACTGGCCTGCGACGCCGCCGTGCTGCGCGAGCACGGCGCACAACGGCGCAGCTATGCGAATGCGATGTTGAAGACCCAGTCGGCCGCGTTCGCGCTGCCGGTGGGGTGCACGTGGTCCCCTCGCCATCCACTCACGGAGCGTATTGCCATGTTGAAACTGCCTTCACCGAACCGTTGGCGTCGGAACACCGGAATGATCGCCGGCATTGCCGTCGCCATCGTGGTGGCCGGCTCGGTCTATGCCGCCAGTGCGCCGCAAGGAGAGCGCCCGGCGTGGGAAGTCCAGGCAGACCATGCGACCTGGAAGGTCCGGGGTCAGGAGTATCAGTTGGACATGCAAGTCGAACTTTCAACCGACGCTGGTCACGAGCGTCATGCGGAGAATGTGGCCCTGGCGCTGTGCATGGCGCCGGGCAAGGCAGCGATGGCAAGCGTGGGGACCCTGAGGGTGGAAGCGACCACCGTGCCCGCCGGCGATCGGCAGGTGCGTATCGACCTTGCCGTGGGCAATACAGGTGAGTCGCCGCTTGCGCATAGCCAGCTGCTTGGCGCGCTTGGTCATAAATTGCACGCCGCCGGCACGGGGGGCGACGGCAAGCATGCGTATGTCATCGACGTCACGCCGCAGGCTGGCTGCCCCGCACGGGCGGTTGCCGAAGCTTCCCCGGTCAAGGTCACCGGGCACGTCACGAACAGCACGGCGCGTGCCGTGGCGGAATCGATAGCGGCGAAGGCGGGCTGGACGCTCGCCAACCCGGAGGCGCTGGGCCATGCTCCGGTCACGTTGTCGTTCAACGACATGCCTGCGGGCACGGCGATGCAACGGGTGGCCGACCTTGCCGGCATGAAGCTGGTGCTGGATGGCGAGCGGGTGCGCTTCACGCCCAGGTGACCAACCGCGTCCCGGTATACTCATGCTGTTGTCCGGGAGAACACCCACGTGAGACCGCACCATCTGTTCCTTGCCCTGGCCACCCTCGGAATCACCGGCATGAGCCACGCCGCCGTTTCACCCGTGCTGGTGATCCATGGCGGCGCCGGCGTGATCAAGCGCGACATGACGCCGGCGAAGGAGCAGGCGGTGCGCACGGCGATGGCCTACGCGCTGCAGGATGGCTACGCCCGGCTCAAGGCGGGCGGCAGCGCGCTGGACGCGGTGGCCGCGGCGATCACCGTGCTGGAGGACGATCCGAACTTCAACGCCGGCAAGGGCGCGGTGTTCACCCATGACGGCAGCAACGAGCTGGACGCGGCGATCATGGACGGCAACACGCTGCGTGCCGGCGCGGTGGCCGGGGTCGAACACGTGAAGAACCCGATCCTGCTGGCGCGCGCGGTGATGGAGCAGTCGCCGCACGTGATGCTGTCCGGCACGGGCGCCGAAGCCTTCGCGAAGGAGCACGGCATCGCCCTGGTCGATTCGTCGTACTTCCGCACCGAAGCGCGCTGGCAGCAGTTGCAAAAGGCGTTGAAGGAGGACGCCGCGAAGCAGCCGCACGCGGACGTCGAGACGGCCAAGCACTTCGGCACGGTCGGCGCGGTGGCACTGGACGCGCAGGGCCGCCTCGCTGCCGGAACCTCCACCGGCGGGATGACCGACAAGCGCTGGGGCCGCATCGGCGACTCGCCGATCATCGGCGCCGGAACCTACGCCAACAGCGGCTGCGCCGTGTCCGGCACCGGCTGGGGCGAGTTCTACATCCGCACGGTGGCCGCGCACCAGATCTGCATGAAGGTCACCCAGATGCGCGTGCCGCTGAAGCGCGCCGCCGCCGAGGTGATCAACCAGGAAATCCCCTCGATGGGCGGCAACGGCGGCGCGATCGCGCTGGATGCGCAAGGCCACATCTCGATCCCGTTCAACACCGACGGCATGTACCGCGGCTGGATCGGCGCCGACGGCGTGCCGCACGTGGCGCTCTACGGCGACGAGGACGACGGCACCGCGGAGTTGCCGGCGCCGGCGCCGGCCGATAGTGTCGCGCAGCCGTAGGTCGCACCACCGCCGCTGTTGCCGTAGGAGCCCGCTTGCGGGCGATGCTCTTTCGGGATTCGGGAAGGCATCGCCCGCAAGCGGGCTCCTACGGAAGCTTGCGCAGCTGCGCTGGAGTCAGCGCGCCGCTGATGCCGCGCCGGCTGCCGTCGGCGCGGATCAGTAGCACGCGCGGCGTCTCGCCGCCCCAGTGCGGGTCGAGCAGGAAGTTGGTGCGTTCGGGCGAGGCCTCGGCGTAGGCACGCGCGGGATAGCCGTCCATTTTCATGCTGCGCAAGCGTGCCTCGATCGTCTGGCGCAGCTCGATGCTGTCCGTCGTCACAGTGACCAGTTCGATGTTGCCAGGATCGGCGCGTTGAACCCTGGCCAGCGCTTCGAGGTTCGGTTCGCAGTAGGCGCAGTCGAGCGACCACAGCGCGAGGATGCGCGCGCCGTGCGCCGGCGGCTGCAGCAGCACGGGAACGTCGGCGGCGGCCAGTGGCTGCAGTGAGCCGGCGCTGGCCAGCGCCGGCAACCACAGGGCGAAGGCAAGCAGCAGGCGTTTCATTGCGGCAGCTCGACGAGGCGGAAACCGGTGGCGGTGTTCCACGCCACGAACGCGCGGCCCTGTTTCAGCAGCAGCTGCGGCGAGCCTGCCGCGCCGCTGCTGCGGGCGATTTCGCGTGGGACATCGAAGTGCGCGCCGTTGTCGGACGAGCGGCGCAGCATCAGCGCATAGCCGTCCGCACTTACCTGGTTCCAGGCCACCCACACGATGCGCTCGTGCACGGCCACGTCAGCATGGCCGGCACCGGCGCCGGCGATCGCCAGTGGGTGTTTCGGCGCATGGCCGGGATCGAGCTGGCCGTACCAGATCGTGGGCTGGCCTTTGGCTTCGTACCACACGGCGTGGCGGATGCCGTCGGCGCCGATCGCCAGGCCAGGGCCATGGTGCGGGCAGCCGGCGATCTGCCAGTCGCTGAAGGTGGCACGGGCGGCCTGGCTGGTCTGGCCGTCCGTGCGCAACACGGCATAGGCGTGGTCGCGGATGTTGTCGCCATAGATGCTGCGGAAGAACGCGGCGACTTCGCCAGCGGGCGTGCGTGCCAGCGCGATGCGGCAGCATTCGCAGCTCTGGTCGACGAGCTTGCGCTCGGCCACGAAGCTCTTGCCGCCATCGTCCGACCAGCTGTAGTAGATCGCGGCGCCCAGGTACGGCTTGCCGTGGGCATCGGCAGCGAGCAGGTCGCGCTTGTCGATCCAGGCGACCACGATGCGGCCCTTGTCGTCAACGGCGAGCGCATCGAAGCGATGGGTGATCTCGGCACGGTCGCGGTGCACGGTCAGCGGTTCGCTGAAGTGTTCGCCGCGATCCAGCGAGCGGGCGAAGCGCACGAAGCCGGTCCACGGCGCGGCGCGCGGTTGCGACCAGCTTACGTAGATTTCGTCGTGCGGGCCGAACGCGAGCTTCGGGCGGTTCTCGCCTTCGGCGTAGATGCGCTCGGCCGCGGCGTTCACCTCGACCGGCGCACTCAGCGTGCGGCCGTCGTCGTCGGAATGGCGCAGCCGCACGTGGCCGTCGGCCGCGTCCACCAGCCACAGCCGGCCGTGGCTGTCGAACGCGGTGCTGGCGCCCAGCTCAGGGCCTTTCGGCATCTCCATGCGCATGCCGTCGTGCGCGAACAGCGCGGGCGACAGCAGGCAGAACAGGGCGATCAGCAGGTAACGCATGGCGGTTCCTCACAGCTCCCAGTGCAGCTCGCCGAACCAGGTACGGCCGGCGTAGGGATGGTAGACCCAGTACTGCTCGTTGGTGAGGTTGTCGACGCCGAGCGCGGCGGTCCAGCCTGGCGCGAACTTCCAGCGCAGCTTCGCGTCGGCTACGGTGAAGCGGCTCACCGCACCGTAGCCGTCCACGTAGTCGCTGTTGTCCAGCGTGCCGTACTGGCGGCCGGAGTGGCGGATGCCGAGCGAGGCGTCCCACTGCGGCGCGAAGCGGTAGTCGGCGAACACGCTGGCGCGGACTTTCGGAATGCGCGGGAAGGTCTTGCCGTTGGCCAGCGGGTACTGGCGGTCCTCAAGCGTCTTCGCATGGTTGAAGGCGAGGCTGGCCTGCAGTTCGAGGCCGTCCAGCCAGAGGTCAGTGAGATTGATCTCGCCCTCGATGCCGCGGCTGCGCATCCTGTCGATGTTCTGCACGCTGGTGACGGTGGGGGTGACGGTGATGTCGGTCTGCGAGTACAGCGAATCGGCGATGCGGTCCTGGTACAGCGAGACGCGCCAGTGGCCGTGCGCAAGGTGGCGGGTCAGGGTGAGGTCGGTGGACTCGTCGGTCTCGGGCTTCAGCGCGGGATTGTTGTTGACGATCGCGTTGGCCGACAGGCTGCCCTGGAACAGTTCGGTCACGGTCGGGTAGCGCACCGCCTTGCCGTGGGCCAGGCGCAGCTCCCAGCCGTCGGCGAGGTCCCAGCTCAGCGCCGCCTTGGGCGAGAAGTCGGTACGCCGGCGATCGGCGTAATGCACGGCGTTGACCGCATTCGCGCGCAGGCCGCCGTAGGCGCGCCATTGCTCCAGCCGGCCGCCCAGGGTCAGCGCCCAGGCGTCGGCGAAGCTCCACACGTCCTGCAGGTACAGTGCGCGGGCCTGCGTGCGGCCGGCGAACGCGCTGACCTGCGCACCGTCGGCATCGCCGCGCCAGTCGCTGGCGCTGCGCACGCGGCTGTCCAGTACGTAGCGGTCGCCATGCGCGCCGGCGTACAGCATGTGGCGCTCGCCGAGCGGCCCGGAGCTGCGCAGGTCCAGCGTGTCCCAGCCGGAACCGGCCTTGTCGGCGATCGTGCCGGGCCCGCCCGTGGGCGCGCCGGGTTTGGCCAGGTTGGCGGTGGCCGCCTGCGAGCGCAGGAAGTCGTAGTGGCTGGCCACCGCGGTCCAGCGCCAGCCGTTGTCGAGGTGGCCGTTCAACTCGACGCCGTACAGCAGGTGGGTGTCGCTGGCCGAGGAGGGTGCCAGGCCGCTGGCCGGCAGGGTCCAGGTCTGTCCGGCCGCGCTGATCGCGCCGCCGGTGACCGGGTGGCCGGCAGCATCGCGGATCAGGCTGCGGGTGCGATCCTCGGCGCGGTTGCGCCACCAGCCTACGGTGAACAGCGCGGCAACCTGTTCGTTGATGTCCACGCCGACCTTCAGCTTCGCCTGGTCCTGCACCGTGTGCTCGATGCTGTTGGCGCCGTACACCAGCCGCGGCGAGCCGTTCGGGTTGCGGTCCGGCACGGCGCCGCTGACCGGCAACGCCGCGGCCGCATTGCCGCCGGCCTTCGCGGTGGCGTATTGCATCGGCTGGCCATGGTTGTCGAGCCGGCTGAATTCCAGCAGCCAGCTGAAGCGCCCCTGCTTGTCGCCCAGCGTGGCGGCAGCCTGATGGCCGTTGTAGTGGCCGCCGGCGCCGTACGCGTCGCGGTAATCCTGGCTGAAGAACTGGGTGCTCACGCTGGCGGTGAACTGCTGCGGCAGCACGGTGTGGACCAGCACGGTGCTGCCCAGCGAGTTGCCCGGGTACAGCGCGGAATACGGTCCATAGAGGATGTCGACGGCGCCGATTTCCTCGGGCGCCACCATGCCCCAGCGCGGCGCGCCGTCCCAGCCGTTGGTCATCAGGTTGGAGAGCAGCAGGCCGTCGGCGTAGACCAGGCTGCGCGCGCTCTGCAGGGTGCCGGCGTTGCGGCCGCTGATCACCGCGTTCGGATCGCCGATGTAGCGCTTGCGCACCATCATGTTCGGTGCGTACTTGAGTGCGTCGGCGCTTTCGGTGAGGTTCTGCTGCTGCAGCTTTTCCCGTTTTAGGCGGACCTGCACGCTGGGCGTTTCCATCACCATGGTGTCGCTGGCGTGTACCGAGATCGGGGCGAGGGTGGCGGCGGGGGCGGGTTCATCGGCGGCCAGCAGCGAGCTGGCGGACACGGCGAGTGCGACTGCACAAAGGCCGAGGGGTAGGGTGTTCAAGACGACACTCTGGATGGGGGTCTAGGGTTGCAAGGATAGTTCGCTGCCGTGCGCGCGACAGATGGCGCGTTGTCGCAGCGAGGGCGGCGATGGGATGCATGGGCACGGCGAAAGGTGCCCGGCGCGCTCCTGCGAATGCGGTCTAGTCTTCCCGGTCGGGGCGTTCGCGTACCGGGTGCTTGCTCAGCTTGCGCTGCAGGGTGCGGCGGTGCATGCCGAGGCGGCGGGCGGTCTCGGAGATGTTGCCGTCGCATTCGGTCAGCACGCGCTGGATGTGCTCCCATTCCAGCCGGCGCAGCGCCAGCGGCTGTTCGGGCGCGTCCGGCAGGTCGCCGTCGCTGTCGCTCTCGTTGTCGCCGTCGAGCAGGGCGCGCACCACGGCGTCGGCGTCGACCGGCTTGGCCAGATAGTCGTGGGCGCCGCGCTTGATCGCCTCCACCGCGGTGGCGATTGAGGCGTAGCCGGTCAGCAGCAGCACGCGGAGGTCCGGCACCAGAGTGTGCAGCTCGGGAATCAGGCGCAGGCCGTTCTCCTCGCCCAACTTCAAGTCGAGCACGCAGTAGCGCGGGCTGTGCCGCCGCGTCAGCGCCCGCGCCTCCTCGAAGTTGCTGGCGGTGATGACTTCGAAGCCGCGCGAGCCGAGCGCGCGCGCCAGCACACGCAGGAAGGTGGTGTCGTCGTCGACCAGCAGCAGCGGGCGGGCCGTGGCGGCATGAGGCAACTCGGTCATCGGCGGTGTTTCCTGGAAGTGGATCAGGCGCCCATTCTTGCCGGAAGCGGCGGCACTTGCACGTCCGGCAGGTTATCTCTCGGCGATCACCGCCAGTGGCAGGCGCAGACAGACCTCGGCGCCGCGCGCGGTATTGCTGGCAATCAGCTCGCCGTTGAGCCGCTCGGCCGTGGCTTCGGCCAGGGCCAGGCCGATGCCCAGCCCGGTCTGCTTCCGCGAGTAGCCAAGCAGGGTCAGCTCGCCTTCGGTGTCGAAGCCGGGGCCGTGGTCGCGCACGCTCAGCTGCAGCCACTCGCCGTCGCGCGAGACGTGCAGCGCCACCGCGTTGGAATGGTTGATGGCCGAAGCGTCGGCGGCGTTGTTGAGCAGGTTGAGTAGCGCGTGACGCAGGCCCGGCGGGGTCCGCAGCACGATCCGGGCGACGTCCTCGTCCAGCGGCAGGGTCACTTCGGCTTCCGGCCGCAGCAACTGGAAGCGCTCCAGGCAGCCGTGGATGAACACCGCCACCGTGAGCCGCTCCGGCTCTTGCGACAGCTGCGCCTTACCGAAGGCGACCATCTCGCGAAGGATCGTGCGGCAGCGGTCGACCTGGCTCTCCAGCAGCGCCAGGTCCTCGGCCAGCGTCTCGTCGTCGGCATGCTCGCGGCGCAGTTCGGGCAGCAGGGTGCGCATGGTGGACAGCGGCGTGTTGAGCTCGTGCGCCGCACCGGCGGCCTGGGTGGCGATGGCCAGGATGCCCTCGTCGCGCAGCGCGCGTTCGCGCACGCGCTGTACTTCGAGCTGCTGCAGGCGCAGGACATGCGCCAGTCGGCTGATGAAGAAACTCAGCAGCAGCGCCATGATCACGAAGTTCACGCCCATGCCGACCACGTGCAGCGTGAACCGGCTGGGCGAATCGGCGGCCATCGGCAGCGGCAGCGGCACGTACGAGTAGAGCAGGCTCACGTAGGCGACGCCGGCCAGCGCGGCCACCGTCAGTACCGCCCGGCCGGGCAGCGCCGCCGCGCTGAGCGCGATCGGCACCAGCAGCAGGGTGATGAACGGGTTGCTGGCGCCGCCGGTGAAGTACAGCAGGTAGCCCAGCACCAGCGTGTCGAAGGCGATGTGGCCGACCGCCTCCCATTCGCGCAGCGGCCACGGCTGGGTCAGCCGCCACGCGGCGAACACCGAGAACACCGCGAGCAGGCCGATGCCGAGCAGCAGCGGCAGCAGCGGAATGGCCAGCTGCATCCACCAGGCGCACACCAGCACGGCGGCGCTCTGGCCGGCGATGGCGCAGATCCGCAGCCAGGCCAGCGTGCGCGTCAGCGCAAACAGGCCGATGCGTTGGGTGGATCGGTGCGGCATGGCGATCTTCCGGGCTTGCTGAAAACGGCGTGCCCGCCGCGCCGTGCGCGACGGGCACGGCGGCTCACGTCGGCGTGTTGAATTCCTCGCTGCGCACGGGCGGCAGCGGGTTGTTGGCGACGGAGTCGGAATGGCTGCTCGACAGCTTCTTCATCAGCGGCAGCATCGCCAGCGCGATCACCGTGCAGGCCACGCCGGCGAAGCCGAGCTTGTTGAACAGCGCGGTGTAGATCGGCAGCGACACCAGCGGATCCTTGATGTCGGTCGGAATGCTGGCGAAGTTCGCCACCACGCTGCCCAGGTACTGCGAGATGCCGGATGCGACGTAGTAGGCGCCCATCATGAAGCCGCCCATCCGCGCCGGCACGTAGCGCGCGATCATCGCCAGGCCGAGGCCCGACACCAGCAACTCGCCCAGCGAATACAGGCCGTAGCCCCACACCATGATCCACGACGAGACCTGGCCGTTCACCGCGAAGCGGGCGCCGACGCCGTAGATGAAGAAGCCGATCGCCACCGCAGCGAAGCCCCAGGCGAACTTGGCCGCCACCGACGGGTTTTTGCCGACCTTGCCCATGGTGTTGTAGACGAACACCAGCACCGGGCTCAGCAGCACGATCCAGATCGCGTTGAGCGACTGGAACTGCTCGGGAATCCAGTTGAACAGATGCAGGCCGAACAGGCCGAACGAGAGGTCGACGTTGCGCTGGGCGAACAGGTTCAGCGAGGTCGACATCTGCTGGTAGAAGATGAAGAAGAAGATCGTTTGCACCGTGAGCACCAGCGCGGCGACCAGGCCGGCGCGCTCGTGCGGCTCACTGCCGCGGATCAGGTGCACGAAGATGCCCAGGATCACCACGCCGGCGGCGTACACGCACCACTTGGCGACCGTCTGGTCCTGCAGGATGAAGGCGGAGACGAACACCATGCCGATCGCGGCCAGCAGCACTGTGCCGAGGCGCTTGACGTCGACCGGCTTGTCGTCGGCCGGCGAGCCGATGTGCGCCAGCGTGCGGTGCATCAGCGTGTAGTTGACCAGGCCGAGCACCAGGCCGACCGCGCAGACGCCGAACGCGGTGTGCCAGCCCCAGGCGTCGCCGTATTTGGCACCCACGTAGTCGCGGATCCACGGCGTCAGCAGCATCGAGATGGTCGAGCCGATGTTCACCGCCATGTAGTAGATGGTGAAGGCGCTGTCGATCTTGGTGTCGTCGCCCTCGTAGATCTTGCGCACCAGGTTGCCGGCGTTCGGCTTGAAGAAGCCGTTGCCGACGATGATCACGCCGAGCGCGATGTACAGGAAGTAGGCGTTGTTGGTGGGAATCCACAACATCGCGTAGCCCAGCGTCAGCACCACGGCGCCGAGCAGCATGGTGCGGCGGGTGCCGATCAGCTTGTCGCCGACCCAGCCGCCGATCGCCGGCGTGGCGTAGATCAGTGCTGCGGCGGCACCCCAGATCAGGTTGGCCTTGCTGTCGACGAAGCCGAGCTTCTTCACCATGTAGGTGACCATCAACACCTGCATGCCGTAGAAGCCGAAGCGCTCCCACATTTCGATCAGGAAGACGGTACTGAATGAGCGCGTCTGCGAGACGGGCGGGTTCTGGGTTGCCATAGGTTTTCCGTACGAGATTCGAACCGTGGCGCATGCGGGCACGCGCCAGTGCCATGCGGCCCATGGACGGACCACAACCGACGAAGCGTAACCCATTCGCCATCGGGGTGTAGCTGCACTGCGGCAAGACACCGAAGCTGCGGCGGGCGCCCGCTGCCGGCGCTTGTGGCATCATCGGCCGCTCGAATCGACCTGTTCCAGGGAGTCTTGCCGTCCATGTCCATCGCATTGATACCGCCGCGGCGCTTGCGGTCGGTCGGGCGGCGCCGCTGATGGCCGCCGAAGGTTTTCGCGGTCCGAAACAGGTCTGGAACGCGTTTCTGTGGTCGATGAAGGGGCTTCGGGCCGGCTGGCGGCACGAGGCCTCGTTCCGGCTGGAAGCCTGCCTGGCGGTGGTGCTGATCCCGCTCGGCCTGTGGCTGGGTCATGGCGGGGCGGAGAAATTCGTGCTGATCCTGGCGCCGATGCTGGTGCTGTCGGCCGAGCTGCTCAATTCGGCGATCGAGGCGGTGGTCGACAAGGTCAGCCCGGAGTTCAACGAGCTGGCCGGACGGGCCAAGGACATGGGTTCGGCGGCGGTGTTCGTGCTGCTGGTGCTGGTGGTGCTGAGCTGGGGCTTGATCCTCGGTCCGCGCCTGTTCGGTTAGCGCGCGCGTTCACCCCGTGCTGACACGATTGCGGCAAGCGGCATGGGATGATGGAATGGCCTTCCACCGGATCGGAGCGATGCCATGAAACTTCTGCGCAACCTCGTGCTGTTGCTGCTCGCCTTCGGCCTCGGCGGCTGCGGCTACAACGCCATCCAGAAGCAGGACGAGGCAGTCAAGGCGGCCTGGTCCGAAGTGCTGAACCAGTACCAGCGCCGCGCCGACCTGGTGCCGAACCTGGTCAACACGGTCAAGGGCTACGCCCAGCACGAAGAGAAGGTGTTCACCGAGGTCACCGAGGCGCGCGCCAGGGTCGGCAGCCTGCAGGTCAACGCCGATTCGCTGAACGATCCGCAGAAGCTCAAGCAGTTCCAGGCCGCGCAGGGCGAGCTGGGCAGTGCGCTGTCGCGGCTGATGGTGGTCAGCGAGAACTACCCGCAGCTGAAGGCCGACGGCCTGTTCCAGAACCTGCAGGCGCAGCTGGAAGGCACCGAGAACCGGGTCACCGTGGCGCGCAACCGCTACGTGCAGGCGGTGCAGGCATACAACGCGATGATCCGCACCTTCCCGAACAACATGACCGCGAAGATCTTCGGTTACCAGGTCAAGCCGAACTTCACGGTCGAGAACGAACAGGCGATCTCCACCGCGCCGAAGGTGGATTTCGGCACCACCGCGCCGGCGCCTGCCGCGACGCATTGATGATGCCCGGGCGCTTCCCGCGCCGCTGGCTGCTGCTGGCGCTGCTGCTGCCGGTGCTGCTGCACGCGGCCGCTGCCGTGCCGAAGCTGGCACGGCACGTCACCGATCTCACCGGTACGCTGAGCGCGCAGCAGGTCGACCAGCTCGACGCACAGCTGGTGGCGCTGGAACAGGCCAAGGGCGCGCAACTGGTGGTGCTGATGGTCGGCAGCACCGGCGAGCAGGACATCGAGAGCTATTCGCTGGCAGTGGCCGAGGCGAACAAGGTCGGCCGCAAGGGCACCGACGACGGCGTGCTGCTGCTGATTGCGAAAGACGATCGGCATGTACGCATCGAGGTGGGTTACGGCCTGGAGGGCGCGATTCCCGATGCGGCCACCGCGCGGATCATTCGCGAATACATCGCCCCGAAGTTCCGCAGCAACGATTACTTCGGCGGCATCAGCGACGCGGTCGGTGCATTGACCCAGCTGATCAACGGCGAACCGCTGCCGCCGCCGCTGCAAGGCGCTCCCGAGCGTGGCCGCCCCGGCCTCGATCTGCAGAGCGGCCTGATGATCGCCGTGTTCGTGGCACTGTTCCTGCGCGGCATCTTCGGCCGCACTCCGGCGCTGGTCAGGGGGCCGCTGGGCGCCGTGCTGGTCGGCGGCTTGCTGTGGCTGCTGATCTCGATGGGCGCCGGCATCCTCGGCGCGCTGGTCGGCGGCGTGCTGATGCTGCTGCCCGGCGGCGCCGGCCGCTCGATCGGCGGCGGTGGCTGGGGCGGCTTCGGTGGAGGCGGCTGGGGTGGCGGCAGCGGCGGCGGAAGTTTCGGCGGCGGCGGCTTCAGCGGCGGCGGCGGCAGCTTCGGCGGCGGCGGTTCTTCGGGGAGCTGGTGATGGCGCGCATGCGGCGACTGTGGGCGAATCTTTGCGGTAGCTGGTTCCAGCTGTCGCGGCGCTTTCCGCCCGCACTGCTGGACGAGATGGCCGCGGCGATTGCCGCCGGCGAACGCCACCACCTGGGCGAGATCCGCTTCGCGGTCGAATCGCGGCTGGCACCGCTGGCCGTGCTGGAGGGCCTCGACGCCGCAGCCCGCGCGCGCCAGGTATTCGCCCAGTTGCGCGTATGGGACACCGAACACAACAGCGGCGTGTTGTTCTACGTGCTGATGGCCGAGCATCGCATCGAGATCGTCGCCGACCGCGGCATCGCGGCGAAGGTGGCGGCGCACGAATGGGCGGCGGTCTGCGCCCGCATGCGCGAAAGCTACGCCACCGGGCAATGGCGCACCGGCAGTCTCGACGGCATTGCCGCCGCCAACGCCTTGCTGGAACGGCATTTCCCCGGCGACGGCGGGACCCGCCGCGACGAACTGCCGGATCAGCCGGTGCTGCTCTGATACCTGCCGGGCCTCGGGCCGTGCCGGCCTGAGGCCCGGCAGGGCGTGTCGCATGCACACTGCTCAGCGTTCCGCGGGAGCAGGCCGGGCATCGGTCGACCCTGATGGATGCCGCACAAAAAAAAGGGCCGGCAGATGCCGGCCCCTTGGTCCACGTCGCGATGCCTAGAACATCTTCCACTCCAGCTCGGCGAAGATCGAGCGACCGTAGCCGTTGTAGTTGAAGCCGTCGTAGTACGGGTACGAGGTGTAGGTGCTGTCGCGCGGCGGCCGCTTGTTGAGCAGGTTGTTGGAGATCAGCGATACCTTGACCTCGTCGTTGACCTGCAGCGCCACGCTGGCGTTGTAGGTGATCCACGGGCCGACCGTACCCGTCTGCTTGAAGTTCATCGTCGGCCCCCCCCGCAGACCGTACAAGGTCGCGCTCAGCGGTCCCTTGCTCCAGTTGATGGTGGCGCTCTCGCGATGCTTGAACTCGCGCGGGAAGGTGCGGTAGGTCAGCAGATCGAGGGTCGGATCGCCGGGATACTGGCGATAGGTGTGGTCCAGGGTGACGTTGTAATCGGCGCCGAACGTGAAGTCGCCCGCCTGACCCGCATCCCAGCGGTACTGGGCGCCGGCGGTGATGCCGGTAACCCGTTCGTTGGAAATATTGATCGGATAGGTGTGGACGCTGTTGATGCCGGACTGCAGCGGATTGGACGGGTTGTTGCGGTCGACCAGAGCCAGCGCCTCGACGCAGCGGGGCGAGTTGATGTCCACCGGTGAGCCGCCCACGGTATGGCCGATCCGGCAGTCCGCCTCCAGCGACATGATGCCGTTGATGCTGCGCTGGGACACTTCGTCGCTGATGGTGATCCGGTAGTAGTCGGCGTGGATGTTGAACTTGTCCGATGGCGACCAGACGATGCCGCCGGTCAGCGACTTGGCGGTGATGTTCTTCAAGTCCTTGTTGCCGGCCTGCGTGCCGAATACCTGCTCGTTGTTGTAGCTGCAGGTGTCGACGTCGAAGTTGTCGCCGTTGGCCAGGCGGCAGCGGTAGTAATCGACCACGTTGGTGTAGAAGCCGCTCTCTCCCTGGAACAGGCCCGCCATGTCCGGAGCACGGAAAGCGGTGGCGTAGGTGCCGCGGATCAGGAGCGTGTCGATCGGGCGCAGTTCCAGGCCGGCCTTGTAGGTGACCTTGGAATCCGTGCGGCCGGCGGCCTTGTAGGTGTCGTAGCGCAGCGAGGTGCTGGCGGTCAGCCAACTGGTAATGGGCAGGCTCAACTCCGTGGCGGCGGCGTAGCGATCACGCTTGCCGGTGCCCTGGGTGCCGGTCAGTCCCCAGAAGTAGCCGTCGATCAGGCGCTGGTCGGTGGGGTTCTCCCACTTCTGGTCGCCGTACTGCAGCAGTACGGCGAGGCCGGCGGAGCCGCCGGGTAGATCGAACAGATTGGTGTTGGTAACCGTGCCGGTCACTTCCTGGGTGTACGTGTGCGAACGCGTACGAATCTGTTCGCTCAGCGAGCGATAGGTTGCCGGCGACATGAGCGAGTAGAAACGATCGAGATTCAGGTTGTATGCCGGGTAGGCATCGAACACCGGATCCCAGCCCACCTGGTCGCCGAGGAAGTAGTTGTCGACCTTGTTGGCCACCAGGTGCAACTGGCGGGTGGTGATCACGTTGTCGGAGCGGTGGTAGTAGGCGTCGTAGCCCCAGTCGGAGTCGCCGAACGTGCCGCGGAAACCCATGTTGGCCACGTAGGAGCGATTGAGGTCCTTCTCGTTGGCGAGGTTGCCGATGCCGGCGGCCGAGCTGTCGATGGTGTACTGGGTCGAGACAAACGTGCCGGGGCCGTCCAGCGCCGAGCCGTTGTCGACATTGTTGGCGTAGATTGGGCCGAGGTCCACGCCAGAGCCCCACCAGGTGTAGTTGGAGCCGACGTAGTAGTCGGACTTGGTCACGTTGTAGAGCGCGTTCGCGTAGAACTGGGTGTTCGGCGTGATGTCGTAGGAGAAGTTCAGGTAGCCGGTACCTGCCTTCGAGCCGTTCATGATGGTGGAGTAGGCCGGCGAGTTCGGGCTGCCGCAGAAGTGGCCGCGGCCGGCCGCGTCGGTGGCGTATACCGTGGTGTTGCCGAAGCCGGAAGCGACGCGGTCGCAGCTGGCCTGCCCGCCCGGCACGAAGAAGCGGTCGGTGCCGATCTGGCTGTGGAACAGATCCTGCAGCAGGTAGTCCAGGGCCGGGCGCGATGCGCCGGCCGGCAAGCCGGGGCGGTCATTGTTGGAGTCGAACCAGCGGCGCTGGTAGCGGTAGATCGGGCGCTGGTTGCGCAGCTCCACGCTGTAGGTCAGCTTGGCCTTCTCCCAGTCGTGGCCACCGGTCAGCTGGAAGCGCTGGCTGCCGCCGCCGCCCTCGCTGAAGCCGCCGCCGCGCAGATTCATGGTGACGCCTTCGACGTGCTGCTTGAGGATGATGTTGACCACGCCGGCGATCGCGCTGGAGCCGTAGATCGCGGACTGGTTGCCCGGCACGATGTCGATGTGGTCGACCATCGCCATCGGGATGGTGGCGATGTCCACGAAGTTGCCCGAGCCGTTGTACAGCAGGGGGTAGTCGGCCATCGGCTTGCCGTCGATCAGGAACAGCGTGAAGCCGGGATCGAGGCCGAGCAGGCTGATCGTCTGCGCACCCTGGGTGAAGCCGCCGGAGAACTGCGCGCCCTGCACCGAGCCGGTGGCTTGCGGCAGCGCCTGCAAGGCCTCGGCGACAGTGGTGAAGCCTTGCTTGGTGATCTGTTCGGCGGTGATCTGGATGGTCGGCGTGGCCGTTTCGATCTGTGCGCGCGGCAGCAGCGAGCCGGTGACCTGGATGCCTTGCAGCTTGGTGGCCTCTTTCTTGTCGGCCTTGGTGTCCTGCTGGCTGGCCTGTGTAGTGGCTTGGTCGGCTTGACTGTCGGCCTGGTTTGGCGCGTGCGCGGAGCTTGCCCACAACGGCAGTGACAGCGAGGCGCAGATAGCGCCTGCAAGAAGCTTGCGGTGCATGAATTTCCCCTTTTGTGTGGCAGAAATGCCTGCGGCCTCCCCAGTCGCAGGTATTTGGCGGGATTTCCTCCGCCGTCCCTTTGTGACGCCATGCCCGAGACCGGGCAGGGGCGCACGAGCTCGACCATAACGTAAGGTTCACGTGCCCGCAACAATTTGCAGATGCCCTTCGCCGAGCGGTTTTGGCCGCTTGGTCGGGGCCTCTCCGGCGGTGGTGCGGGTGCAAAAAAAGCCGCCTTGCTCGAAGGCGGCTTCTCGGATGGCCGGCGAGGCAGCGGGCTTGCGTCAGTGCGCGCCCTTGCCGATGTGCCTGTCGAGGAAGGCCTGCAGTGCCTCATAGAAGGCGATGTTGTTTTCCTCGCTGTAGAAGCCGTGCTGCTCCTTGTCGCGCACCAGCCATTCGTACGGCTTGCCGGCCTTGTCCAGCGCCGCACGCAGCTCGGTGGCGTTCTCGTATGGCACGCGCGGGTCGTCCTTGCCGTGGATGATCAGCACCGGGATGTTGAACTTGTCCAGGTGGTAGATCGGCGAGATCGCGCGGATGGTGTCGTCGTCGGTGCCGATGGCCTGCATGAAGTAGTTGCGGCCGCCAGCCGAGCGGCGGGTGTCGCTGCGATGCAGCTCGATGGCGTAGTCCGATACGCCGGCGTAGTCCACCGCGCACTTGAACATGCCCGGTGCACGGATCGGCGCCATCAGCGAGGAGTAGCCGCCGAAGCTGGCGCCGAACACGCACACGCGCCGCGCGTCGGCGTAGCCCTGCCTGATCGCCCAGTTCACGCCGTCGATCAGGTCCTGCTGGATGCCGCTGCCGAATTGCTTGTAGCCGGAGTGCTCGAAGTCGGTGCCGCGGCCACCCGAGCCGCGGTAGTTGACCTGCAGCACCGCATAGCCGCGATTGGCCAGGAACTGCGACCAGGGGTCGTAGCCCCACGAGTCGGCCACGCCGATCGGCCCGCCATGCGGCAGCAGCACCAGCGGCATCGGCTTGCCGGCGCTGTTGGCCGGCATGGTCAGGAAGCCGGCCAGCTGGGTGCCGTCGCTGGCGGTGAACTTGATCGGCTGGCGCGGCACCATCTGCTGCGGGTCGATCCACGGCTGGCTGCGGAACAGCGGCTGCAGGTTCATGCTGCTGCGATCGAACAGTGCGTAGGTGCCGGGGTCGCGGTCGCTGTGCGCGCCGATGATCAGCTGCATGCCGTCCTGGCTGGCGCTGGCGACGGTGAGGAACTCGTCCGGGAATTTGGCCGCGAGAGCCTGGCTGATCTGCGCGTAGATGCTGTCGTCGAGGTACTGGATACGTGGTTTGCCGGCGCCGAACACCACGCCGTAGGGCTGGTACGGATAGGGCGTCCACAGCACGTCGTCCACCGCGGCGAAATCGTCGCCGGCCAGCACCCTGCGCGCGCTGCCGTCGAGGTTGCTCACCACCAGCTGGTCGGGGCCGCCGTCGGCGCTGTACAGCGAGTAGAGGTGTTTGCCGTCGGCGCTGATGTGGATCGGCACCAGGCGCTTGCCGGTGATGCTGGCCGGGAGCTTGTGCCACGGGCTGTCGGCATTCTCGCGGCGGTAGACGTCGATGCGGTAGGGGTCGTCCTGGTTGCTGCCGTAGGCGAAGCGGGCCACGTCGTCGTGCAGCACGAAGCTCATGCCGGCCTCGTCGATCCGGCCCATCAGCGTGGCGTGGCCGCTGTCGGTCTCGACGTCGTAGATCAGGCTCTGGCCGCTGTCGCGGGAGCCGCTGCTGGCATGCGTGCGGAACGGGCTGACGCTGATGTAGACATGGCCGTTGAGCTGGTGCGGCGTGCCGGCGATGAAGCCGGCACCGCGTACCATGCTCAGGATGTTCATGTTCGTGCCCTTGGTGTCGCGCACGCGCCAGCTGTAGAGCACGCGCTTGTGCGAGCCGTCGAAGTCGACAGCCACCACCTCACCGGTGCCCTGCGGCGCCTCGAGCGTGCCGCTTTCCTCGCCCAGCCCCATCACCAGGCGCGTGTTGCTGACCCAGGTGATGCCGATGGGCAGGGTGCGCGGGGCCATGTTCAGGCGACTGACCGGCTTCAGGTCCGGCAGCGCCAGCACGCCGAGCTGGTAGCTGCCATCTTCGTTGTGGACCGACACGGCCAGGTGCTTGCCGTCGGGCGAAATCACCGGATGGGTCAGTGGCGGATGCCGCGCGAAATCCCGGTAGGGAATTTCGCTGGCGTGGGCGGCCACGGGCGCGAGCAGGACGAATGCCGCGCACAGTATCAGCCGATGGATATGCTTGATGATCATGGTTGCTCCTTGGCAAGGTTCTGTCCGATGACTACCGCGTCCCTGACGCGCCGGGGCCGATGTTTTTCTCCAGGAAAGCCTGCAGCCGGTTGTAGAACTCGATGGTGTTCTTCTCGTCGTAGAAGCCGTGGCCCTCGCCCGGCTTGCTCAGCCACTCGTACGGCTTGTGCGCGGCGTCGAGCGCGGCGCGCATCGCCTTGGCCTGCGCGAACGGCGCACGCTTGTCGTCTTCGCCGTGGACCAGCAGCACCGGTACGTCGATCTTGTCGGCCAGCTTGTCGGGCGAGTTGGCGTCGAGGTCGGCGTCGTCCTTGCCGATGACCGTGTTCAGGTAGCTGCGGCCTGACTTGCTTTCGCGGACATCGCCTTTCTTGTACATCATCTTCAGGTCGTAGACGCCGGCGTAGCCCACCGCGCACTTGAACAGGCCCGGCGCACGGATCGTGGTCATCATCGCCGAGTAGCCGCCGAAGCTGCCGCCGTAGACGCAGATGCGCTGCGGGTCGGCATACTTCTCAGCGATCGCCCACTTCACGCCGTCGATCAGGTCCTGCTGGATGCGGGTGCCCCACTTCAGGTAACCGGCCTCCTTGAAGTCCTCGCCGCGGCCGCTGGAGCCGCGGTAATTCACCTGCAGCACGAGATAGCCACGACTGGCGAGGAACTGGGCGCCGTTGTCGTAAGACCAGTCGTCCTGCACGCCGATCGGGCCACCGTGCGGCAGCAGGATCATTGGCAGGTTGGTCTGGCTGGCGCCCTTCGGAATCGTCAGGATCGCTTCCAGCTCCATGCCGTCGCTGGCCTTGAAGTGCAGCGGACGACGCTCGGCCATCCTGGCTGGATCGATCCACGGCGCCGTGGCGAACAGCTTGAGCACCTTGTAGTGGTGCGTATCGATCAGGTAGTAGGTTCCCGGATCGCGGTCACTGCTGACCTCGAACAGCACCTTGCCGCCATCCTCGCTGGAGTCGATGAAGTGGACGTAGTCGCCGGGGAATTTCAGGCTCAACGCGCGATGCAGTTTTGCCATGGGCAGGTTCGGATCGAGGTAACTGACCTTGGGCACGCCGGTGGCCGGTGCCGTGGCGAACGGCTGGTACGGCCAAGCCGTCCATTCGATATCGCCGATGCTGCTGAAGCCGTCGCTGGCGAGCACCTTGCGGTTGTCGCCGTTCTCGTCCTGTGCCACCAGCACAGTCGGACCGCCGCCAGCGTTGTACTCGGCGTAGATCCCTTGTTTGTCCGGGGTGAAAAAGATCGGTGTGAAGCTGCCGCCAACCTGGGCGGGTGTCATCTTGGCCCAGCCTGCTGCCTGCTGCTGGTAGACGACGTAGTCGTAGTTGTCGTTGCGCCCGTAAGCAAAGTGGGCCTTGCCATCGGCACCGACCATGAAACTCATGCCGCCGACGCTGATCTGGCCGATCAGATGACGGGTGTTCTTGCCTGCGTCAACGTCGTACAGCGTGCTGGTACCGGTGTTCTCCCAACTCTGCGTGCTCATGTAGAAGTGGCCATTGGCTGGCAGTGGCTTGCTTTCGACGAAGCCCCATCCCCGATCGGTGCCACGCGTGGCGGCACGCGAGCCGTACCTCAGGCTGTCGCGGCCGTAGAGATAGTCCTGATTCCTGCCGTCCAGATCGGTGGCGATGACTTCACCGGTCAGGAAAGGCTTGTCGATCGAGCCGTACATCTTGCCTTTGTCCACTACCAGCCGGGTATTGCTGACCCAGGTGATATCGGCGGCAATCTCGTATTTCGGCAGGCGCAGCATGCTCACCGGCTGCTTCATGTCGTCCACCTTGTAGACGGCCAGCATGTGCGAATCGCCACCGGGGTCATTCATGTTCACGGCGAGGTACTGCCCATTCGGCGAGAGCCGCGGCATCGTCAACAGCGGGTGACGCGCGAAGTCCTCCACCGGTACCAGATCGGCCGCTACGGCCGCGGCGGGCAACAACAGACAGGCAGCGGACAGCATGGTCCGCGCAAGACAGCAAGACATCGGTTTTCTCCCCTGAAGCTCCATGCAATAAGTCCGGCCGCCTGGAGCAAGGTGGTCGGGCTGGATGCGGACATCCCCCGGCGGGGCGGATGCGCGATCCTCGTCCAAACTCCCCAGTGCGGACGATCAGCGGGGATTCTAGTGGTTGCGAAAGCCGTGACGGAAGAGGCCGCCGCCCGTTCCGGCGTCCCGCTACACTTGACCTTTGCCTGTCAGCGCGGTCGCCATGTCCCAGCCTTACGTCGTCGATTTCGATCCCGTCGCCTTCCACCTCGGCCCGATCCAGGTGCACTGGTACGGCCTGATGTACCTGCTCGGCTTTTTCTTCGTGGCGGTGCTGGGCGAATACCGTCGACGGCAGGGGCGCCTGCCGGTCAGCCGCGATGCGCTGGGCGACCTGCTGTTCTACGGCATGCTCGGCGTGATCGTGGGCGGGCGCGTGTGGTACATGCTGTTCTACGTCGACATCGACTGGATCTGGACCGCGCCGCAGACCCTGTTCAAGGTGTGGGATGGCGGCATGAGCTTCCATGGCGGCCTGCTCGGCGTGCTCGCGGCGGGCTGGTGGTGGTCACGCAAGCAGAAGCTGCATTTCTTCGACACCATCGACTTCGTGGCGCCGCTGGTGCCGATCGGGCTGGGGCTGGGACGGCTCGGCAACTTCATCAATGGCGAGCTGTGGGGCAAGCCCAGCGACGTGTCGTGGGCGATGATCTTTCCGCAGGCGCCGGACCGGCTGCCGCGGCATCCCTCGCAGCTGTACGAGATGCTGCTGGAGGGCGTGCTGATGTTCGTGGTGCTGTGGCTGGTCTCGCTGAAGCCGCGGCCGCGTTACCTGGTGTCCGGCCTGTTCGCGTTGCTGTACGGCTGTTTCCGCTTCGCGGTGGAATTCGTGCGCGTGCCCGACCCGCAGCTCGGCTACCTGTTCGGTACCCAGTGGGTGACGATGGGACAGATGCAGTCGCTGCCGCTGATCGCAGTCGGGCTGGTACTGCTGGCGATGTCGCGTCGCGCACCCACGCTGCCGCTGGCTGCGCGCGCCTGAGTTCTTCGTAGGAGCCCGCTCGCGGGCGATGCTCTTCTCGCTATACATCGAAAGCATCGCCCGCAAGCGGGCTCCTACCGCGCCGGGTGGTCAGAAGTTGCGGTCGCCGCCGAGGATGTCGCCCAGGCCGCCGAGGATCGATCCTTCGCCGCGGCGCTGGCCACCGCCCTGCGGCGCCGCCGCCAGCATGCGCCCGGCCATGCGCGAGAACGGCAGCGACTGCAGCCACACCGTGCCCGGCCCGGTCAGCGTGGCCAGGAACACGCCTTCGCCGCCGAACAACATGCTCTTGATGCCGCCGACGGGTTTGACGTCCATATTCACCGTGTCGTGGAAGGCGACCACGCAGCCGGTGTCCACGTCGAGCCGCTCGCCGGCCTGCAGCTCGCGTTGCACCACGGTGCCGCCGGCGTGCACGAACACCCAGCCGTCGCCCTCGAGTTTCTGCATGACGAAGCCCTCGCCGCCGAACAGGCCGGTGAGGATCTTGCGCTGGAAGAAGATGCCCAGCTGCACGCCGCGTGCGCCGGCCAGGAACGCATCCTTCTGGCAGATCAGCCGGCCGCCGTGGTCGGACAGCTTCATCGCCATCACCGTGCCGGGGTAGGGCGCGGCGAACGCCACCTTGGCCTTGCCCTGGCCGGCATGCGTGAACACTGTGGTGAACAGGCTCTCGCCGGTGATCACCCGCTTGCCGGCGGAGAGCAGCTTGTCCATCAGGCCGCCGCCGCTCTGGCCGCCGCTGGAGCCGTCGCCGAATACGGTGTCCATCTGCACCGCGGCTTCCTTGTACATCAGCGCGCCAGCCTCGGCGATCGCGCTTTCGCCGGGGTCCAGCTCGATCTCGACGAACTGCATGTCGGTGCCGACGATGCGATAGTCGATCTCGTCGGCGCGGCCGCTGCCCATCGCCGGCGGGATCGGTGGCGGCGCCAGCGGCGTGCCGCCGAACTCGGCCACGCTGCGGATCGGCTTCCATTCGGCGAAGCCCTCGCACCAGCAGTAGCCGTCCGGCTGGCGCTGTGCCTGCGCCCGTGCCGCGGCGTCGTCGAGCGGGCCGATCCGATCGCTGTTCTTGCCGTAGCTGAAAAACCACTGCGCCATGGTCCATCTCCTGGTGAAAGGCCCGAGTCTAGGGCGGGCAAGCGCATGGCGGGAGTGACCCTTGTCATGCCCCGCGGGCTAGAATCCACCGATGCACGCCTATCTCGACCTGCTCCGCCACGTCCTCGACCATGGCACCGAAAAGACCGACCGCACCGGTACCGGCACGCGCAGCGTGTTCGGCTGGCAGATGCGCTTCGACCTCAACGAAGGCTTTCCGCTGGTTACCACCAAGAAGCTGCACCTCAAGTCGATCGTGCACGAGCTGATCTGGTTCTTGCGCGGCGACACCAACATCGCCTACCTGAAAGAACACGGCGTGCGCATCTGGGACGAGTGGGCCGACGCGAACGGCGACCTCGGCCCCGTCTACGGCCAGCAGTGGCGCGCGTGGCCCACCGCCGACGGCGGCACGGTCGACCAGATCGCCTGGGTGGTCGACGAGATCCGGCGCAACCCGGACTCGCGCCGGCTGATCGTCAGCGCCTGGAACGTGGGCGAGTTGCCGAAGATGGCGCTGATGCCCTGTCACACCATGTTCCAGTTCTACGTGGCGGACGGAAAACTCAGCTGCCAACTGTACCAGCGCTCCGGCGACATCTTCCTCGGCGTGCCGTTCAACATCGCCAGCTACGCGCTGCTCACCCACATGGTGGCGCAGGTCTGCGGCCTGGGTGTGGGCGACTTCGTGCACACGCTGGGTGACGCCCACCTGTACAACAACCACCGCGAACAGGCGCGGCTGCAGCTGGGCCGCGAACCGCTGCCGCTGCCGCGGCTGCAGCTCGATCCGGCGGTGCGCTCGATCTTCGATTTCCGCTACGAGCACATCGCGGTCGAGGGTTACCAGTCGCATCCGGCGATCAAGGCCGCCGTGGCCGTGTAGCCGCGGCGCAGGAATCTGCGAGGCCGGCATCTCGGCGTTGCCGCCTGTTAAGATCGGGCGTCATCGGCGGCACCGCTCGCGGGCGCCGGCCGTCCCACTGACCATCCAGCCTTCCAAGGATTTGCCATGGCCATTTCGCTGATTGCCGCACTCGACGAAAACTTCGCGATCGGCCGCAAGGGCCAGTTGCCCTGGCATCTGCCCGACGACCTGCGCTGGTTCAAGCAGCTGACCACCGGCAAGAACGTGCTGATGGGCTACAACACCGCGCTGTCGATCGGCCGCGCGTTGCCGGACCGGGTCAACCTGGTGCTGACGCGCCGTCACGAGGCGCCGTATCCGGGGCAGATCACCGTGCGCTCGATCGAGGAGGCGCAGGCGCGTTGCGACAACACCGGCCTGATCGTGATCGGCGGCAGCATGGTGTTCGCCGAAGCGCTGCCGCGCGCGCGCCGCATGTACCTCACCTGGGTGGCCGCCGCGATCGACGGCGCCGACGCGTTCTTCCCCGGCGTGCACTTCAGCGAGTGGACCGAGGTCTCGCGCGTGCACCACAAGGCCGATGCCGAGCACGCCTACGACTTCGACATGGTCGAATACCTGCGCAGCGCCTGATGCCTGCTTCCGTGTCGTGCGCGGTCATGCACGTGATGGCCGGGCTGCTGCTGGATGCCGACGGCCGCGTGCTGCTGGCGCAGCGTCCGCCCGGCAAGCATCTGGCCGGGCTGTGGGAGTTTCCCGGCGGCAAGCGCGAACCGGGCGAGGCGCCGGTGGCGGCGCTGGCGCGCGAACTGCGCGAGGAGCTGGGCGTCACGCTGCAACACGCCGAGCCGCTGGTCGCGCTGCCATGGAACTATGGCGAGCGTGAGCTGCTGCTCGATGCCTGGCGGGTCGATGCGTGGGCCGGCGAGCCGCGCCCGCTGGAAGGGCAGGCGTTGCAATGGCAGTTCCCCAGCCTGGTGGACATGGCGATCCTCACCCCGGCGGATCGGCCGGTCCTGCAAGCCCTGCTCGACATGCGCGACACCTGACCCTGTAGGAGCCCGCTCGCGGGCGATGCTCTTGCTCCTGCTTTCGCGAATCCCGAATCCGGCTTTCAACAGACGAACGTCTGGTCATCCCGGCCTTCAAAGCACCGCCCGCCAGCGGGCTCCTACCGGGCGGCCGCCAGGGCCAGGTAGCGCCGATGCAGGTCGGCGACGGCCTGGTCCAGCGCACTTTCGTCAGCGCTGTTCTCGATCACGTCATCGGCCACGGCCAGGCGCTCGGCGCGGCTGGCCTGGTGCGCCAGCATGCGGCTGGCGAGGGTTTCGTCGATGCCGTCGCGCTCGATCAGGCGCGCGAGCTGCACCGCTTCGGGAGCGTCGATCAGCAGCACGCGGTCGACCCAGCGATAGTGCTCGATGTTCTCGGCCAGCAGCGGAATCGCCAGCAGGCAATACGGCCCGCGTTCGGCCAGCGCGCGCTCGTGCAGCCATTGGCGCACGCGCGGGTGGATGATGGCTTCCAGCGTTTTTCGTGCCGTCGGGTCGGCGAATACGTGACGGCGCATCGCCGCGCGATCCAGCCGGCCCGCATCGTCCAGCACCCCGGCGCCGAACGCGTCGACTACCGCAGCCAGCCCCGACGTGCCCGGCTCGATCACCTCGCGGGCGGCCACGTCGGCGTCGTGCACATGCACGCCCAGCGCCTCGAAGCGCCGCGTCACCGCCGTCTTGCCGGCGGCCACGCCACCGGTCAGGGCAATCACCAGCGCGCGTGGCCGCGCGTTCACCGCAGGCCGGTCAATTGCATGTAACCCTGCAGCAGGTCCGCGCCGGCCACGAACCAGACCCAGCCGGCGGCGGCGATGAACGGGCCGAACGGCATCGGAATCTCGCGCTCATGCTTGCGCAGCGCGATCAGGGTGCCGCCGACCAGCGCGCCGATCAGCGACGACAGCAGGATGATCGGCAGCAGCGCCACTGGCCCCATCCATGCGCCCAACGCGGCGAGCAGCTTGAAATCGCCGTGGCCCATGCCTTCCTTGCCGGTGAGCAGCTTGAACGCCCAGTACACGCTCCACAGGCTGAGGTAGCCGATCGCCGCGGCCAGGATCGACGCCGGCGCGGTGACGAACATCGGCAGCAGCGACAGCAGCAGGCCCAACCACAGCAGCGGCAGGGTGAGCTGGTCGGGCAACAACTGGGTGCGGAAGTCGATGCCGGACAGCGCGATCAGCGTCCAGGTCAGCGCCAGCCCCGCCAGCGCCGCCCACGACGGTCCGAACTTCCACACCATCACCGCGCTCAGCACGCCGCTGAGCAGTTCCACCAGCGGGTACTGCAGCGAGATCTTCGCCTGGCAGTAGCGGCAGCGTCCGCGCAGCAGCAACCAGCCGAACAGCGGAATATTGTCCAGCGCCGACAGCGGATGCTTGCAATGCGGACAGTGCGACGGCTCGCGCACGATGCCCGGCGGCAGCGGTGTGGCATCGGCCTGCAGCTCCAGCACGTCGCGCGCTTCCTGCCGCCACGCCGCCGCCATGCGCTCGGGCAGGCGCAGGATCACCACGTTGAGAAAGCTGCCCACCAGCAGGCCGAGCACGCCGGCCAGGGCGATCCACAGGGCAAAGGGAAGTTCGGGCATGCGTCGGCCTTGCTCTAAAGCCCCTCTCCCGTCGGGAGAGGGGTGGGGGAGAGGGTGCGGTGCCGAGCGAAATTCAAGATCGCCTCAAGCACTGCTCCGGTTTCCTGCAATACCTGATTGTCCCAGAATCTCAGCACAAACAGGCCCTGGCGCTGCAGTGCCTGTGTACGGATCGAGTCGCTTTGCTCATCGTGCTGTGAAGCGTCCAGCTCGATGACCAACTTGAGCTCATCGCAGTAAAAGTCCGCGACGTAGGGCGGCATGGGATGTTGGCGGCGGAACTTGAGTCCATCCAGGCGCCGGGCACGCAGGTGGTACCACAGCTCGTGCTCTGCGTCGGTGCCGGAGGTTCGCAGCGACTTCGCCGTATTGAGCGTGTGCGTGGGTAGCGGTGGCTTGGGGTTCATCGCTGGATCGTACCCTCTCCCCCACCCCTCTCCCGAGGGGAGAGGGGCTCCAAAGCAGGTGCGGGTTTTCTGAAAGCCCCTCTCCCTTAGGGAGAGGGTGCGGGGTTGCCGCGATGCTCGATTCCCCAAGCATCAGCAACGTCAGGAATCAGAACGTGCCGGCGAGCTTGAAGATCGGCAGGTACAGCGCGATCACCATGCCGCCGACCAGGGTGCCCAGCACCACCATGATGATCGGTTCGAGCAACGTGGACAGGGTGTCGACCGCGTTGCTGACTTCTTCCTCGTAGAACTCGGCGACCTTGAACAACATGTTGTCCAGCGCGCCGGACTCTTCGCCGATCGCGGTCATCTGTACCACCATGTTCGGGAACAGCCCGGTCTGCTTCATCGCCAGCTGCAGCTGGTGGCCGACCGAGATGTCCTCGCGCATCTGCTTCACGGCATCGCCGTAGACCACGCTGCCGGTGGCGCCGGCCACCGCGTCCAGCGCCTCGACCAGCGGCACGCCGGCGCGGAACGTCACGCCGAGGGTGCGGGCGAAGCGGGCGATCGCCGAGTTGCGCACGATGTTGCCCATCACCGGCATCTTCAGCGCCATGCGGTCGAGGAAGTGGGCGAACTTCACCGAGCGCTTCTTGGCGACGACCAGCGCGACCACGCCGCCCACGGTCACGCCGATCACCACCCACCAGTAGCTCTGCATGAATTCCGACGCGGTCACCAGCAACTGGGTCGGCGCCGGCAGCTGCGCGCCGGCATCCTGGAAGGTCTTGGCGAACACCGGCACCACGAACAACAGCATGATCAGGCAGACCAGGAACACCACCACCAGCACCATCATCGGGTAGAACAGCGCCTTCTTGATCTTCTTCTTGATCGCCTCCGTGCGCTCCTTGTAGGTCGCCACGGTGTCCAGCACGGTATCCAGCACGCCGGAGGTCTCGCCGGCGTGCACCAGGTTGCAATACAGCTCGTCGAACTGCACCGGGTAGCGCGCCAGCGCCTCGTGCAGCGCCGCGCCGCCCTCGATGTTCTGCTTCACGTCGAGCAGGATGTTCTTGAAACGGATGTTCTTCTGGCCGTCGGCGATGATGTCGAAGGACTGCACCATCGGCACGCCGGAGGCCATCATGGTGGCGATCTGGCGGCTGAACACGGCCACGTCGCCCGGCTTGACCGTGCTGCCGGTGGCGCCGAACAGCGGCTTGGCGCGCTCGCGCACGGTCTGCGGGTTCATGCCCTGGCGGCGCAGTTCGGCCTTGACCAGCGAGGCGTTCTTCGCCGGCATGTCGCCTTTCATGCGCTTGCCGCGCTTGTCCAGCGCCACCCACTCGTAGGTGGTCAGCTTGCTGACTTCGGCGCGCTGGGCCCCGAGCTCGCGCGCCTTGTTGATGTTCGTTGCGGTAGCCGTGGCCATGCGCATCTTCCCCCAGTGGACCAGTCCCGGAGCCGCCCTATGCGGGCGGCAGACAGTATTTGTGCAGCTTATGCCATTTTTGCGGCGTCAAACCGTGGCGTCGGACGCAAGTTCGGTGCAAAAGGGGTTCCATATCCGCCGCTCATTCCTTGGTGACGCGGTCAATCTCGGTCAGGCTGGTCAGCCCCTGCTTCACCTTCAGCAGGGCCGACGCGCGCAGGTCGTTGATGCCGGCGGCCTTGGCCACCTCGGCGATCTGCAGCGCGTTGCCGCCTTGCAGGATGATCTTCTGGATATCCTCCAGCATCGGCATCACCTGATAGATGCCCACGCGACCCTTGTAACCCTCGTTGCAGCTGTCGCAGCCGACGGCCTCGTAGATGGTCAGCCCCGCGTCGATGTCGGCCTGGGTGAAACCGGCATCCAGCAGCACCTTGGGCGGCAGCTCGATCGGCTTCTTGCAATCGTGCAGGCGTCGCGCCAGGCGCTGGGCGATGATCAGGGTCACCGACGAGGTGATGTTGTACGGCGCGATGCCCATGTTCATCAGGCGCGAGATGGTCTGCGCGGCATCGTTGGTGTGCAGCGTGGACAGCACCATGTGACCGGTCTGCGCCGCCTTGATCGCGATCTCGGCGGTCTCCAGGTCGCGGATCTCGCCGACCATGATCACGTCCGGGTCCTGGCGAAGGAACGAGCGCAGCGCGCTGGCGAAGGTCATGCCGCGCTTCACGTTCTGCTGCACCTGGTTGATGCCCTCGACGCGGATTTCCACCGGGTCTTCCACCGTCGAGATGTTGCGCTCGGCGGTGTTGAGCATGTTCAGGCCGGTGTACAGCGACACCGTCTTGCCCGAGCCGGTGGGGCCGGTGACCAGCACCATGCCGTACGGCTTGTGGATCGCATCGACGTAGAGCTTCTGCTGGTTCGGCTCGTAGCCCAGCTTCTCGATGCCGATCCTGGCCGAGGAGCCGTCCAGGATGCGCAGCACGATCTTCTCGCCGAACAGCGTGGGCAGCGTGCTCACGCGGAAGTCGACCGCGCGGGTCTTGGACAGGTTGAGCTTGATGCGGCCGTCCTGCGGCACGCGCTTCTCGGCGATGTCCAGCTGGGCCATCACCTTGATGCGCGAGGAGATGCGGTTGGCCATCTTCATCGGCGGGTTGGCCACCGCCTTCAGCATGCCGTCCATGCGCAGGCGCACGCGGTATTGGGTTTCGAACGGCTCGAAATGGATGTCCGAGGCGCCGCGGCGGATTGCGTCGACCAGGATCTTGTTGACGAACTTCACCACTGGCGCGTCGTCGTTCGCATTCGCGTCGACGCCGCTGCTCGACTCGCCCTCGTCGTCGCCGCCCTCGATGTCCAGCTCGTCGAGGTCGCCGCCGCCCATGTCGGGCATGGTGTTGCGCATGTTGTTGAGCAGGCTCTCGATCACCCGCTGCAGCGAGCCACGCTCCACCAGGATCGGCTCCACCATGCAGTTGGAGTGGAACTTGATCTCGTCCAGCGCATGCGACTGCATCGGGTCGGCGATGCCCACGTACAGCCGCTTGCCGCGGCGGAACAGCGGCAACGCCTGGTGCTTGGTGATCAGCGCCTCGCTGATCAGGTCCAGCGGCATCGTGGCCGGGTTCAGCGTGGCCACGTCCATCATCGGCATGCCGAATTCGGCCGAGGCGATCCGGGTCAGCTCGGCGCTGTCGACCAGGCTGCGGTCCAGCAGCCTGGCGCCCAGCGTGGCCTTCTGCTGGCTGCTGTCGACCATGGCCTTGCGGACCACGTCCTCGGGCATTACCCCTTCAGATACCAACCGGCGGGCCATGCCGGACAAGCCCGCGAGCGACGGCTGTAATTGAGATGACATAACCTACTCGACCTTGCCCCTGTATGTTGTTGAATCTACCGCAGTCCGGCGCGCAGGTCACCCATCGTTGGTGGGCAGGGCCGCACAGGTTGACGCAGTGCGCAAACCCACCTCGCGGGCCCGCTTGCCGTATCGGTCAAGACATCCCGCACGGCCCCTCTCCGTTTGAGCCAAGGACACCAAGCCGGGCCCTCCCTGCGCAGGAACCCCATATCCGGTCCCTCCCCCTGCGTGCAGGAACTCCATATCTGGTCCCTCCCCCTGCGTGCAGGAACTCCATATCTGGTCCCTCCCCCTGCGTGCAGGAACTCCATATCTGGTCCCTCCCCCTGCTTGCAGGGGGAGGCCAGGAGGGGGTAAAGCTCTTGATCTCTCGTCCGGACGCAACCCCACCAACCCTCCCCAGCGACCATGGGAAGTCCTTTGAAGGGCGAGCAGGGGAGGAAGCAGCGGGTAGAGCGAGCGCTGCCCGCCGCTCTCGCCGGAATGGTGTTGCCGACAAGGCAATCACTAGGCCCGGTTCCTGGGTGATCCGCGCATCTGCACGGTGCAAGCACGGCCGATGCGCCCGGCTACCTTGATCGCGCATCTCTAGCTCCTTACAATGATATAAGGAACTCGAAGGAGAAGGCCATGACCACCGCCAGCGTTACCAGCAAGGGCCAGATCACGATTCCGGTTGCCGTGCGTGAGGCCATGCATGTGCGTGCCGGGGATCGGGTGGAATTTGTGGAAATCGAGCCTGGCCGGTATGAGTTCATCGCTGCCACGCGCTCCGTGAGCGCACTCAAGGGCATGTTCGGCAAAGCGCGCAAACCGGTGTCGATCGAGCAGATGAACGCCGCGATCGCAGCGGCGGGTGCGGCGGCGAAATGATCGGCCTGGATACCAATGTCCTGGTGCGTTACATCATGCAGGACGATACGACGCAGTCGGCCAAGGCCTCGGCCTTGCTCGACGCGCTGACCGTCGAGGCGCCGGGCTGGATTTCGATCGTATCCGTGATCGAATTGGCCTGGGTGCTGGGTGCGGCGTATGGCCTGGACCGCGCGCAGCTCACCGAAGCACTGGAAGCCCTGCTACGCACCAAGGAGTTGATAGTGGAGCGTGCGGAGGTCGTCTGGAAAGCAGTGCGCGTTTACCGCAACTCCAAGGCAGATTTTGCCGACTGCCTGATCGCATGCACCGCTACGTCCGCCGGCTGCGAACACACCATGACGTTTGACCGCGGTGCCGCCAAACATGCCGGCATGAGCCTGATCACCTGACGTCTGGCCGGATTGCCTGACGGGCACCTCGAATAACTCGGTTTTTGTTCGTCATCCCGGCGAAAGCTGGGATTCAGCGACTCCAAGCCCTTGAACAGCCAAGGCACTGGATTCCAACTTTCGTTGGAATGACGGACGTTCGAGGGTTTTCGAAGTTACTTGACGCGATAGGGTAGGCGCCCCGCTGCCCAGCCACCGCGCTGGATGAAGCCCTCAAAAAGCCCAACCCCTTCTGCAACCTGCGCCCGGCCTTCACGCTATGATCCCCGCTCCACCCGGGGGAGCCGCCTGTTGAACCGCCTGAGCATCATCCTGCCCGCCAAGAACGAGGCGCCCGCGCTGGCCGCACTGCTGCCGCGCCTGCGCGCCGCCCAGCCCGAGGCCGAGCTCATCGTGGTCGACGACGGTTCCACCGACGACACCCGCCGCATCTGCAAGGACAACGGCGTCACCTGCCTCAGTTCGCCGTACTCGATGGGCAACGGCGCGGCGATCAAGCGCGGCACCCGTGCCGCCGGCGGCGACATCCTGGTGTTCATGGACGGCGACGGCCAGCACGATCCGGCCGACGTCGCCCGCCTGCTGGAAAAGCTGGAGCAGGGCTACGACATGGTGGTGGGCGCCCGCGATTGGGGCAGCCAAGCCGGCGTCGGCCGCGGCATCGCCAACACCTTGTACAACTGGCTGGCCACCAAGATGACCGGTCACCCCGTGCTCGACCTCACCTCCGGCTTCCGCGCCGTGCGCGCGGACAAGTTCCGCGAGTTCCTGCACCTGCTGCCGAACGGCTTCAGCTACCCCACCACCAGCACCATGGCGTTCTTCCGGAGCGCCTACCCGGTCGCCTACATTCCGATCAAGGCGGCACAGCGCGTCGGCAAAAGCCACATCAAACCCCTGCGCGACGGCATACGCTTCCTGCTGATCATCTTCAAGATCGCCACGCTGTACTCGCCGCTGAAGCTGTTCGTGCCGGCGAGCGGCCTTTTCTTCCTGCTCGGCTGCGCCAACTACGCCTGGACCTTCGCGCACGAAGGTCGCCTCACCAACGGCAGCACGCTGATGTGGAGCGCTGCGGTGATCGTGTTTCTGATCGGGCTGGTGTCGGAGCAGATCACTGCGCTGACGTATCGCCGGGATGTGTGAGGAAAATGTCAGGCAAGCTGGTTTTCGTTGTTGGCACGCGAGCGCAGCTGATCAAGGTTGCGCCGGTCATGGTGGCCTGCGAGCAGAGAAACCTCCCATCGTTAATGCTGATGACCGGGCAGCACCATGAGACCATGCAAGATCTCATCGATGAGTTCGGGATTACCTCGCCCCAGATTTCGGTAGTGCAGGCTACAGAGCGTTCCACGATTTTCTCGCTGTTGCGCTGGGCGCCATCGGCCTATCGAGGCATCAAGAGCAAGCTCCGAGCGCATGCTGCAGCGCCTGATACAAAAACCTACGTGCTCGTTCATGGCGATACGCTGTCGACACTCGTTGCCTCGTTCGCGGCGCGTCGATGCAAGGTCGGTGTCGTGCATCTGGAGAGTGGATTGACTTCTGGTCGGTTGTTCGACCCTTTTCCCGAAGAGCTGTTCAGACGACTGGTTTTCCGGATGACCGATATCGCGATGTGTCCGAACGCTGCCTCGGCCGAGTATATGCGTCGCCGTGGCTGCAGCATGGTAATAGACACGGAAGGCAACACAATCATCGACGCGGTGCGACTTGCCGAGGTGGCCAGTGTCACTCCGGATGCGGAGAACCCCTATCTTGTCGTGTCCTTGCATCGCTTCCAAAATCTGTATGAACCGAAGCGGCTGCGGCAGTTGGTCGGCTTGATCGAGCGACTGGCGTCGCATTTGCACATCCAGTTCGTATTGCATCCGGCGACTCGTGGGCGGCTGGTCAAGGAAGGATTGCTGGACCGGCTAGTATCGAACGCCGGCATCACCACCCTCCCGCGCATGGGCTACAGGAAATTCATTCGCTTGGCGGCGGGTGCTGCCTGTGTGCTGACAGATGGAGGCTCAAATCAGGAAGAGCTGGCTGCGCTGGGCGTTCCCGTCATTGTCATGCGGTCGCGTACCGAGCGACCTGATGGTCTTGGCGCGAATGCGGTACTGGAAGGCGACCTGCCTGAAGGTGTGGCGGACTACATCATAAGCGGCAACTTCAAAGAGTTGCGTTGCACTCCAAACGTGCTTGAGAAGAGCGGTCCATCGGATCGTATTGCTCGGTTTTTTGCCGAAGGCGGCATGACCGGAAACAAATGAGGAGCTGAGGCCGGCCGAGGGAGGCAATTTGGTCTGCATTGCTTCCAGCAGCCTCCGCGTGCACCTGAGTAAGCGCCCACCCCGATTTCTGCCCTGGTTCCCGACGGGGCTGGTTGTGATGACGCGGATCGTCAGAAAGTCTCGAGCATTTTTCAATAACGCTGCCCAACCAGGTTTTTGCCTTGAGAAGTTATCGCCCCGGTGCCTTGGCGCGAAATTCAGCGGTAGTCATGCTGTGGAGTGGTGCACGTTTGAGTGCCCAACTGCTTTGGGTGCTGCTTCTTGCCCGAGAGCTTGGTGCTTCCAGTTATGGAGCGTTCTCGGGCGTCATAGCCCTTGCGCTTGCAATGAGTGGATTTGCCGGTCTGGGGCAGGGGCTGCGAATGTATCAGGATGCAGCGCGTGCCTCGGAACTGCTTGCCGATCGCTGGCGGCAAGCATCACGAGTGTTGATGTGGAGCGGCGCGGGGTTGGCCGTCATGTTCATGGCAGTCGCACATGGAATGTTCGTGGGCGCCGGTTGGCCATTATTGATGGCAGTTGCGATATCGGAGCTGGTCTTGGCACCCGTCGTGTCCCAGGTAGCATTTGCGTATGCCTCACGCGACTGGATGGGGCATGCGGCAGCGGTCCCTGTAGCACTTTCGGTGATGAGGATCCTGGCCGTCGTCGCGGTGGCCTTGCTGCCAGGCGGAGCAAGTATTGGAGGCTATGCGTGGCTGCACCTGCTGGCCACTGCTATAACCGCAGCTGTGTCGTGCGTCATCTGCATGCGTGAACTGAACATTACAAATGTTGATCGCGGACTGGGTCGAAGCGATGTATGGGCAGGGCTCGGATTTTCGGCGATCCAGGCCAGCGGGCTGGCACTTGGCTCCATGGACAAAGCCTTCGCGTTGCGCTGGGGAGGTGAGGTATTGGCCGGCAACTACGTCGCAGCGTATCGGTTTATCAGCGTCGCGGTGTTGCCGGTAGATTCACTGATGATGGCCGCGCTGCCTCACTTGTTTCGGGCAGGAGCCGGGCGTGCCAAGGCAGGGCGCTTGCTTTTGGCACTGGCTGCGGCAACGGGTGGCTATGGCATCTTGATGGGAGCGGTGGTGTGGTGGGCGGCCGGATTGCTGCCGTGGTTGCTGGGGCCGAGCTTCGGCCCTGCGCTTGTTGCTGCACGGATGCTGTCGGTCTACGTACCAATGTATTGCGTGCGTACACTGGGCACCAATGCGTTGCTGGGGTTTGGCTGGAAACGTTGGCGTTTTGGTTGTGAACTGCTGGCTTTGCTTGTATTGGGGTTCACGGCAGCCTGGTGGACCCCGGTAGCAGGTCTTGCTGGCGCGGTTGAGGCACTGCTGGCTGCGGAGACAGTTCTTTTGTTGCTGATCTGGGGCGGAGTGTTCTTCCGTGTTCTTTACCGTCCTTGGGAAACGGCGTGAGTAACGAATATCTGCACGCAGTGCGCGAGTTCGAGCTCGATCGTGTGCTGAGCGAATTTCCACCGGTAGACCGTGGTGAGGCCCCACCCCGGGTTCTGGATCTCGGTGCGGGAACCGGCCATCAGGCCGCCTTGTTGCAATCGCTGGGCTACCGGGTAACGGCGGTGGATTTACCTGCCAGCGACTATGCCAGCCAGAGGGTATTCCCGGTGATCGATTACGACGGTCGTGCATTGCCCTTGCCGGATGGCATATTCGATGTCGTCTTCAGTTCGAATGTACTCGAGCATGTTCCGGATATCGCCACGCTGCTTCGGGAGATGCATCGGGTGCTTGGGCCGGATGGCGTGGCCATCCATGTACTGCCCACCCCGGCGTGGCGGTGGTGGACCACGTTCGCGCATTATCCGTGGGTGTTGCTGCGGGCATGGCAGGTACTCAGCGGCCGTGGTTCTCGGCGGGGTGGTGCGGGCGCAGGCGATGGCCAAGCTCCCTCTCGGCGCAGGATCGGGCCATGGAGTGCACTGTTGTGGCCGAGGCGCCATGGCGAGAGAGGTACAACGCTGACTGAGCCTTACTACTATGGTGCGCACTGGTGGAGTGCGACGTTTGCGGCGGCTGGCTTCCGCACGGAAGCCAGCTATCCAGTCGGCTTGTTCTATACAGGCGGCATGCTTCTGGCGGAACGCTTGCCGATGGGGCGGCGAGTCGCGCTGGCGCGCTGGCTTGGCTCTGCATGCCGTGTCTATGTCCTTCGGCCCGAGCACGCTGCGGCCACGCCGGCTCCAAGACGTTGATGTTAGGGTCCCGATCATGATGAATATGCCGACGAATTGCAGTTATTCCCGCCTCGTTGATCCAGAATCCGAAGTGCCATTGAGGTGCGATGCGTCCGCTTGCACTTCGCCTGGCGGGATGCAATACCCAGTCGTGGATGGCATCCCACGTTTCGTCGGCAGCGAGAACTATGCGCGTGCATTCGGCGAGCAGTGGCTGCGATTCCCTCGGACCCAGCTGGATTCGGCAACCGGCATTCCGCTGTCAGCTACCCGATTGCAGCGCTGCTTGCGCACGGGGCTGGATTCGCTATCAGGGCAACTGGTGCTTGAGGCAGGTTCGGGCGCGGGCCGGTTCACAGAGCTGCTGCTTGCGCACGGCGCCACGGTGGATTCCTTCGACTTCTCGGCAGCAGTGGCTGCAAACGCGGCGAACAACGGCGGCCATCCTCGCCTCAGCTTGGTCCAAGCCGACATTCGCAAAATGCCGTTTCCGCGACAGAGCTATGATTGCGTGCTGTGCCTCGGGGTGATCCAGCACACTCCCGACCCCGAGGAAAGCATACGGGCCTTGTGGTCGAGGGTGCGTCCTGGTGGTCGTCTCGTTTTCGACCATTACCGCTGGAAGTTGCGTAACTATCTGCCACCGCCATTTGGGGTGGCGGGGCTCGTCTATCGCTGGTATTTCCTGCGAGTGCCCAAGGAGCGTCGTTACGCAGCGGTCAAGCGCGTGTTCGACACGTGGTTCCCATGGGTCTGGCGGTTCCGGGATTCGAGGTTCCTACAATTCGTGCTCAGCAGATTGACGCCGATCGTCAACTATTACCCACAATTCGGTCTGCGCGACCGACAGATGTACTACGAGTGGATGCTGCTCGACACCCATGATGCTATGACCGACGTTTACAAGCACCGGAGGACTGCAGCGCAGATTCATCGCTTCCTGACGGAACTTGGCGCGGAGGAGATTGAGGTCACTCACGGAGGGAACGGTGTGGAGGCATCGTGCAGGAAGCCAGTGTGTTGATCTCGGACAAATTGCTCGACCGAGGTGGTACGCGTACATTGGCGAAGCACACACAAGTGACCTCGTGATCAGGGAATTGAAGCGATGTTGAAACATTGGTTGCGCGCGCTGCGCACGCTGCAAGGGTCGACCTGGATGCCGGATGTTCCCGAATGGCAGCAACGGATCATCAGCCAAGTATTGCCTTATTCGCAGCATCCTTTTCCTCTCGTGTCGCGCCTAGGTGTAGTCACGATTGATGATTACGGCTACTGGGAATGAGCCAGGAAAGCAACCGATGAATACCTCGCGGCCCACGGTATCCCGGCGTTGCTGCACCGGATCGATTACTCGGGGCGGCAGTTCATCAAGCCATGGCCCAGCAATGAGCCTCGCGACGAGCCAATCCCGAGCGGCGGGTTGCTGGATGCGGCCAAACAGCAGCGCAAGCGCGCACAGCTGTCAGTCCGTGGATGTTCGCTCATGTGCGGCATAGCGGGCATGCTGGGCAGCCTGCCGGTCGATCCCGAACGGGTGTTGCGGGTGATGGGAGATTCGCTGCGACACCGCGGGCCGGATGGTGAAGGCGTCTGGTTGGATCCGGATGCCGGCGTCGGGTTTGCCCATCGCCGACTCGCTGTGCTCGACCTCAGCGAGGCCGGCAGGCAACCGATGTGCTCGCGATCTGGCCGGTTCGTCCTGACGTTCAATGGCGAGATCTACAATCACGTGGAACTGCGCCTGGAGCTTGCGGCTGCCGGGCACGGGGAATGGCGAGGGTATTCTGACACGGAGGTGCTGCTGACGGCGCTCGAGCATTGGGGGCCAGAAGCCGCCTTGCAGCGCTGCAATGGCATGTTCGCCTTGGCTCTCTGGGATCGCGAAGCCGGCGAATTGCTGCTGGCACGCGACCGCACTGGTGAGAAGCCGCTGTACGTGGGTTGGGTTCATGGCAGCATCGTGTTCGGATCCGAGCTGCGAGCCCTGCGCTGCCATCCTGGTTGGCGGCATGCAGTTGAACCGGTTGCGCTCGAATTGATGCTGCGTCTTGGTTATGTGCCGGCACCGTGGAGCATCCATCCGGGCATATTCAAGCTCCCGGCTGCAAGCATGCTTCGGCTGCGTGCTGCCGATGCCGCCCAGCCGCCATCGGCGGAGGAGTTCCATGCGCGCCTTGGTTGTTACTGGAGCCTGGACGAAGTCGTTGCAGCCGGTCTGGATACGCCATGGAGCGGCTCCGAAGGGGAGGCACTGCACGCGCTGCAAGGCTTGCTGGACGATGCGGTCCGCCAGCGTACGGTCGCCGATGTGCCGGTCGGTGCATTGCTGTCGGGGGGCGTGGATTCCAGCCTGGTAGTTGCCAGCATGCAGCGGCAGTCGACAACCCGAGTGCGAACCTTCACGATCGGCTTCGACGAGCAGGAGCTGGATGAGTCCGAGTCTGCCCGACAGGTGGCGCGCATGCTGGGTACCGAGCATGAGGAGGTGCGCTTGCCGGCAACGCGTGCCCTGGGGCTGATCGAGCGGCTCTCGGAAATCTACGACGAGCCGTTTGCGGATGCGGCCCAACTGCCCGCGCTGCTTGTCTGCCAAGCCGCCCGCCAGCGCGTGACGGTTGCGCTGACGGGCGATGGCGGCGACGAGCTGTTTCATGGTTACCAGCGCTACATGGATGCGGGACGGATTTGGGGCGTGCTCGGACACGTCCCGGTAGCGATCCGCCGAGCTGCAGCCGGAACGGCGCAAGCGTTGGCGCAGACGATCGGGCGAGGGGCAATGGCGGCGACACTGCGGCGGCAAGCCGGACGGATAGGAGCTGACGACGCGGATGACTACTACGCCAGGGTGCTGGCGCTTCCGGGGGCCATACCGGTTTTTGGCAACGGGTGGTCGCGTGGCGCTGCGCTTGCCTGGCCTCACCCGCCTCGATCACTCGTTGGGCTCGCGCCGCGCATGCGTTACGTCGATCAGCGGCTGGGCCTCCCCGAGGGTATCCATGCCAAGCTCGATCGCGCCAGCATGTCGGTCGCGTTGGAGTTGCGTGTCCCTTTGCTCGACCATCGGCTGCTAGCCATGGCGTGGTGCATGCCGCAACGTTGGCTCGCGCACGGCGGGGTCGGCAAACTCCTGCTCCGTCAACTGCTGGGTCGCCAGCTGCCGGCAGGTGTCGCAGCGCGACGCAAGCAGGGTTTCGACGTGCCCGTGGCGGCTTGGTTGCGCGGCCCGTTGCGTGGGTGGGCGGAGGATCTGCTCGACACCAAGGTGCTGGCCCAGGATCCGCTGATTGACGGTACAGCGGTCAGAGCGAGATTCGATGAGCACCTTGCCGGCCGAGCGGACCATGGTTATGCCCTATGGGCGCTTCTGATGTACCGCAGCTGGAGCGGGCGCCATGGCTGAGCGTGTACTGCGGATACTCGTCATCGGCAACCTGCCACCGCATGTGTTGGGTGGAGCCGAGAACCAGGTGGCAAGGCTGGTGGAGGCATGGCTGCATGCGGGGATGCAGATTGAAGTCGCTGGACATCGCATCCCGAGTGGGTATCAGGTACTGGGTGGGCACGAGGTCCGAACCTATCGGCTGCGGCCATGGGCGATCGGGGGAAGGGTCGGGCGGTCGATCGGATACATGCTTTCCGTCGCGATGCTGGCGTTGAGGCGCCGGCGTGCATACGACGTGGTTTACTGCCGCGGTCTCGGCGACGGGGTGCTGAGCCTGGTGGTCCTGAAGGCGATAGGAATTTGTCGCTGGCCGGTGGTCGTGTGCCCGATCAATGCGCGCGGGGCTGGCGATGTGGAGTTCCTGCGATCGGTTCCAGGCTGGCGCCTGTGGTCGCGCCTCGTCGATCGCCATGTGCAGGCAATCAACCTCATTAATGCCGCGATCAGGAACGACCTTGAAGCGATTGGCATCCGGCGACCGCCGCTGAGCCGTATTCCCAATGGCATCCTCGTGTGCCCGGCACCGGTGCGCATGGCGGTTGCGGTGGAGCGGCGCTTGATATGGACAGGGCGACTTGAGAAACAGAAAGGCCTCGACCTGCTGTTGGCGGCATTGGAGCCATGCCTTCATGAGGGTGACCGCTTTCGATTGGATCTTTACGGTGAAGGGAAGCTGCGTACCGCTTTGACAATGCAGGTACAGACGTTGGGCCTCAATGGCCGTGTGTACTTTCATGATGCCGTATCGCCGGTTGTGGTGCGTGAGCACCTGCTGGACTCAGACGTGTTCGTCTTGCCATCGCGTTACGAAGGCATGTCCAATTCTGCTCTGGAGGCCATGGAGGCCTCGCTTCCGATCCTGTGCACGCATTGTGGTGGTATTGACACCTTCATCGGCGATGAGGCCGGGTGGGTATGCGAGCCGGATTCCGTTGCAGCCTTGACCGATGCATTGCGCCGCATGTTTCGCACCTCGGATACCGATTTGCTCGCGCGTGGGAGCATGGCCCGGCGACTGGTCGAAGAGCGTTTTGCGATGGAGCATGTGGCGACAGCCAACCTAGACTTGCTTGAGCAGGCCGCAATGACATCGAGGCAGCGTGACTGATGCGAGTGCTTGTCCTATGCAAACGCCAGTACACGGGTAGAGACTTGCTTGACGACCGTTATGGCCGCCTGTTCGAGCTGCCGGCCGAGCTGGCGGCGCGTGGCCACGAAGTGGCCGGGCTGGCCTGCGCGTATCGCCCGCGTGGCGCGTCGTTTCGGCCTGAGGCTGGAGTGCGTTGGTGGTCGGTGGATGCATGGCCTTCGCCGCTTGCCTGGCGGCGGCAATGCGACACGATCCGGAGTGACGTCCATCCACAGGTTATTTGGGCCAGCTCTGATGCAATCCATGCGGTGGCTGCCGTCGGTTTGGGGCGCAAATGGGGGATACCGGTCGTCGTGGATCTTTACGACGACTACGAATCATTCGGATTGACCAAGTTGCCGGGTCTGCGTCGAATGTTCCGGCGAGCCTGTGCGCGGGCCGATGCCATGAGCGTGGTGAGCCATGCGTTGGAGGAAACGGTTCGGTGCCGCATACCGAATGCTCCGCCGGTCGAGGTTGTCAGTAATGGAGTACCGGCAGGATTCGGCAGCAACATGCCGACGCGTGAAGAAGCGCGCCGGCGCCTGGGGCTTCCGCCGGAACTGCATCTTGTTGGTACTGCCGGGGCGCTGGACGCCTCGCATGGGATAGCGGACCTGCTGCATGCGCATGCCTTGCTGCGCGAACGGCGTGCGGATGTGCGTCTGGTCGTTGCCGGTCCGCGTGATGGAGCGACAGCGCATGCTCTCGGGGAGGGAGTGATCGATCTGGGTGTACTTCCTCACGAGCACATTCCATGGTTGTATTCGGCACTGGATGTCGGGGTCTGTTGCAATCGTGACAGTGCGTTCGGCCGTGCCTGTTATCCGCTCAAGCTGGTCGAGATGCTCGCCTGCGGGCTGCCGGTGGTTGCGGCGTCGGTCGGTGATACAGCAATGCTGCTGCAAGGGCACCCCGGCTGTCTTTACCCTGCCGGAGATATAAATACGCTGGCGCAGAGGCTCGAAGCACAGCTGAGCGCGCCGGTCATAGTGCCAAGAAGGGAGGCCATGTCCTGGCTGGTGCTCGCGGAGAAACTGGAAGCATTGCTGCATGCAGCGATCGATTCGCGTCGCTGAACGAACGAGGTCCGTTATTGGCTTGCAAACCGTGTTTGTCCCTCATTGTTTCGACAGGAGCTTGTTTAGTTCGGCAATGTCTATATTGAGGCGGCCGCCGAAGTTCAGCGACCGCAGCTCCGTGATGCTGGTTCGAGCCTGATCATGACGACCGAGGGCGACAAGCATGCGAATTTGCGTGATTCGATAGGCAGGTTCACCTGGGTTGGTTTTCACCGCCTCGTTGATCAGGTGCTCGGCGAGTTCGTGGTTACCCAGGACATTCCACGCGTAGTCCCCATAGATGGCCTGCAGCCGTGCCGCGGGATGAGGGTGGGCAAGTGCGGCTTCAAAAGCTTGCACCATGCGGTTGGAGGGTAGACTGCATCTACTCTCGCGAACGCATTGCGTCAATGCCCCCAGCGAGCTTTCGTCCTGCACGCCAGGACTATGGGATCTCAATTTGGCAATCAGGCTCTTCCACCAGACATCCTTGATCGGCAGCTCCATGCGCGCATTCATGAAAATCAGTGCCTGCTCAGGAAGAATCGAGGAGTTTGGAAGTGAGGCTGCTTTCTCCAGCGGCGCGTACGCCAACCGAGTGAACGGTGACACCGGATCGTAGTGCGAGTAGATGATGTAGGTGCGGCCCAGTTCGTATTGGGCGCGCGGCGACTGCGGGGCGCGCGCGGCAAGATCTTCTGCCAAGCGCAACGGATTGCCCCAAGCGTAGGCGGTGAGGACTGTGAGGAAGGTCCAGCAGAGCATCAGCCCGGCCAGCAGCACGTACCGTGGTAACGCGAACAGGGACGATGGCGCTGTCGCGAGTAGTGGCACGATTGCCAGCAATAGGCCAAAGCTCGCAAAGTAGTTGCGGTGCTCGTAGATCAGCTCCAGCGGCAGGATGGTGCCGGTGAGCAGCTGGCAGCCGAGGAACAGCGCGATGCCGAGTGCCACCAGCGGCCTGCGCGGGCGCAGCCACAACATCAACGCGGCCAAGGCGGTAAGAAAGACGATGCTGGTCGATGTGCTCCATGGGGTAAGCAACCCGGCCGAGATCTGGAAGTCGTCGTGATAGAACGACAGTGCGCTCGGTGTGGGCAGCAGGGTCCAGTTGATGTAGTCGGTGACGATGCGTGCCTCGCTTAGCAAGCGAGTGCCTAGAGTGAAGTCGCGTGTGGCCCAAGTTTCTGGCCTCAGCACTCCCGGCAGTAGCCAGGCCAACCCCACGACCATGGGCAAGGCGAGTACCAGCAGGAACAGGCCAATCAGGCGCAGGTCCGGGCGTTTCGATGGTGCCGCGTGATGTGCCGCTTGCATCGGTCTGCCGAAACGGAACAACGCCCATTCGACCAGCAGCGCATACAGGGGAAGCATCACCGCTGTTTCCTTGGCCAGGATACCGAGAGCCGTTGGCACCGTGATGCTGGCTGCGCACAGGATGAAGCCTCGCCATGCTCCTCCGCCTGTACGATCCATGAGGTGGCCGAGCATGTGGCGGCGGCCCGCCACATAGCCGAGCAGCCCCAGCAGCACGAACAGGTTGGCCATACTTTCCATGCGCTGCACCACGTACAGCACGGCGGTGAGGTTGATCGGCAGCAGCATCCATCCTGCGGCGATCAGTGCGGCGACGAGAGGGGCGCGTGCGTGTCGGCTAGACGGATCGGATCGCAGCAGCGCCAATGAGAGCAGGTACACCAGCCATCCGTTCAGCAGGTGGATCAGCAGGTTGGTGAGCTTCATCCAGTACGGGTCGATGCTCGTGGTGAGATAGTTGATGGCGAAGCTGAGCGAGGCTAGTGGCCGTTTGAAGTCGCTTGCCGGCGATGAAAGCGCGGCGCCAACCAGCGACGGGATGCTGGCATCAGGTGGCTGCACTCCCTTGTTGTCGACGATGTTGGGATAGTCGTCGAACAGGAAGCCGCCTGAAAGTCCCGGCCAGTACACGGCAAGAGTGATGGCGAAGGCAGCAAACAGTGCCAAGAGGCGCCACGGCGAGCGGCGAAGAAAGTCCATCAATGTGGAACGCCTGGGTGGAGAGAATGGCTGGAAGTATTCACGGAGCTCGCCTTGGCGTCGAGGGTGAGCTGGTTTCGCAGGTGATTCAGCTCATGTGGCCAGTAGTGCTGGCGTTCGAGCACCCATGCGTGCAGCCATGGCATGCCTAAACCGGGTTTCATGCTGTTCCCTCTCACGTTCACGTAATGGTCAAGCAGGCGCAGGCCATGTGATGGGTAACCGGCGCGACCCAGGGTCGCGGCAGCTTCGAGGGCCATGCCGGGCCGTACCTGCAGGTCGAGCGCGCGAGTGAAGTCGGCCAGCGCCGCGTCCGGTTGGCTCTGCGCGAGTGCGATCTTGCCGCGCATGTAGGTCAGATCCTGGCGCGGCCCGGCGGCAGACAGTTTCGGATTCTCGAGTCCAGTGTCGATCAGCTTCTGCAAGCTTTGTGTGGTCAACCCGGGGCACCCCCCCGACATCGCCACTGGCAAGGTGCGCTCGAACCAGTTGGCAAACAGTGTGCCGGTATTCGGCGTACCCCGCATGGCGAGTTGCGCTGCATCTAGATCGGTAGCTGCAATGCCTCCGGTCATGCAGCGCGCGCCGATCAGGTTGAAGGCGAGTTGCGCTTGGCTTGGCTGGTTTGCGAGCAACTTTTCCAGGCGCCGTGTGGCCGCTTCCGGTTGCCCTGCCTGCATCTCGATTTGAGCGGCATTGGTCTGGGCACGTGCGGAATCAGGATTGATCCTGGCCCACAGCAAAGCCTGGCTGTGCACGTTGCCCCACAGCTCAGCGCGGGCATGGGTCATCCAAGCCAAACCCAGCGGCAACGCCACCATCAGGGCGTACTTCAGCAGACGCAGCTTGCGCACATCGGCCAGCCACAGGCCTAGTGGCCAGAACATCAACAGGGCGGGTTGGTAATTGCGGTGCTCGAAATAGAGCTCCAGCGGTATTGAGGTGGATTCCAGCAACTGGCCGGCAAAGTAGAACAATATGGCCAAGGCGAGCGTGGGGTACCGTCGGCGCTGCCACCAGGCGAGCCCGACCAGGCCGAGCACAGACAGCATGGCGGGCAGGGTTGTGGCAGGCTGCAGCCACGAGGTTGAGGCGACGTACTGGTCGTTGAACAGTCCGCTGGAGAACGGGTGTGGTAGCCACAGCAACCGCAGATAATCCAGCAGCACGCGTGGCTCTGTAAGCAGACGCTGACCGACGCTCCACGGGCGGAATCCGACTGGACCGCTGGCAAGCACGCCATGGAGGCCGAGCCACAGCAGATAGCCAAGCACGGCGGCGGCGGGGATGACGCCGAATACAAGCAGGGTGAGGCGGTACACTTGCCGTGTTCTACCCAGGGGCATGGGATACCGTGGTGCAAGCACGATGGCCTCGATCAGCAGGGCAAACAGCGGCAGCAGGGCACCGTTGGCCTTGGCCAGTATCCCGAGTGCGGTGAGGCCACCCAGCCCTAGTGCGCTCCAGGTCAGGCCTGTCACTGTTCTGTCCTGGGTCAGCAGGCCACGGCCATGCAACCAGAGCAGCAGGCCGGCCATCATGCAGGTGGCTGGCAGCATGGCCTCGCGCTGCACAATGTAGAGCGTGGTGGAAACCAGCAGGGGATGCAGCATCCAAAGGGCGGAGCCCAGCAATGCAGCAGTTCGACTCTGTCGATTGCAGTAGCCCAGCAAGCCACTCAAGCGGAACAGCAAGGCATAGAGCAAACCACCGTTGAGCAGGTGCAAGATCAGGTTGGTGCGTTTGAATGGAAAAGGGTCAGCTGGCCAGTTGCGCGCATCAAGCAGGAATGTCAGCAACGTCAGTGGGCGCCCCGTAGGGTCGGCGGTGCCGGAAGTTATATAGCGCCAGAAGGTGGCCCAGTTGTCGATCGGACCGGTGGCGCCCAGCGTGGGCAGATTGGCGAAATCATCGAACAGGAAGCTGCCGTGTAAACCCGGAGCGTATGCAAGCGAGGCCAGTATGAAGCCCAGTAACAGGAGCAAAGAGGGCTTGGCGGAAAGGCGATGCATCGGGCTTCCTCAAAAAAAGAAGGGCCGCGGATGGCGGCCCTTCTAGATGTATCCCAACGAAGAAACTATTAACGGCAGGACGTCGGCAGATACTTGGCAGGTACCGGGTTCGTTGCACCGCCGCGGCAATGCCACTCAATACTGCCGCCATGGGTGACAGGCGAAAGTGCAAGTGTCGATGGGCCTGCCTTGATAGCATTGTTGGCTTTGGCACCGCCGTAGGTTGCAGTGATCAGGCCGTTGACCATGTCGACTTGGCTGACGTACTGACCGTTGATGCTGACATTTTTCGCCAAACCAGCGGACTGGTTGTTGGGGGGGTAGCGTCCATTGTTGCTGTAGAACTCAGCAACGGCAGTCTTGGCGCCGTCGGTCAGTACCGCGCCTTCCGACACCTGCGTACGAATCAGGTAATCCTGGTAGGCCGGGATGGCGATGGCGGCGAGGATCGCGATGATCGCGACCACGATCATCAGTTCGATCAGGGTAAAGCCTTTCTGCACGTTCTTCATGGTGGTTCCTCTGTTTTGGTTAGCTAACCGTGTGATGCCCCCTGAGCCCCAGTCCCTTTATCCCCCTAGGCGGGAACGGACCCCACTCGCATGGTCGGAACGACCAGGAAGCCCGCGGCAAAGTCAAGCAGCATGTATGCCACGTTTGCCGCGCGTGTATTCCCTCACATCTGTAGGCGCTTGGATTGTGCCCGTCGTCACGAAAGCCCGCAAGCAGTGCCGATGATGCCCTGTGGATTCAAAAATTGTGACCCATGTGCTGCGTTGCCCGGCGTGTCCCGAACAGGCCAAAAGTGACGTCGATTGTCAGTTTGTGTGCGCTGTGGCGATTCGAGCCTCTGGCTACCTGCGGCAGGAAGAGGGCAAGTACTTTGGGTCCAGCGTACTGGCTGAGCACGTCCAGGCGATGCTGCCGGCATGGGTGATGGGCGAAAGCAGCAGGTATATGCTGCCGCCGTTGATGTGGGTGTTGGCTTTGGTTCCTTGGTAGAGCACCTTGATGGCACCACCCGTCACGTCCACACTGGATACGTAACTGCCCCCAATCGATGTATTTTTGGCTAAGCCCGCCGATTGGTTGTTGGGCGGGAGCCGCCCGGTGTTGGATACGAAATCCCATACTGCAGACTTGGCGCCGCTGGCCAGGCTCATGCCCTCGGTAACCTGCGTCCGGATCAGGTAGTCCTGATACGCCGGGATGGCGATGGCGGCCAGGATCGCGATGATCGCCACGACGATCATCAGTTCGATCAAGGTGAAACCGGCGGAAATGCGCTGGCGCAACATGGTGGACTCCCCTGTGAGTGCACCATGGACAGGCACGTTTTGTACCAAATGTGAAGACGGAGTGTGCGTCGCATCACAACAGTGAACTTGGCCGTAGAAGCCCCTCCCAAGCGCTCTACGGTCCATCTTGAACGGTTGCGGCCTGCTTGCGCCTCGACAGGTGTGCGCTTTACCGTCACCGCTTTGACCACCCAAGGGGATACCCCATGAAACCTCTGATTGCCGCGCTGCTGCTCGCGTTGGTGGCGGCGCCCGCGATGGCGGGTGACGTCGTGGATACCAGCTTCGTCAAGGCCGAGGGGGCGCATGCCTTCAACGTACGCGACCTCGTGATGATGGATCGGGTCGGCGACCCGCAGCTGTCGCCGGACGGGCGCTACGCGGCGTTCGGCGTGCGCAGTACCGACTACGCGGCGAACAAGGGCGTCAACGCGGTCTACGTGCTGGATCTGGCCAAGGGCGGTCAGCCGGTGAAGGTGGTGGACAAGGGCGGCTCGGCGCGCTGGTCGGCGGACGGGCGCAGCCTGTATTTCGTGGCGCCGGCCAAGGGTGTGGCGCAGCTGTGGCGGGTGGATCTGGGCGGCAAGGGCGGTTTGAGCCTGGCCAAACATGCCGTGCCGGTGCAGGTCAGTCATGGCGTGCTGGATCTCGGCGGCTACAAGCTGTCGCCGGACGGCAAGCAGGTGCTGCTGTCGTACGAGGTGTTCACCGACTGCGCCACGCTGGCCTGCACGCAGCAGCGCCTCGACGCGCGCGCCAAGGACAAGGCCAGCGGCACGCTCTACGACAAGCTGTTCGTGCGGCATTGGGATACCTGGGCCGACGGTCGGCGCAACCAGCTGTTCGTGACCCGCTTCGACGGCAAGGGCCAGCTGGCCGGCGAGCCGAAGCGGCTCAGCCGTGGCATCGACGGCGACGTGCCGAGCAAGCCGTTCGGCGACGAGGGCGAGTTCGGCTTCGCGCCGGATGGCAGGACCGTGTATTTCGACGCGCGCATCGCCGGCAGCAGCGAGCCGTGGTCGACCAATTTCGACGTGTACAGCGTGCTGGCCGACGGCTCGGCCGCACCGAAGAACCTCACTGCCGAAAACAAGGCGTGGGACGCGTACCCGGTGGCCTCGCCGGACGGCAAGACGCTGTACTACCTGGCGATGAAGACGCCGGGCTTCGAGGCCGATCGTTTCGCGATCATGGCGCTGGACCTGGCCAGCGGCGCGAAGCATGAGGTGGACCCGCAGTGGGACCGCTCGCCCGGCGGCCTGGCGCTTTCCGCCGACGGCAAGACGCTGTACGCCACCGCCGACGACAACGGCCAGCACCCGCTGTTCGCGATCGACGCGGCCAGCGGCAAGGTCAGCCAGCTGGTCGGTGATGGCACGGTGGGCGGCTTCTCGCTGGCTGCCGGCAAGCTGCTGCTGGCCCGTGACGACCTGAAGCGGCCGGCCGACGTCTACCTCGCCGCCGCCGACGGCAGCGGCCTGAAGCAGGTCACCCACTTCAATGCGGCGGACCTGAAGAACACGACGATGGGCGACGCCGAGTTCTTCACCTTCAAGGGCTGGAACAACGAGACCGTGCAGGGTTACGTGGTGAAGCCGGCCGACTACAAGGCGGGGCAGACCTACCCGGTCGCTTTCATCATCCATGGCGGTCCGCAGGGCGCGATGAGCAACGGCTGGAGTTACCGCTGGAACCCGCAGACCTATGCCGGCCAGGGCTTTGCGGTGGTGACGGTGAACTTCCACGGCTCCACCGGCTACGGCCAGGCGTTCACCGACTCGATCTCCGGCGACTGGGGTGGCAAGCCGCTGGAAGACCTGAAGCTGGGCTGGCAGGCCGCGCTGGACAAGTACAGCTTCCTCGACGGCGACCGCGCCTGCGCGCTCGGCGCCAGCTACGGCGGCTACATGACCTACTGGATCGCCGGCGTGTGGAACCAGCCGTGGAAGTGCCTGGTCGACCACGACGGCGTGTTCGACACCCGCGCCATGTACTACGACACCGAGGAGCTGTGGTTCGAGGAGCGCGAGAACGGCGGCACCCAGTACGAGCACCCGGAGAACTACGAGAAGTTCAACCCGCTCGACCACGTCAAGGACTGGCGCGTGCCGATGCTGGTAGTGCACAGCGCCAAGGATTTCCGCATCCCGATCACCCAGGGCCTGGGCGCGTTCACTGCCATGCAGCGTCGCGGCATCCCCAGCCAGTTCCTGACCTTCCCCGACGAGAACCACTGGGTGCTGAAGCCGCACAACAGCGTGCAGTGGCACGACGCGGTAAACGCCTGGCTGAGGCAGTGGACGGCCAAGGACGCTCCAAAAGCCGCCTCGCATTGAGCCGGTTCGCATGATGAAAACGGCGGACTCCGGGCCGCCGTTTTTTTGCTCCTCCCCTGCAAGGTGGGGGAGGGAGCACGGCTCTTGCGGTGGTGCGGGCTTTTGGTTCCCCCCTGC
>NZ_AXBJ01000015.1:0-88951 GCF_000473345.1 Rhodanobacter sp. OR87
AGGGATGCTCTGATCAATGAAGTTCGAAACAGCCGTCCAGACGGCCGTGCCAAAACTTCCGGTCTTGTTACATAGAAAGATGACTTTTGAGCAGTTCCAGCACTGTCACGGTGCCGTTTTGCGCCGAATCACCATGATTGGGTGCCTCACGGGCGCACCTCCCCTACGGAAGTCAGCAACGTTCGCCGTGCCATCCAAAGATTTGAGAGTGCGAACAACGTCAGTACCTGCGCGGTGTTCTTGAATAGTCCCTTGAAACGCACTTTTTGATAGCCGAACTGGCGCTTCACCACCCGGAACGGGTGCTCTACCTTGGAACGAACCGCTGCCTTCATGTGTTCGGTGTGCTTCACCGCTTCCTTCAACTCACCTTCGGGCATCGCCTTGACGCTGCCGCGTTTGGCAGCGATGTACCAAGTGCGACCGCGCTTGGCTGCTCGCTTCTCGGCACCCTGGTAACCGGCATCGGCGTACACCGTCTTCTCTTTGCCGTGCAGCAGCTTGTCTACTTCCGTCACGTCACCCACGTTTGCTGGTGTGGTGGTCACCGTGTGCACCAAGCCCGATTCAACGTCCACTCCGATGTGCGCTTTCATGCCGAAGTACCACTGCTGGCCTTTCTTCGTCTGATGCATTTCGGGGTCGCGCTGCTTGTCGCGGTTCTTCGTCGACGACGGAGCCTGGATGATCGTGGCATCCACGATAGTGCCCTGACGCAAGAGCAAGCCCTGTTTACCGAGGTAGGAGTTCACCGTTTCGAGAATCCGAACCGCCAAGCCGTGCTGTTCCAGAAACCGGCGGAATTTGAGAATCGTTGTCTCATCCGGGATCGCCTCCTCGTTCAACTCCAACCCAGCGAAGCGCCGCATTGACTCGATCTCATACAGCGCGTCTTCCATCGCAGGATCGCTCAGCGCATACCATTGCTGCATGAAGTGGATGCGCAGCATGGTCGCTGCTGGCATGGGCGGTCGGCCACGTCGGCCAGACGTCGGATAGGCGGGTGCGATCAACGCCAACAGCGCTTCCCACGGCACCACCTTGTCCATCTCTCCAAGAAATTTCTCCCGCCGCGTCGGCTTCTTCTTGGACTCGAAACTGAGCGAGGCAAAGGAACGTTGCTTCATCGACGGGTGCTTCCTGAGGTCTGTCGCTATGATGCCGCAGATCGGGAATAAATCAGAGCATCCTTAGCTGGTTGTCTTATGTCATTCCGTTCAAACCGTTTCGACGCGCTGCGCATGCTGTGGCCCTGGCTCCCCCTGTGGATGGCTGTCGCGTTGGTCGCGATCTTCATGCACGGCCCGATGCCGATGTATTCCACCCGTACGCTCGCGGTGGCGTGGGACATGTGGCATCGGCACAGCTTCATCGTGCCATCCCTCAACGGCGCGCCTTACAGCGACAAACCGCCCATGCTGTTCTGGCTGATTCATGTGGGATGGGCTGTCGGAGGCGTGGGCGACGTCTGGCCCCGTGTGCTCGAAGTTTTGATGGGGGCTGTCGAGTTGGTGCTTGCCACCGTGCTCGCACATCGTTTGTTCCCCGAACGCGCGGCGGTCGCGCGAACGACTCCATGGGTGTTATTCGCCTTCAGCTATGCGTTCTTGTTCGGCCTGCAAACCATGTACGAAGTGCTGCTTGCCGCCAGTGTTCTTGGTGCCTTGGTCAGTCTTGCCCCGAGCTCGCGTCGTGAAGCGCCTTGTTTCATCGGATTCGCACTGGCGATCGGCGTGGGGTTGCTTACCAAAGGCCCGGTGATGCTGTTGCACGTCGCCTTTCCCTGGTTACTGGGTCCACTGTGGAATGACTGGGCGCGGCGTGAATCACGGCGGTGGTACGCCGGCGGTCTGCTCGCTGTACTGACCGGATGCGGCATGCTGCTAGCGTGGGCGCTCACGGCCGCCTCGATCGGTGGCCCCACCTATCGCGAGCAATTGCTGTTCCACCAGACGGCAGGGCGCGTGGTGGAAGCGTTCGCGCATGCGAAACCGCTCTGGTGGTACCTGCCGCTACTGCCGCTGTTGGTGTTTCCGTTCGCGCTATGGCCGAGGCTGTGGTTCGCACTAGGGGCCCTGCGGCGTCCGTTCGAACCAGGACTGCGTTTCGTGTTCGCTTGGCTGGGTCCGGTGTTACTGGTGTTCTCGCTGATCAGCGGCAAGCAGCCGTATTACCTGTTGCCGGAATGTGCGGGTTTCGCCTTGCTGTTCGCCGCCGCCGTGGCTCGGAAACATGCTCCTCCGGGAAGGAGCCGTTGGCTCGGTCCGTGGCCGTTGGCATTCTTGTCCGTGGGAGCTGGTCTGTCCCTGTTTGCACTTCCGCAGCTCATTGCGCGCGGGGTAGTCCGTGATCCGCAGCTCGCCACGCTGGGGGCTTTCAGCAGCGCGTTCGGCGTGTTCTATATTTTGCTCGGTGGCCTGCTTCTGCCAAGAAGGGGCGAGTTGCACCGCATTGCTTTGGTGGGCCTTGTGGGTGCCGTCGCCGCCAACGGTCTATTCACGCTCACCTGGTGGCCGGCTTTCGATCTCAAGCCGGCGGCGGTGTTACTGGCACGTGCCGAAGCTCAGGGCAGACCCATCGCCAATGTGGAAACGTACGACGGTCAGTTCGACTTTCTGGGCCGATTGACACGGCCCATGACGCAGCTGTCCGAAGGCGAGTCGGTGCAAGTGTGGGCAAAGGCACATCCCCGAGGATGGATCGTGAGCTACCCAGCCACGGTGACATCTCTCGATCGACGTATAGCTCTTTATGTACAGCCGTTTCGTGGCGTGTGGTTGACCATATGGCCAGCCAGCGAATTGGCCGCCGGCCGCGAAGGCCTGCCGAAGGCGAACTAAACAACCGCACCCTTTGGACGAATTTTCCAACTGAACCCGGTTGAAAAAAGCACGCTATCAAATTTTCAAATAATCATCACACGCGGTGATGAGTTCTCGCAGTGTCGGCTCATCCGCATCAGGACGGGCCGCCAGCAGGGCGCGAAGTTCCCCAATCTGTTTATTGTCTGGAATCAGTTCGGACGGACTTTCCCACATCCAGTCGATCACGATCGGCAAAAGTTGGGTGGCAGACAACGTGGCCACTTCATGCCGGGTGGGTACATACATGCCCGCCCGAAAAACGGGGCTATCCAGCCCATGACTTTCCCTGGCCGCCTTGAAAGCACTGGCGGGCATGCCGAAACGATCGTCGGGGTCAGTCATGGCAGGTCTCCTTCTCTTTGCTGCGAGGCGTCGGCTCGCGTTCTCGTTGTGCTTGCATGCCGTGAATCTTCTTCTGCGTGGAGGTAAATCGATGTCGTGCCGATCGAGCTGTGGCGAAGATTCTGCTGGATGTGGTGGATCGGTGTTCCGTCTTCGGCCTGATGCGTGGCGGCCGTATGCCGTAGCCAATGAGTCGACGCCCGCCGCACTCGGGAGGCTTTGGCGGCATCTTCCTTTTGGAGCGTATCCGCAACATGCCGGAAGGTGGCCTTGACGATCTGATAGATCGCCGTGGGAGTGAGCGCAGAAGCGCGGCCGGCGATCCCCAGAATGGCCGGTATCTTGCCATTGTCGGCCGGCGCGGGCGGCAACCCATGGAAGCCGCGATAGCGCGCGAAATCCTCCATGAGATGGTCGCTGAGGGGGATCTGACCCTCGACGCCGCCTTTGCCCACGACATGGAGCCACCACCGACCACGAACGCGCTGGAAATCGCTCTCGCAGGCCGCGGCGGCCTCGGAAGCCCGTAAAGCCGTTTCGTACAGGAAACGCAGTACCCAACGAGCGCGTTCGTAGCGTTGGCAATCCCGGTTCGTCGACCGTGGCCAACCGTCGATGCTGTGAAGCACGTCGTCCCAAAGGGATCGGTCCAGATAGCGCTCGATAGCACGGGGCATCCCGCGACGCGCCCGTCGCCGCTGCAGCACAAACGGACTGCCGGCGAGATAGCCGGCGCGTACGAGATAGTTGAACAGCCCTGCGAGGATGCCCAAGGCCTGACGTCGGCTGCGCTCGGCCAATGGTCCCGTGAACAGGCGCCGATGCTCACCACGACGGGCCAGACTGTCGTCGCACCAAGTGGCGGGCGGATGGCAGAGAAATGCTTCGTAGGCGATCACATCCTCGCGGGTGAGGCTCGACACCGGCTTGCCACGTATTTGCGTGGCCCAGAGCAGCAGCCGTTCTGCCTCCTTGCGGTAGCTGCGAAAGGTATGGGGCGAGTCGTGATATTCCGCCAGCCACAGGCCGATCGCCGCCACGTCGTCATTGGCCGCAATCTGTCGGGCCACGTTCGCCGGAGCACGGTTGGTTCCGGCGCATCCCGACAGGACAGGAGGCAGGGCCTGGGGTACGGCGAGGCTCAAAGGATGTTCAGTCATGCTTTCCGATGTCCAATGCCGCGGGACCACCAGCGTACTGCTGAATTACTTTCGATTATAGGGATTATCATAACTTTCTTGATTTAATCATTACACATATAACGTAATACTATGATATACATGATTCATATCCTGCGAAATTGACCCGCCAGCAACTGAGAATGCCCATGAGCCGTGTCAGTGATACCCGCCAACGTACCCGCGAAGCCGCTGCCCAGCTCGTTGTCGGCGGCAAACGACCCCACGAAATCACGGTCGACCAGATCTATACGGCCATCCAGCAGGGCAGCCGCACGACGATCAATGACGAGTTGAAGCTGTGGAAGGACGAACGTACAAAAGCGGACGCCCTCGGCGCCGATCTCCCGGCCGCTGTGGCCGATGCGATGCGCACCCTGTGGGTGTCCGCTGTCGAGCAGGGCGAAGCGGTATTTGCCGAACAGCGGGGCGCCTTGGAGACCGCTTTGGCGGAGGCCGAGCAGCAGCGGAATGCAGCCCTGCAAACGCGCGCCGATGCCATGGAGATGGCGACAGCACTGACCGAACAGTGCGAAACACTTCGACATGAAGTTGCCGCGCAGCAAGGTGTCACCTTGTTTTAGGTGCAAATAGTAACGCTTAGCCTCGTCAAGCAACTCTTTGATTTGACGGGGAATAATGTAGGCGCCCGGGAAGCAATCTTCATAAAATCAACAGTTTGCTGTTAGCCTCAGATCTTCTCCACGGAAAGGCCGGAGGTAGGCATGCAGTACTGGCAGGCGCCGTATCTTGGGCTGCGCACCATTCCCAAGGAGCTCAATCAGTTCGAGCTCCATGCCTTCTTCACTTACTCGGCCAAGGAACGGCGCGTCATTCTCGCCAAGCGCGACGCGCTGCACCGGCTGGGCCTGGCGTTGCAGATCGGCTTCATCCGGATGACTGGCAGCGTGCTTGCGGCCGTCAAAGTAGTCCCTGCCGAGCTATGGGCACATCTAGGCAAAACGCTGGAGATCACGACGCCGGATATTGCCTCGCTCCGCTCGCTATATCGCCGCCGGCCGACCTTGTTCGCGCACCAGAACGCCGCCATGGAAACGTTGGGTTTTGGTCGCATGTCCGAACACCAGCGCCGTGCCCTGGTGCGCTACCTGCGTGTCGAGGTGCTGTCCGAGTTCGATCGTCATCGTTTGAAAACACACGTCAAAACGTGGCTGTACGAGCACGGCATCCTCATTGAGGGCGAGCGCCCACTGAAGAGCGCCATCGATGTCGCGCTAAAGCTGGCCGAGGATGAACTCGGCACCGTGCTGCAGAAGGACGCCCCTTTCACTGTCCTCGATGCGTGGGTGCGGGCCTGCGACGAACCCCATCGCTCTGGTCTTTCCTTTCAGGAATGGCTTGCGCAAGCACCACGCCGGCAGTCGCTCCCCCAGATTCGCGAACAGTTCGAGCGGATCCAATACCTGACCCAACTCGGTGTGGCCGCACACCCCATGCCTTCCGTGTCGGATCACATCAAGCGCCATTACGCCCAGGCGATGGCAGATCGGCCACCCGCGGCGAGTAAGCGTATTGCGGCAACGCGCCGGACCATCGAGGTCGCCTGTTACCTGCAGACGGCGCTGTGCACCGCCACGGACCGGGTGCTGGCCATGACGCGCCAACACGTAGCCGATCTTTGGGGCAACGGGATGCGCGCCGTGGTCCAATCCGCCGAGGCGCGTGCGCGCACGCTGACCACCTTTGCGAAGGAAGTCCGCGAGCTGGCCCTCGATCGCTCCCTTCGCGAAGAGGATCTGCGTGCGGCGATTCTGCGTGCGGTGGAACAGGTCGGCGGCGGCAAGAAACTCAGCCGAGCGCACCTGACCCGTGAACAACTCCTCCTCAAAAACAACCGCCACTCGCGCTCGCTGTTGAAAATGCTGTGTGCGCTTCCCTTTGAGAGCGTGGCGCCGCACCCGGTTCGTCAGGCGCTGGACGCCTTGCGCGAGATCTATCTGCAGCGCAAACCAGCACTGCCCGAGGCGATACCGGTTCACCTCGGCAAAGTGTGGGACGACATGCTGGCAAATCCCGACCGGCAACGTGCCCTGCAGGCCTTCGAGGTGGCGACGCTGCTGGCGTTACGCCGTGCCCTGAAGAACGGCAGCGTGTATGTCGCGCACAGTTTCAGCTTCCGCAGTCGCGAAAGCATGCTGATTCCGTCCGCGGAATGGACCAAGAGCAAGACGCATCATTACGCGCGCTTGAAGCTGCCCCGCGACGCGAAGGAATTCACCGGTCCGCTGGTCGAGGAAGTGTCCAAGCAGCTCCAGCACCTGAGTGAAGCCGCGCAGGCTGGCGACGTCACCGTGGACAGAGACGGTGTGCACTTGCCCAAACTCCCGGCGGAGGACGTGCCGGAAGCCGTGATGGTGCTTCGGGATGCCCTGATGGAGCGCATGGGAGCGGAAGAGCTGCCGGGCGTCATGATGGAAGTGGACAGCCACACCCGCTTCAGCTGGACGCTGCTGGGCCGCGAGCCGCGCTCGATCGATGAGTTGCGCTTGGTGTATGCCGGTCTTCTTGCGCACGGCACGGCATTGTCCGCCGCCGATACGGCGCGCATGATGCCGGGCCTCTCCGCGGATGCCGTCAATCAGAGCATGCGTTGGATCGCCCAAGAAAAGCGCTTACGGGAAGCCAATACCGCCGTCTTCGAGTACATGCACAGCCACCCCATTGCCGAATCCTGGGGACGCGCCGATCTGGCGTCCGCGGACATGATGAGTCGTGAAACCGTCAAGAGCAGCCCCCTGGCACGTCGCGACCCGCGCACGAAGAAGAAGTCGATTGGCATCTACACGCACATCCATGACCGCTGGGGCATCTTTCACGACCAGCCCGTCGTGCTCGGCGAACGGCAACAGGGTGTGGCCTTGGAAGGGGTCCTTCGCCAAAGCACGGTCACGATCAACCAATTGGCGGTGGATACGCACGGTCAAACCGAATTCGGCATGTTCTTGGCGAAAACGGTGGGAAAGGATATGTGCCCACGGCTGCGTGATGCCAGCGCACACAAGCTGTATGTGACCCCGGCGATGACGGTGCCCGAGGGGCTGCGCAGCGTGATCGCCAAGAACCGAGCGCATCCTGAGAAGGTGGAGCCCGTATGGGATGAATGGGTCCGCATGGCGGCCTCCACCCATGTCGGCAAAGCGAGCGCGGTCGACATCCTGTCCCGCTTCGGCTCCGCCGCGGCCGGTGAGCAGTTGTACGACGCGGGCGTCCAGATCGGCCGATTGCTACTCACGCTCTATCTGTGCCGCTGGTTCACGCTACCCGACTTCCGCCGGGAAATCCTGCGCACCCTCAATCACGGGGAACGTGTCCATGTGCTGGAGCATGCGCTGGAAACGGGCAAGGTGCCGCGGCATCAGATGAGCCACAACGCGCGCCTCCGAAGTGTCTCCTCCGCCATCACGCTGTTGAGCAACATCGTCATGGCGTGGACCACGGCGCGCATGCAGCAATCGCTCGCGACCTTGCCCGCCGACATCGCAGCCCTCGCGGTGCCCGAGAACCTGCGCCATATCGCGCCGATCCAGGAGCGTCTCGTGAATTTTCGCGGGCTGTTCCTGTTCCCGGTCGAGCGGTACATGGCGCGGTTGCTGCCCACCCTGCAGCCGGTCAGGCCGGTGCTGCGGAACATGCGTTAACGTCGTTGGAAGCCGCCACGCGTTCGCACGGAATCCCGCATGACCTCCCAACGCAAATCGCCCGCCGAAGCGGCTGCCGGATTAAAGCTGCCACCGGATGTGTCCTTTCACCGCGACCCTTTGCCGGACGGTATCGCCTACGTCTTTCGGCACGCCGAACTGGGGGAGTTGGGACGCCTGCGCGTCACAGGTACCGCGTCCGGCGAAACCTGCGTGGTCACCGACATCGCCGGCGACGAACGGGAGGCGATGTTTGCCCAGCGGCGCGCGATATTGGAACCCCTGTCGCACCAGATCGTGACGGCGCTGGAGTCCATTCGCGGTCCGAGCAGTACGCCACCACCACCCTTGGCGGCAAAGCACTCGCTGCCCGGCGGCACCATCCCCGTCGAAGAAGTGCGTTGCGACCGCTGCGGTGCATGGGTGGCTTTGCTGGTGTTTGCCGAAGGCGCCACCGATCATGGTCGGTTCGAAGACGTCGCGCGGCAGATGTACCCGCACTACGCGGTCACCACGGTGCCGACCTACATCATTGGTCCCGAGCAAGGCAGCACGCCCGCCAATTTCCGAGCCGCCATCCTGAAGGTATGGCCGCAGCGCGAACCGATCACGACGTTGACCCCTGACCAGTTTCGGTCGCGCATCACGCGGCTGCTGACGGGGCATTGCCGATAAGCCGGCGAACAGCTTGCCTTCATGTCCGGCTGATCCACCAAAGAGTGCGCCAGGCTGTCAGGCGTCGCCGGCAGGACGTCTCAACGGCCATGCAGGGAGGCGATGAGGGGGCAGGTAATGGTGCCGCGATGCGAATGACATTGCGCGACCAATCGAGCCAGTACGGTTTCCATGCGCTTGAGGTCTTTCAGGCGTCCCCGCACGTCGGCCAGGTGCTGCGCGGCGAATTGTGCCGCCTCACTGCAATGGGTGCCGTCCTCCAGGGCGAGCAACTGTGCGACTTCGTCGAGGCTGAAGCCCAAACGCTGCGCTGACTTGATGAATTTCACACGAGCGACATCGGTATCACCATAGCGGCGGATGCTGCCATAGGGTTTGTCCGGTTCCGGAAGCAGCCCCTTGCGCTGATAAAACCGGATGGTTTCCAGGTTGACCCCCGCGGCTTTGGCAAACGCACCGATGGTCAGTTGTTCCGATGGCTTCCCCATACCCATTGACTCCGTACATGACTACGGACATAGCGTACACCCACCTCACCCCCTGGGAGACGTTCGTGTTCATTCACTTCTACACGGTGCCGCTCGTGTGCGAGGCGGTGCCGCAGATCGGTTGCGGGTGCCTTGCCAAACCCGTTTTGGCACGCCTGGAGGTTCATCCTGATATTGCAGAGGTTTGGCTGCACCATCGCGGTGACGTGATCGCGATCAAATGGCTGCGTGAGCTTCGGGTCGACCAGCAGGTCGGCCTCCTGCGTGCTGCCCTCGGCGGTGACAGCCAGGTTGCTTTGGTAGCTGCCACGACGGCGTCGGCGTTGCTTGCCACATTTCCGAACCCTTCATACTGGTACCGGCGCGAGACGGTCGATCAGCTCAGTCAGGAGGAGGCGCACACCATGGCCGCCCGTCTCGTCCAGCGGCTGTCGCAAGCACGCGTTCCGTTGCCCGATGGGGCCGCGCTGCAATGCGATCTCGCGTGTGCGCTGCTAGAGGTTCTTGTGGCAGACGAGGCCTTGCCTATCGAAGCTCGACTTGCCCGGCTACTCGGGGTGGCGCGAAACACATTCCAGCAGCATCTCGGACCGAACGCGCTGCCGCAGCTGGAGGCGTGGTTGACGCCCGCTGCGCTCCTGCCCGAGGCCGCGGGTTGACGTGCCGACTTCGCGTCAGATCGTGGGTACGACTCCGTGCTTCAGGACCGACATCTGCGATCCGCCGCGTCTCAGGCTACGACAGGACGGCTCCGCCACGCGAGTTGGATCATGACTGACGTTTGCGTGTGCCACAGCGTGACCGAGGAGGACATTCGCCACGCGGTGGTGGCCGGGGTGCGCAGTTTCGAAGCATTGCAGTGGCTCACCGGCTGCTCGGGTGGCTGCGGAGGCTGCGAGCAGGAAGCACGCCAGCTGCTAAGCGACATCATCACGGAAATCGCATGCGCACATCCGACCTTCCATCTCAGGCCGAGCCACGATGGGCAGTAGGACGTCGGTCAAGGCTCCCGCGGTCTTGGCAATCCACGCTTGATGTCGTACCGAAGTACGGCAGTAGGCTCTGCGCCATGGGCGGAGATTGACCGGACGCGCGGTTCGAAGATGAGGATGGCTGCTGGTCGACACGGGAAAGTTTCTGCATGGGTTACCGATTGTCATTTTCAAAGAAGGCCAGAGTGTTTCTGGCCACGTACTGGAGAGTTGAGAATGAATACCGCATCGATTCTGAAATCCGTTCTGGCGGGAGGACTCACGTTGGGTCTGACCACAGTCGCAGCGGCCGCAGGCATGCAGAGCAAACCGATGTCAATGAGTCATATGGAGAAGTGTTACGGCATCAACGCTGCGCAGAAGAACGACTGCAAAGCAGCAGGCCACTCCTGCGCCAGCCAGGACACCAAGGCCCGCGATCCAAACTCTTTCGTCGCGGTGCCCAAGGGCTTGTGCGAGAAGATCGACGGCGGCAAACTCGAACCGGCACAGAAGGGCTGAGCAACACCACGATGCACGACGCGAGCACGCTCGCGGCGCCACCGATCTCGGCTCCTTCTGGAGTCGGGATCGGTCTGCGTGCGCCACACATGCAGCGGGTGTTGAGCGAACGTCCGCGCGTGGCGTGGTTCGAGGTGCACAGTGAGAATTTGTTTGCCGACGGCGGAGCACTGCATGCGGCGATCGAGCATGTGCGCGCCGACTATCCGCTGAGCCTGCACGGTGTCGGCCTCTCGCTGGGATCAGCCGACACATTCGACGACGAGCATCTGGCGACGCTGTGTGCGCTGGTGCAACGCTTCGAACCGGGGCTGGTCTCCGATCACATTTGCTGGGGCGCGATCGGCGGCATCCACCTCAACGACCTGCTGCCGCTACCGTTCACCCGGGAGGCGCTGGACCTGATAGTGACGCGCGTGCAGCAGGTGCAGGACGCGCTGGGCCGCGAGTTCCTGGTCGAGAACGTTTCCAGCTATCTCACGTTCCAACACGCCGAGATGAGCGAGTGGGAGTTCGTCGCCGAATTGATACGTCGCAGTGGCTGCGGCCTGTTGCTCGACGTCAACAATGTCTACGTCAACAGCGTCAATCACGGCTTCGACGCGCATGCCTATCTGCGTGCGATGCCGCGCGCGGCGGTGCGCGAGATCCACTTGGGTGGATTTATTCGCAAGACCGATCTCGCGGTACCGCTATTGATCGACAGCCACAGCCGGCCGGTGGATGCCGAAGTCTGGGCGCTTTATGCCGGGGCACTGGATCTGTTCGGCCCCGTACCCACCCTGATTGAGTGGGATCAGGACATCCCCGAACTTGAGGTGTTGCTGGCGGAAGCCGGCCGCGCGGAGGCCCTGCTCAATGGTCACCGCACCCACATTGCTTGAGTTGCAACGCGGTTTCGCCAACGCCGTGCTCGATCGCGGCAGTGACCTCGCGCAGTGGGTTGTCGGTGCCGGCCTCGCCCCCGCTGCACGGTTGCAGGTGTACGGCAACGCCATCGCCAGTACGCAGATCGAAACGCTGCGCGCCACGTACCCCGCGGTGCAAGCGCTGGTCGGCGAGGCCTTCTTCGAGGCCGCAGCGACGCGCTATCGCCTGCATCATCCGTCGACGCGCGGCAACCTGCAGGCGTTCGGCGGCGCCTTCGCCGCGTTTCTGGCCACGATGCCCGAAGCGGCAGCACTTGCCTATTTGCCTGATGTGGCGCAGTTGGAGTGGCTACGCCAGCAGTCCGCACTGGCCGCTGAAGCATCGCCACTGGCTCCGGCCACGCTCGATGACACGACATCGTTGTCCTGGCGGTTGCATCCCAGCGTGCGCCTGCTGGGCAGTACGCATCCGGTGCTGACGATCTGGCGTTACGCCACCGCCCCCGAAGGCGAGCGGCTGCAGCTGGATGGTCGCGGCGAACAGGTCGTGTTGTGGCGTGACGGCGGCGAGGTGGCGATGACCGTGCTGGACGCAGCGAGCTTCGCCTGCATCGCCGCGCTGATCGATACGCGTGATCTGGAGGCCGCGTATGCGGCGGCTCGGGCCATCGACGGAGCATTCGATCTCGCGGTTTGTCTGCGCAGTCTGCTGAAGCACCAACTGATTGCAGCGGGTTGACGCTAAAAATTCTTGCGCTTGACTCTGTACCTAAGTACGCGAATAGAGTGCTCCCATAGTCGCCCCCATCCACGCAGAGCCCTCCATGAAAAATACCCAAGTCGTCAAGAAAACAGGTTCCGGCGCTCTTCTGGCCGGGGGTATCACCGCACTACTGGCGTCGACCTGTTGCCTTGGTCCCCTGGTCTTGGTCGCCCTTGGGTTCAGTGGCGCCTGGATCGGCAACCTGACTGTGCTTGAGCCGTACCGCCCGTACTTTATCGGTGCAGCGCTGATCGCGATGGTCTTCGCCTGGCGACGCATCTACCGGCCTGCTACGGCGTGCGCGCCTGGTGACGTCTGCGCTGTGCCGCAGGTCAGGACCACCTACAAAGTCTTGTTCTGGATCGTCGCAGCCCTGGTGCTCGTGGCGCTGACCTTTCCCTATCTCGCCACGCTGTTTTACTGACCCGTCGGAGGATCCACCCATGAAGAAACTTGCCGCTCTCATCGTCCTTGCCACCGCCATTTCCGCGCCTGCCTGGGCGGCTACGAAGACCGCCACCCTGTCGGTGTCCGGTATGACGTGTGCCGCATGTCCCATCACCGTCAAGAAAGCGCTGTCCCAGGTTCCCGGTGTCGAAAAGACCGAGATCCTGTTCGACAAGAAGGAAGCCGTTGTGACCTTCGATGATGCCAAGACCAGCACCCGGGCACTCGTCAGCGCCACGACGGATGCGGGCTACCCCTCCACCGTTAAGAATTGAAGCGCCCGAGGTCATTCCCATGTCTCTCACTCCACTCACACGCACCGCCGACAAAGCGGGCGTAATCGGGGCCATCGTCACAGCGATGGGATGCGCTGCTTGCTTTCCTGCACTCGCCAGCCTGGGCGCCGCGATCGGATTGGGCTTTCTGAGCCAGTACGAGGGCGTATTCATCCATTACTTGCTGCCACTGTTTGCGATGGTCGCCTTGCTTGCCAACGGGATCGCCGGCTTCCGTCATCGGCAGTGGTTACGCATGGCCCTTGGCGTGATCGGACCGGTCTTGGTGCTGATCGGGGCCTTGCGCATGGCGGCGTGGCTGCTCTATCCCGGGCTGGTCTTGATGGTCGCGGTATCCATCTGGGATCTGGTATCGCCGCCGGGAAAGGGGCACCGCGGTGCGAAGCGAGACGACGCCTGCTGTTGAACACTCACCCCACCTTCCGCGGGTGGAGATGTGGGATCAAACCCCGTGGAGTACCGGCGTTCGTTGGATCACCCTATCGGAGATGACACCCATGAAAGCATGGCTGAGTGCCAAGAAAACCGACCTCATCACGGCCGCGATCGTCATCGGCATCGTGCTTTTGTTGATCGTCGTGGTGCCCTATTGCTGCTAACGGAAGGTGCCGTCACTGCGATGGTTGATGGGGCCCTCTATTGATTCAACGGTGTGCCGCTCTGCTTCGAACCGAAGCGACACGCGTTCATTTGCCAGGAACATCATGAACGAACAAACCCTCTCTGTGATCGGCATGACGTGCGCCGATTGCGCCCGACATGTTGAAAAAGCGCTCCGGGCGTTGCCTGACGTCGTCGCCGCTGACGTCGCCTACCCGCAAAATGTGGCGCACGTCCGTAGTACCCAGCCATTGACGGTGGAGCAACTCAACGCGGGTCTGCCGCAAAACTACCGGATCGCCGCCGCCTCGGCACCGCAAGCCGACACACTCGCGCGCAAGTCCTCCATGCTCGACCAGGCCTTGGGCTCGCTGGGTGGTTGGTTCAAGCCGCGTGGCGATGTCGACCGCACGCCCACCGCTTCGGAGCAGCGACTGCACGTTGCTGTCATCGGCACGGGCGGCGGGGCCATGGCGGCAGCGCTGAAGGCCGTTGAACTCGGCGCCCGGGTGACCGTCATCGAGCGCGGAACCGTCGGTGGTACCTGCGTCAATATCGGCTGCGTGCCGTCGAAGATCATGATCCGCGCCGCGCACGTGGCCCACCTGCGTCGAAGCAGTCCGTTCGATGACGGCATCTCCAGTACGGGGCCGGTGGTTCGGCGTGACCGACTGCTCGCCCAACAGCAAGGTCGTGTCGACGAACTGCGTCACGCCAAGTACGAGGGGATTCTCGATACCAACCCCAACATCCAGCTGCTGCGTGGCGAAGCGCGTTTCAAGGACGCACACACGCTCGTCGTCACGTCGACGACGGGGCGTGGTGAATCGGAGGTGTCTTTCGATCGCTGCCTGATCGCCACGGGTGCCCACGCGGCGGTGCCGCCCATCCCCGGCTTGAAGGACACCCCGTATTGGACGTCCACCGAGGCATTAGCCAGTGACGCGATTCCGCCGCGGCTCGCCGTCATCGGCTCGTCAGTGGTTGCGGTGGAATTGGCGCAAGCCTTCGCGCGGTTGGGCAGTCACGTCACCATCTTGGCGCGCAGCAGCTTGTTCTTTCGCGAAGATCCGGCCATCGGCGAGGCGATCACGGCGGCGTTCCGTGCCGAAGGCATCGAGGTGTTGGAGCACACCCAGGCCAGCCAAGTTGCCCATGCCAACGGTGAATTCGTGCTCACCACCGGGCACGGCGAAGTGCGTGCCGATCGGTTGCTGGTGGCCACGGGCCGGACCGCCAACACGCGTGACCTCGCGCTGGAGGCGGCGGGTGTTGCGGTGAATGCTCAAAACGCCATCGTGGTCGATCGCGGTATGCGAACCAGTGCGCCGCACATCTATGCTGCGGGCGATTGCACCGACCAGCCGCAGTTCGTCTACGTGGCGGCCGCCGCCGGTACACGTGCCGCCATCAACCTGATGGGGGGCGAGGCGACCTTGGATCTCACCACCATGCCGGCGGTGGTGTTCACGGAGCCCCAAGTCGCGACCGTAGGCCTTAGCGAGGCGGAAGCGCACCTGCAGGGTATCGAGACGGATAGCCGCACACTTTCACTCGATAACGTGCCGCGGGCGCTCGTCAATTTCGACACCCATGGCTTTATCAAGCTGGTGGCCGAAGCGGGTAGCGGCCGGCTCATCGGGGTGCAGGCGGTGACGCCGGAAGCCGGCGAGATCATCCAGGCGGCCGCACTGGCGATCCGGGCGCGCATGACCGTGCAGGAGCTTGCCGATCAGTTGTTCCCGTACCTGACGATGGTCGAGGGCCTGAAACTGGCGGCACAGACCTTCACCAAGGACGTCAAGCAACTTTCCTGCTGTGCCGGATGAGGAGACGGGGTGTTCGATGAACGCCTACACCGTGTCACAGCTGGCTAAAGACGCCGGCGTGAGCGTGCATATCGTGCGTGACTACCTGGTGCGCGGGCTGCTGCATCCGGCCGCGCGCACCGATGGAGGTTATGGCGTGTTCGACGCGAACGCCCTGCACCGGCTTTGTTTCGTGCGGTCCGCGGTCGAGGCAGGGGTCGGCCTGGACGTCGTGACGCGACTGTGCCGGTCGCTGGATGCATCGAATGCCGATAAGACGGTGATGTGCCTGGCAGAGGTAGGCGGAATCGTCGATGAGCGGCGGCAGGCATTGGTGGGGTTGGAGGCGCAATTGAGCGCGCTGCGGGCAGAGGTTGGTCGACACGAAGAGGCACGGCGATGAACGGTCACGAGCGCAAATCCATCACGGGTTACCTGTGGGCCGGGCTGGCTGTGCTGACGTGCCCGTGTCACCTCCCGATCCTGGCCGCGCTCTTGGCGGGTACGACGGCCGGCGCCTTTTTCAGTGCGCACTGGGTCATCGCGGCACTGGGGTTGATCAGCTTGTTCGGGCTATCCGTGTGGCGGGCGATACGTGCGTTTGGAGGACGCGTATGAGCGGTTTGATGCACGGCCGGCTTGAATTCGTCGAGGGCCGATCGGACGCATCCGCATGCCCTTGAGCGCCAGGTGAAAACGATCGCCATGGATTCGCGTGAACTGAACTCACCGGAGGCCATTGCCGACTTCGTGGACGCCTTTTACGCCAAGGTGAGGGTTGATGCCGCGCTTGGACCGATCTTCAAAGACGTTGACCTGCAGCAACATATACCAAAGATTCGCGCGTATTGGCGCAAGATGCTGCTCGGTGACCATGAGGGCTATCGACGCAACATGATTGCCCAGCACATGGCGCTGCACACGCGACATTCCTTGCACCACCACCACTTTCAGCGGTGGTTGGCGTTATTTGTGGCAACCGTGGACGAGCAATTCCGCGGGCACGCCGCCATCCAGGCCAAGCGCCTTGCGTCCACGATCGCTGTCAACCTCGAAGCGCTGCTCGACGTCCGTCGGAAGTAAAGGAGCATGGCATGAACCCAAATGAGAGTTTCGACCTGATCGTGATCGGGGCCGGTACCGGCGGTACGGGCGTCGCCCGCATGGCTGCGGCGGCAGGCTGGAAGGTCGCCGTGGTCGATAGCTTGCCTTATGGCGGTACGTGCGCCTTACGCGGGTGTGACCCCAAAAAAATGCTGATCGCCGTGACCGAGGGCGTCGACTGGGCGCGCAACTTGAAAGGCAAGGGGCTTCGGGCGCAAACCGCTGTCGATTGGCCCGACATGATCGCTTTCAAGCGCAGCTTTACCGACCTCATGTCAGGTCGGATCGAAGCCGGGATGCAGCGGGCCGGTGTCGTTCCCCTGCATGGCCAGGCCCGCTTCACCGGACCAAACACGATTGAAGTGAATGGCGAACTCCTGACCGCTCGGCATTTTCACCTTGCCACCGGCGCCCGGCCGATGACCTTGAATATCCCGGGCGAAAACCTGCTGATCACCAGCACCGACTTCCTCGAATTGCCGGAGCGGCCGGACAGGGTCGTCTTCGTCGGCGGCGGATTCATCGCGATGGAATTTGCCCACATCTGCAAACGCGCCGGCTCAAGGGACGTCACGGTACTAGAAATGATGAAGCGCCCGTTGGGCAATTTCGACCCCGACATGGTCGGCATGCTTTCCGAAGCGACCGCCGATCTGGGCATCGACCTGCGGACCGAGGCCAGGGTGTTGACGATCGAGCAGGACGGCGCCGGGTTCATCGTGACCTATGAAACGCCGCAAGGCACCCAGACCATTGCCTGCGACAGGGTGGTGCATGCCACCGGGCGCGTGCCCAACATCGAGCATCTCAACCTGGACGCCGCGGGCGTGGCCTACGGCCGTAAGGGCATCCAAGTCAGTCCCTTCATGCGCACGACCAACCCGGCGATCTTCGCGGCCGGCGACTGCGCGGACAGCGGCCCCAATCTCACCCCGGTCTCGGCCAACGAGGGCCGGATCGCGGGCAAGAACCTGCTCGCCGGAAAAGACGAGCGCGCGATCCACTACCCGCCGATCCCCAGCGTCGTCTTCACGCTTCCGCCCGTGGCGTCCGTCGGGCTGTCCGAAGACGCGGCACGCGAGCAGGGGCTGGACTTTGACGCGCATTTCGAGATAACCGCGCAGTGGTATTCCTCCCTGCGCGTGGGCGCGCGACACAGCGCCTACAAGGTGTTGGTCGAGAAAGGCAGCGGGAACATCCTGGGCGCGCATCTGATCGGCCCCGGCGCCGAGGAACAGATCAATCTGCTCGCCATGGCCATGGGCGCTGGACTGACGGCGAACAAGCTCAAGGGCATCATCTTTGCCTATCCCAGCTATGCCTCGGACATCAGTTCGATGGTGTAGCAGGCGCGCCAAGCAAAAAGTCCGCACGGCGTGTAGCTTTCCTGACGTGACCTAGTGCAGCACCTCAACCCACGCGAGGCGCATAACGAACTCGTCAAGACAAGGGCAGCCTTCGCGTTTCCTCTCATGCATCGAAGAGTCCAAGCCAGCACACCCTCTGCCATGCATTTAGCGCAACCCCCATCGCCTCGTGCCGGTACCGCCCGGTTGTTTTCGGTGCTCACCCTGGATGGGGACGGCGCCCGCGGTTATTTGACACTCAAGATTCTCGAATGCGTCGAAGCGTATTTGAATACGCTGACTGATAACGCGCTGCCGCTGGGGGCGCGTTTCGACCTCATCTGTGGTACGTCGACGGGCGGGATCATCGCACTGGCGCTGGCACTGGGCCGACCGGTGAGCGAGATATCCGCCCTGTATGAAAGACACGTGCCGCGCATCTTCGGTTCAACGATGCGGCGCTTCGGGTGGATGAGAAATTTCCGCCCCCGTTACCGCAGCGACGCCTTACGCGAGGCGATGCATGCGTTCTTCGGCGACCTCACCTTAGGCGCGGTGCAGACGGATGTCTGCGTCACCGCGGCCTCGCTGACCAATGCACGACCCCATCTCTTCCGCAGCGATTACGCGAAGCCAGGCCCATGGCGTGGCGAAGATCGTCTCGCCGATCTGGCATTAGCCACCTCGGCGGCGCCAACCTTCTTCGCCGCCCACGCGACGGAACGCCTGAGCGATCTCGTCGATGGTGGGCTCTACGCCAACAACCCCGCGCTACTCGGTGTGGTGGAGGCGTTCCAGTTCAGCCGCCCGAGTCGGCGCGGTATCGCGCCGCCTCACGACCTTGGTGCCACGTGCCTGGCACAACTGGCCGTATTGTCGATAGGCACCGGTGAGCAATGTGCCATGCCCTATACCCCAGAACGCTTGCGTAACGGCGGTTTGCTGGCCTGGGGTGCGCACTTCCACAACGTCATCGACGAAAGCCAGTCGCAGTACACCAATCTGTTGGCGGCGGGCCTGCTGGGTACCGCCTACCACCGCATCAACCCGCGTCTGGATTTTCCGATGGCCATGGATGGGGTCGTGCCCGGATAAGGGTAAAATTGGGTCATAAGCCTCAAACAAGGCTTACGCGTCTCACTTCTTGCCCTGTTTCTTCCGAGGCGTTGCTGGCGACTTCCGTTCGTCCAGCAGCGTACTGATACGCGACTCGGCGGTGATAGCCCGAGTTTCGAGCGACTGCATCGCCGTTCCCAAACCTTCCAATTGCCCGCGAGCTGCGGCCAGTTCGATGGCCATGCGATCGCGATCCGCGACAGCCGCGGCCAATGCCCCCAAGCGGGTATCACGCTCGGCCAGTTCACGACGGTGATGTCCTGCTTCGGTGCGCAGCTCCGCCAAACTGGCTTGTTGTCGCTCCAGTCGTTCTCGCGTTTTGACCATCTGCTGTTCTGCGCGCCGCTGGCCTTCGCGAGCTGTATCGATCTCCTGCAGCATGCGGGCTTGGGCGGCCTCCAGCCGCTCGTTCGCTGTATCACGTTCGACCTGAAAAGCCGCATCCCGGCTCGCAATCACGGCTTGGAATTCTTCGGCCTGGTCAGTTTGCGCTTGACGGATGCGTTCGATCTGTTCGGCGGTGTCGGTCTGGAGTGCGATGAGTTTCTGCTGCAGTGCCTGGCCATCCTGAAGCGCTTGATTCTTCGCGGTGGCCTCGAACTCCACTCGCGTTTGCAGCGTGGTGATCTGCTGTCGAAGTGTTTCGCACTGTTCGGTCAGTGTCGTTGAGGTCGCCAATGCGTCGTCGCGCGCCTGCGTAACCGTAGCGTGCTGCTGCTCCGCATCTGCCACGGCAGCTTCCAAAGTGCTCCGCTGTTCGGCGAACACCACCTCGCCCTGTTCGACGGCCACCACCCACAGGGCACGCATGGCGTCGGCCACAGCAGCCGGGAGATCAGCACCGAGCGCATCGGCCTTCGTACGTTCGTCCTTCCACTGCTTCAGCTCGTCATTGATCGTCGTACGGCTGCCTTGCTGGATGACGGCGTAGATCTGGTCGACGGTGATTTCGTGCGGCCGCTTCGCACCGGCAACGAGTTGGGCGGCGGCTTCACGGGTACGCTGACGGGTATCGCTGACACGGCTCATGGCAAATTCCCAGTCGCTCGGAGGGTCAATTTCGAAGGATAAGAGAATGTATATCATAGTATTACGTTATATACGTAATGATTAAATCAAGAAATTTACGATAACTCCTATAATCGAAAGTCTTTTGGCAGTACGCTGTGTTTTCCGTGGCGTCGGACATCGGAAAGCATGACTGAGCCTGCAGTGACCCTTTTGGCGTTGCCCCAAGCCTTGCCGCCCGCCCTGTCGGGAGGTGTCGGCACCAACCGCGCACCGGCCAGTGTGGCGCGGCAGATCGCCGCCAACGACGACGTGGCCGCGATCGGCCTGTGGCTGGCGGAATATCACGACTCGCCGCATACCTTCCGCAGCTACCGCAAGGAGGCCGAGCGATTGCTGCTTTGGGCCACCCAAGTGCGTGGCAAGCCGGTGTCCAGTCTCACCCGCGAGGATGTCATCGCCTATGAGGCGTTTCTTGCCCAGCCACCGGCGACCTGGTGCGACGCCGGTCTCGCCCGTCGCGGTGAGCATCGGCGACTGTTCATCGGGCCGCTGGCCGAGCGCAGTCGCCGGCAGGCCTTGGGCATCCTGGCGGGGCTGTTCAATTACCTCGTGCGCGCTGGCTATCTCGCGGGCAGTCCGTTTGTGCTGCAGCGCCGACGGGCACGCCGCGGCCCCCGCCGCACGATCGAACGCTACCTGGACCGTGCCCTCTGGGACCAGGTGCTACGCGTCGTCGACGGCTGGCCACAGACAACTGCGCGGGAACGGCAGCGCTACGAACGCGTTCGCTGGATCCTTCGCTTTCTCTATGAAACCGCCTTGCGGGCCGCCGAAGCCGCGGCCGCCAGCGAGGGCGATTTTCAGCCTATTCGTGGCCGGTGGTGGCTGCATACCGTGGGGAAAGGCGGCGTCGAGGGCACGATTCCCCTAAGCGACGGTCTCATGGAAGACTTTGCACGCTATCGGCGCTTCCATGGACTGCCGGCGTTGCCTTCGGGCGACGGCACAGCCCCGGCCATTCTGGGCATCGCCGGACGGTCTTCCCCGCTGACACCCACGGCGGTCTACCAGATCGTCAAGGACACCTTCCGGCGCGTGGCCGACGAGCTGCAAAAGCACGATGGTGCCCAAGCCGCGCGGGTGCGGCGGGCCTCGACCCATTGGCTGCGGCATACGGCCGCCACGCACCAGGCCGAGGACGGCACCCCGATCCACCACATCCAGCAGAATCTGCGTCACAGCTCCATTGGTACGACCTCGATCTATATTCATGCGGAAGAGGATGCGCGACATGCCAGCACCACGAAGCCACGCATCGAGCCATCGGTGTCCCACGGAGACGTGCCATGACTGACCCCGACGACCGCTTTGGCATGCCAGACAGTGCGTTCAAGGCCGCCCGGAAAAGCCACGGCGTGAATAGCCCGGTTTTTCGGGCGGGCATGTATGTCCCGACTCGGCAGGAAGTAGCTACCCTTTCTGCCGCCAAACTCCTCCCGATCGTGGTCGACTGGATGTGGGAAAGCCCGTCGGAGTTGATCCCGAACAACGACCAGATTTCGCAGCTTCGCGCGATACTTCTGGCGCGTACCGATGCCGGCGAACCCGAGGTACGCGAACTCATTGTGGCCTGTGAGGATTATTTAAAGGTGTAACCACATTGCCCGTAGCAAAGTGGACAATCGGCCGGAATTTCAACTTGCGTACACACAAATGGGCACACGCTCGACACTGTTGCGTTTGGCAACTCATCGTTGGGACAGCCATATGACTACTTCACGCAAATCACTACTTTCGACGCTTGGCTCTCTGGCGCTCGCATTGGCCCTCAGTGGCGTCGCCGTGGCCCAAGACAGCACGCCCACAAGCGGCATGGACAAGATGGGTGCGATGCACTCGGACATGAAGGGCATGCACGACAACATGATGGGCATGCACATGATGCCGGCGACGGTGACGGCGGCCGATACGAAGACCGGCGTGGTTGATGTGACGACTGAGGGCATGGCCTTGAAGGTGCATTTCCCACCGTCCGCCATGGCCAGCCTGAAGGCCGGCGACAAAATCACCTTGCATATGGGTTTCAGCAAGCCGTGAATCCCCTGAACCCACCTCCAGAGTTGAGGGTGTCAGGTCACACGGGTAAGCTCCCCCTATGACCTTCTCGCTACGTCTGCTTGCTCGTTCACGTCGCCTTCGGGCGATGGGCGTGTTGGCGTGGCTGATGCTGGTCATCAACTCATTGGCCGCTGCACCGATGGGCATGACGGGAGGTCCTCACTCCCATCCCATGCACGCAACGGTCGCGGCGGTCAGTGAACACTGTCACCACCATGTGGCCGTCAAGGCATCCCGATCCTGTTGCGACGATCAGGCCGGTTGCTGCGGTGGCATGACGGGACACACCTGCAATTGTGCCGCGATGTGCAGTACCACGTTGCCACCCGGACCAGCAGTTGCCCTGATCTCGACTGCGATCACCGCCCGCTACGCCTTGCCGCTGCCCAGCAGCGCGCCTTCGTTGAATACCGCCCCTCCGTTGCGACCACCGGCGGTCTGACTCTCCCTCGTTGCTAATGAGCTTTGCGTTCGATCGTCGCGTGTCGGCGATCGCAAGCAATCGGCTGTGATCGGTATCGGTAATGTTCGATATCACCTGCCTTGGAGAGATCCCATGAACTTGTTTTCCCCGCCCCCGGCGGATCTGTCGCGGCGTCGTTTCGTGCAAGGCGTGGCCATCGGCGGTGCCGTAGCCGGCCTGGGCCTGCTGCGTCCTTCGAATGCCTGGGCGCTGACCAGCCCCGGCCAGCCCACCGTGCTGAGCGGCACCGATTTCGCACTCGATATTGCCGAAACACCGGTCAACTACACCGGCGCCACGCGTCTGGCGACCACCGTCAATGGCGGCATCCCGGGTCCAATTCTGCGCTGGAAGGAAGGCACTACGGTGAACCTTCGAGTGACCAACCGGTTACGCGTGCCGACCTCGATCCATTGGCACGGCATCATCCTGCCGTTCCAGGAAGATGGGGTGCCGGGTATCAGCTTCGACGGCATCGCTCCCGGCGAAACCTTTCTCTACCAGTTCAAGGTGCGCCAGAGCGGTACCTATTGGTACCACTCGCACTCGGGCTTCCAGGAACAGACGGGTTTGTATGGCCCGTTGGTGATCGAACCGGCCAGCCCGGATCGCCATCCGACCGATCGCGATTACGTGGTGATGCTCAACGACTGGACCGATGAAAATCCCGAGCGCATCTACGCCAAGCTAAAGAAGCAGAGCGACTACTACAACTTCGCCCAGCCCACGGTGCCGGATTTCTTTCGCGATGTGCGCGAGAAGGGGCTGGGCCAGGCCTTGGCCATGCGCAAGATGTGGAACGAGATGCGCATGAACCCGACCGATTTCGGCGACGTCTCCGGCTACACCTACACCTACCTGATGAACGGTGCGGCGCCGGCGGGCAACTGGACCGGCATCTTCAAACCCGGCGAGAAGATCCGGTTGCGCTTCATCAACGGATCGGCGCAGACGATCTTCGACGTGCGCATTCCGGGCCTGAAGATGACGGTGATCTCGGCCGATGGCCAGGACGTCGAGCCGGTGTCGGTCGACGAATTTCGCATCTCGGTGGCCGAAACCTACGACGTGATGGTCGAGCCGCAGGACGAGCGCGCGTACACGCTGTTCGCCCAGTCGATCGATCGCAGCGGCTACGCTCGCGGCACGCTGGCGCCGCGCGCCGGCATGGAAGCAGACGTGCCCAAGCCCGATCCCATTCAGTGGCTGGCCATGCAGGACATGATGGGTGCGATGGCGATGGGTGATGCCGGTCACGGGAACATGCAAGGCATGTCGGGCATGAGCGGCATGCAGGGCATGCAGGGCATGGCCGGCATGGATCACGGTGCGATGCCGGGCATGGCACCTGCGCCAGCGCCTGTGGTGCGCCACGCCCGCACCGAATACGGCCCCGGCGTGGACATGCATGTGGACATGCCGCGTACCAACCTCGACGACCCGGGCATCGGCCTGCGCGACAACGGTCGACGCGTGCTGACCTACGCCGACCTGCACACCATCGGCGGACCGATCGACGCGCGCGAACCCAGCCGGGAGATCGAGCTGCACTTGACCGGCAATATGGATCGCTTCATCTGGTCGTTCGATGGCGTGAAGTTTTCCGACGCCAAGCCGGTGCATTTCAACAGCGGCGAACGGCTGCGCATCGTGCTGGTCAACGACACCATGATGAACCATCCGATCCACCTGCACGGCATGTGGAGCGAGCTGGAGAATCCCGAAGGCCAGTTCCAGGTACGCAAGCACACCATCAACGTGCAGCCGGCGCAGCGCATCACCTATGCGGTGTCGGCCGACAACCCCGGTCGGTGGGCCTACCACTGCCACCTGCTGTATCACATGGAAGCGGGCATGTTCCGCGAAGTGGTGGTGTCATGAAAATGAATCGCCGCAGCACCTCAGTCGTCCCGCTGCGTTCCGCGTTGCTGGCCGCAATATTGCTGGCGTTGCCACCGGTGGTCACGGCGCAGAGTGCACCCGCGTCCAGCAGCACATCGTCGATGGACATGAGCTCCATGCCAGGCATGGATCACGGCAGCATGTCCGGTATGGCCATGCCGGCTGCTGCGAGCAGCACGGCGAAGCCGGCAACGAAACCGCCTGCCAAGAAAGCCAGGAAGAAACCCGTCGCAGCCCCGCCGACGCCGGCTTCCCACAACATGGATGGCATGAAGGGCATGGATCACAGCAGCATGCCTGGCATGGATCACCGCGCGATGTCGGACATGCCCACGCCCGCCAAACCTGCCGCATCGGCAGCACCCGCCGGCGACATGTCGGGGATGGATCACTCGTCGATGCCCGGCATGAGCCCGGAAGCGATGCAGGGGATGGACCACAGCGGCATGGCCGGTATGGATCACGGCGCGATGCCGAAGAAGGATCAAGGCGACATGACCGGCATGGGTGCGATGCCGGGCATGACGATGGGCCCGATGCAGGGCGGGAGTCCGCCAGCGAATGCGCGCAGCTCCGACTACTCCGACGGCGTCGGCTACGGCTCCATGAAAGGCATGGACATGGCCGACAACGCACCGCTGGGCAGGCTGTTGATCGACCAGTTGGAAGCCTTCCACGGCCGCGATGCCAACGGCCAGAGTTGGGAAGCCGAAGGCTGGTACGGCAACGACGAGAACAAGCTGTGGGTACGCACTGAAGGCGAGCGCAGCCGCGGCAAGCTGGAAGACGGCGACCTCGAAGCGTTTTGGAACCACAACATCGCCACGTTCTGGAGCACTCAGCTCGGCGGTCGCCAGGACGTGGGCGAAGGCCCCAAGCGCACGTGGGCGGCCTTTGGCGTGCAGGGCCTGGCACCGTACTGGTTCGAGGTGGAAGCGACGGGTTACGTCGGGGCTTCCGGTCGTACAGCCGCGCGTCTGCGCGCCGAATACGAAATGCTCTTCACCCAGCGCCTGATCCTGCAGCCGGAAGCGGAGATCAACCTGTACGGCAAGAACGATCCGCAACGCCGGATCGGTAGCGGCGTGTCCGACATTCAGTTCGGCTTGCGTCTGCGCTACGAGATCCGTCGTCAGTTCGCGCCGTACATCGGCGTGAACTGGGTGCGTCGCATCGGCACCACCGCCGACTACGCGCGGCAGGATCATCAACCCGTTCTCGACCGGCAGATCGTGGCCGGCGTTCGCATCTGGTTTTAAGGGGAAACATCATGAAACAGCACATCAAGCATCACAGCATCACCGTCGCCGTTGTTCTTGGCGTCCTTGCCATCGGTGCAGGCGCGTTCGTGTACTCCGGCATCTACAACATCGGCGCCGACGACCATCACACCAAGCCGGTGTTCGCGGTCATGCAGACCCTGCGCGAGCGCTCCATTCATGTCCGCTCGGAAGACCTCACGGTTCCGGATCTCAACGATCCCCAGCTGATCCTGAAAGGGGCCGGCCAGTACGCGGCTATGTGTACCCAGTGCCACCTCAAGCCGGGCATGAAGGACTCGGAGCTTCGCCCCGGACTGTACCCGCAGCCACCGAATCTGTCACAGACGCGGGTCGATCCGAAGGACGCGTTCTGGATCATCAAGCACGGCATCAAGATGAGCGCGATGCCGGCATGGGGTGGCAGTCACGACGATCCCACCATCTGGAGCATGGTCGCGTTCCTGCAGAAGCTGCCGGCCATGACGCCGGAGCAATACAAGGACATGGTGGCGAAGGCGCCGCCGGATGAAGACATGGACATGGGCGACGAAGGCGGCCATAGCCACGGTGGGGCTGCTGACGAGGACGCTCACGGTGCTGCCGACATGAAAGACATGGTCATGTCCGGCGAGGCCGGTCACAGCCATGGCGCCGCTCCAGAGGATAGCCATGATCATGCGTCGACCACCGCGCCTGCAGCCGAAACCCCGCTGTCGCTGGATGGAATGAAGCCAAAGGCGGCACCAGAGGCCGAAGCTGTGGCACAGGCGTTCCACACGGCCTTGCAGCATGGCGATCGAACGGCGGTGCTTGCCCTGCTGGCACCTGATGTCACCATCAGCGAAGGCGGGCATACCCAGACGCGTGACGACTACGCGAACGGCCATCTCGGCGAGGACATCGCGTTCCTGAAGAGCGCGAGGATCACACCCGTCTCGCTCGGTTCGATGCCGATGGGCGACACCGCGATGGTCGGCAGCGAGAGCGACATCCAAGCCATGGTCAAGGGCAAGCCGACCATGTTGCGCAGCCGCGAACTGCTCAATCTCAAGAAGGACGGCAAAGACTGGAAGATCGTCTCGATCCAGTGGCAATCCGCACCGGTATCGGGAGAATGACCGTGAAGCGAATGAGCATCTCAGCCATGAATGCAAGAAACGTTTTGTTCGCAGCCATCTCCGTTGTTTCCTTCAGCGCGCTTGGTGCCTGCACCTACCCCGTCGATGCGCAGTCCAGCCAGCCATCCTCCGCGACAATCCATGCCGCAACAGCAAGCTCACCGGCCGCATCGCTTCCAGTCATGCTGGTGCACAAAAGCGCTACGTGTGGATGTTGCGGCGCGTGGGTCGACCATATGCGTGCCGCGGGCTTCAACGTCGACGTGCGCGATGTCGACGACCTCGATTCGGTGAAGAGTCAGGTCGGCATTCCGTTCGGCAAAGGGTCATGCCATACCGCCGAAGTGGGCGGCTATTTTGTCGAAGGCCATGTGCCGGCGCCGGACATCAAGCGGCTCCTGGCTGAAAAGCCCGATGCCAAGGGCCTCGTCGTGCCGGGCATGCCGGCCGGTTCGCCGGGCATGGAGATGCCCGATGGCCGCGTCCAGCCTTACGTGGTTGAGCTGGTCGGCCGCGACGGCACGACGTCCGACTTCGCCCGCCACGGACACTGACACGTCGATCAACGTCAAGCCATTGCCATCGTCATGGGAGGATGCATGAACACCCATCATCACCACACGGGCGCCGACAACCACGGACGTCACACCCAACCCGGCGCAGTGACAACCGCGATCGATCCGGTTTGTGGCATGCAGGTCGATCCACACCAGACCGCCCATCACGCCGAACATGATGGAGTAACGCATCATTTTTGTTCGGCGCGCTGCCTGGAAAGTTTCACGAGGGATCCGGCCAAATATCTGACCCGGCGACCCGATGGTGCCCCCGTGCAGGCACCGACGGGAACGATGTATGTCTGTCCGATGCATCCGCAAGTGCGCCAGGACGGTCCCGGCATCTGCCCGATCTGCGGCATGGCACTGGAGCCGGAAATGCCAGGACTGAACGATGAGGACCATCCCGAACTGCGTGATTTCAGCCACCGCTTCTGGTGGACCTTGCCGGCAACGCTGGTGGTGCTCGTACTGGCGATGTTCGGCCACCACTTCCCCCGATTGCCGGTGGACGCCCGGACCTGGATCGAGCTGGTACTGACCACGCCGGTGGTGTTGTGGGCAGGCTGGCCCTTCTTCGTTCGATGCGTGCAGTCGGTCCGCAACCTCAGTCCCAACATGTGGACCCTGATCGGCATCGGCGTCGGCGCGGCGTTCGGCTACAGCATCGTCGCCACCCTTGTACCGGACCTGTTCCCGGAGTCATTCCACGAACACGGCCGCGTGGGCGTCTACTTCGAAGCCGCCGCGGTGATCGTCTCGCTGACCTTGCTCGGCCAGCTACTCGAACTGCGTGCCCGCTCGAAGACCTCGACTGCCCTGAAAGCCCTGCTAGGGCTGGCCCCCAAAACCGCACGCCGCCTGCGCGACGATGGCGGCGAGGAGGATGTCGAACTCAGCCGCGTTCACGTCGGTGATCGCCTGCGCGTACGCCCCGGCGAAAAGGTGCCGGTGGACGGCGAAGTCATCGAGGGACACTCCCATGTCGACGAGTCGATGCTGACCGGGGAGCCCGTCCCGGTCGAAAAGGCCATCGGCTCCAGCGTGATCGGCGCGACCCTCAACGGCACCGGCAGCCTGGTGATCCGGGCGGAGAAAGTCGGCTCGGCGACCGTGCTGTCGCAGATCGTGCAACTGGTCGCACAGGCGCAACGCTCGCGCGCACCGATGCAGCGCATGGCCGACAAGGTAGCTTTCTGGTTCGTGCTCGCGGTCCTCGCGATCGCCGTCGCGACCTTCTTCGTGTGGGGACTGTTCGGCCCGGACCCGTCGTGGACGTTCGCAGTGCTCAACGCGATCTCGGTCTTGATCATTGCCTGCCCTTGCGCGCTGGGATTGGCCACGCCGATGTCGATCATGGTGGCGACCGGCCGCGCCGCCGGGGAAGGCGTGTTGTTCCGTGATGCCGAGGCGATCGAGAACCTGCGCAAGATTGACACCCTGATCGTGGACAAGACGGGAACCTTGACCGAGGGACGTCCGGCGTTCCACACCGCGCTCGCGGCCGAAGGGTTCACCGAGCAGGAGGTGCTGCGCCTGGCGGCCAGCCTCGATCAGGGCAGCGAGCACCCACTGGCCGACGCGATCGTCGCGGAAGCCCGCCATCGTAACCTGACGCTAGAAACGCCGGAGAGCTTCGAGTCGTCCACCGGCATCGGGGTACGCGGCAAAGTGGGAGGCGCCATCCTGGCGATCGGCAATACCGCGCTGATGCACGAGGTCGGGGTCGATGCCTCCGTTCTTTCCATCCCGTCCGAAGAGCTGCGCCGGGCCGGTGCCAGCGTGATGTATCTGGCGGTCGATGGCGTCCTGGCCGGCCTGCTCGCGGTGGCCGATCCGATCAAGGCCACCACCGAAGATGCCATCGTGGCACTGCACGATGCGGGCCTGAACATCGTGATGGCCACCGGTGACGGCGTCACCACCGCCCATGCGGTCGCGCGTACCCTGGGCATCGACGAAGTACATGGCGAGGTCCGCCCGAAGGACAAAATCGAACTTGTACAACAGCTGCAAGCCGAGGGACACCGGGTCGCGATGGCTGGCGACGGGATCAACGACGCACCCGCGCTTGCCGGCGCCGATGTCGGCATCGCCATGGGCACCGGCACCGACGTGGCAATGTCGAGCGCGCAGGTGACGCTGGTGAAGGGCGACTTGCGCGGCATCGTGCGGGCACGGTCGATTTCCAACGACACCGTCGCCAACATGAAGCAGAACCTGGGCTTTGCGTTCCTCTACAACGCGCTGGGTGTACCGATTGCGGCCGGCGTGCTGTACCCCGTGACGGGCCTGTTGCTCAGCCCGATGATCGCCGCTTTGGCGATGAGCCTGAGCTCCGTGTCGGTGGTTGCCAACGCATTGCGACTGGGCCGAAAACGGCATGGCTGAGATGACCAACGCCGGCGAATGAAGCGAAGCGAATCCAGCGCGATGCCTTCGCCGGCACGCGGGAGTACGCCACCATGTGTTTCCTTCCTCACGCCCAGCACACCTTGGTATCGGGCTTGGCGACCACCCCGTTCTCCAGGAGGGCCGGGGTTGGCCGGCAAGAACAGCGAAGGAGACCGGGCCGACAATCTGTAGTTGATTCAGGTCAATGAAATTCTTGGTATTTTGGAGATATAGTGTTGCCTATGGCCCGTCCTTTCCGCATGCATCGCGCCACACGTCGCCGCCTTATCTGGCTGGTGACGCTGCTGCTGCTTTGGCAGCAGACGGCACTGGCTGCCTACGTTTGTCCGACGGTCCCCGAAGCGACACCGGCGGCTGCGCTGATGACTTCGATGTCGGGCATGGACGGCGGCTGTGCGCAGAATCAGGATGCCCCCGCCAGCCCGCTGTGCCAAAAGCATTGCACGCCCGATCACGCGACGCAGGTTGAAGCGCATACGACGGCGGTGCCATTAAGCGTGTTGCCGGCAATGCCATCGATGCTGATGGCGCCCGCCGTCGTTGCGCTGCCATCGAATCGCGCGCTCCAACGGGCCGGGCATCTGCGCGCGCCGCCACCTCCGCCCATGTTGTTGTTCTGCTCACTCCTGATCTGATCTGACACGTTGCGGCATTGACGTATGTGGCGTCGCGCCTGCATGGCGCGACGCAGATCGCAGACCAGCGGAGTATTCACCCATGTTGTCCCATCACTTTGCCCGGCGCCTGATGGTGCCGGGTCTGGCCGCGCTCCTGTGGGGAGCCTTGGCCACGGCGGCCGGTGCCATCGAGCCACCGCTGACGCTTGAGGCGGCCGTTCGGCAAGGCCTGGCGCGGGCGCCGCAACTTGAAGCGCGTACCGCCGATACGGCGGCAGCCCGCGAGGAAGGTGCGCGCGCCGGACAGTTGCCGGATCCCACCCTGACGCTCGGACTTTCCAATTTCCCCGTCACCAGCCCAGGGGCTTTCAGCCTGCGCTCGGACAGTATGACCATGCGCACCGTCGGCGTGATGCAGACGATTCCATCGCGAGCGGCGCGCGACGCCGAGCGCGGTTTGGCCGCTGCGCAGATTGACGCAGCCGAAGCCGATTACGTCGGCGCCGCGCAAACGGTGCGCGAACGCATTGCCGATGCGTGGATCGAGGTATGGGCCACACAACAGAAACGTGCGCTGCTGGGCGAGTTGCGCGGCGAAAGCGCATTAGCCGTGCTGATTGCGCAGGCGCGGCTGCGCGGTGGCGACGGCAGCGCCACCGACGCGCTGGCGGCGCGCACGGATGCGGCCACACTGGACAACCGACTGGAGGCCGTTGACGCCGATCTCGCCGCAGCACATACGGGGTTGCAGCGTTGGCTTGGTGAGGACGCGGCCACCGTGGCCGACACGCCTGATTTCCAGGTGCTGCCGGTAGCGCCTGCTCGACTTGAGCAAGCCATTGATCAGCAGGCACCCATGCAGGCGTGGCAAGCACGCGAACAGGTAGCTGAGGCCGCACTCGCCCAGGCACGGGCTGCCAAACACCCGGATTGGAACGTGTCGGTGGAGTATGGCCGGCGCGCGCCGTATCTCTCGGACATGGTGACCTTGCAGGTGGGTGTGAGCCTGCCGCTGTTCACCCGCAACCGGCAGGATCGGGGAATCAGCGCCAAGCAGGCGCAATGGGATGCAGTGCAGGCCGATCACGAAGATGCGCGTCGCGCCCAGCGCGAAGCGGTGGCGCGTGCGGTGGTGAATTGGCAGGGTTGGGGACGACAAGTCCAGCGCTATCAGGACACGTTGCTGCCACTCGCACGGGATCGTGCACGCACGGCGCTGGCCAGCTACCGCGGTGGTGGTGCGCTGCAGCCATGGCTCGATGCTCGTCGCGATGAAATCGAACAGCGGCTGGCCTACGCCGAGGCACTGGCGACCCATGCGCGCCTGTGGGCCGCGCTGGCCTATCTGCTACCCAATTCGGAGACGACGCCATGAAGCGCGCACACTTGAAACCTGCCCTGATGATTTTCGCCGGCGTCTTGCTCGCGGCGGTACTGCTGGTGGTTGGCTATCTCGGCGGTCGCCGGCATGCACCGTCGGCATCGGCGTCGACTGGCAACGCGGCATCAGCAACGGATGCCGGTGAGCGAAAAGTCCTGTACTGGTACGACACGATGGTGCCGCAGCAGCATTTCGACAAGCCGGGCCTGTCGCCGATGGGCATGCAGATGGTGCCCAAGTATGCCGATGATGGTGGACCCAAGGATGTCATCCAAATCGATCCCACCACCGTGCAAAACCTCGGCGTGCGCACGGCACTAGTCGAGCGGCGGGTGCTGGCTTCGGCCATCAGGGTGCCCGGTACGATTACCTGGGACTTGCGCCAGGCCAGCACGATCAGCGCGCGGGTTGATGCGGTAATCAGCAAGCTTGATGTGCGCGCGCCGTATACCGTGGTCGCTGCCGGCGCACCGCTGGCGCAGTTGCTGGCGCCGCAATGGAACAGTGCGTTGGCGGAATATCGCGCGCTGGAGCAGGCGCGGTCCGCCGACGCGCGCGAGCTGCGCTCCGCAGCGCGGCAACGGCTGCAGGTGTTGGGGCTGACAGCGGCGGATATTCAGTCGTCGCGTCATGGCGCGGATGCGGCGATCACACTGCACGCCCCGCAAGCGGGCGTCGTCACGACACTGGATGTGCGTGAAGGCCAGCGCGTCACTGCAGGCCAGACCCTGATGACCTTGAACGGTCTGTCCACCGTGTGGGTCGAGGCGGCACTCCCGCAGGCGGTGGCCGGCACGGTGCGCAGCGGCACGCCGGTGGGGGTCACGGTCGATGCCCTGCCGGGTCGGTCGTTCCACGGCACCGTGGAAACCTTGCTGTCGGACGTGGATGCGGTGACGCGCACCCAGCGCGCCCGCATCGTGCTCGACAATCCCGACGGTGCCTTGAGTCCGGGCATGTTCGCTACCGTGCAACTCAACCCGACTCCGGACGTGGCCGTACCGGTGGTACCGGACGACGCGCTGATCGCGACGGGCACCCACACGCGAGTCATTCTCGCCGAGGGAGATGGCCACTTTCGTGCCGTATCGGTGCGCATCGGGCGGGCGGCCGGCGGCTATACGGAAATTCTCGATGGCCTCGCGGGTGGTGAGAAAGTCGTGGTCTCCGGCCAGTTTCTGATCGATTCCGAAGCGAGCCTGTCCGGTGCGCTGGAGCGTCTGAATGACGCCCCCACCAAACCGGCGCCGGCCACGAGCGTGCCCATGCCGGGCATGCCGATGGGAGACCGACCATGATCGCCGCCCTGATTCGCGCGGCGATTGCGCATCGCGTGTTCGTGCTGTTGGCTGCACTGGCCTTGGCCCTGATGGGCATGTTCTCGGTGACGCGCACGCCGGTCGACGCGCTGCCCGACCTGTCTGACACCCAGGTGATCATCCGCACCAGTTACCCGGGCCAATCGCCGCAGGTGGTCGAGGATCAGGTCACCTATCCATTGGCCACCACCATGCTCTCGGTACCTGGCGCGACGACGGTGCGCGCCTTTTCGTTCTTCGGCGACTCCTACGTCGATGTGTTGTTCGATGACAGCACTGACTTGTACTGGGCACGTTCGCGTGTGCTGGAGTACCTGAGCCAGGCGCGGGATCGCCTGCCGGCCGGAGTCACGCCTGCCCTCGGCCCTGATGCCACGGGACTCGGCTGGATCTACGAATACGCGCTGGTGGATCGTACCGGTCAGCACGATCTTGGCCAGTTGCGTGCGCTACAGGACTGGTTCCTGCGCTATCAGCTCAAAACCGTGCCGAATGTCGCCGAGGTCGCCACTTTGGGCGGCATGGAGCGCGCCTGGCAGATCGTGCCCGATCCGCAGGCGCTGGCGGCGCGCGGCGTCACCGTGGCGCAGCTGGTCGATGCGGTACGCAGCGCGAACGGCGCCAACGGTGGCTCGGTGATCGAACAGGGCGAAGCGGAACTGATGGTACGCAGCGAAGGCTATCTGAAGAGCCGCGCGGACTTCGAGAACGTGCCGATCACCACCAACGCCGGCGGTGTGCCGGTGCTGCTGCGCGATGTGGCGACGGTGCGGCGGGGCCCGACGTTTCGCCGTGGCATTGCCGAGCTGGACGGGCAAGGTGAAGTGGTCGGCGGCATTATCGTGATGCGCACGGGCAAGAACGCGAAGGCCACCATTGCCGCCGTGAAAGCACGGCTAGCGGAACTGCAGCGCAGCCTGCCGGCCGGCGTCGAGATCGTGCCTACCTACGACCGCTCGCAGCTGATCGACGCCGCGGTGGAGAACCTGTGGAGCAAGTTGTTCGAAGAATTCCTGGTGGTGACGCTGGTCTGCGTGTTGTTTCTGGGGCACCTGCGCTCGGCGCTGGTGGCCGTGATCACGCTGCCGCTGGGCGTGTTGGTCGCCTTCATTGCACTGCATCTGCAAGGCGTCACGGCGAACCTGATGTCGCTCAGCGGTATCGCCATTGCGATCGGCGCGATGGTGGATGCGGCGATCGTGATGATCGAGAACGCGCACAAACATCTGGAACATTGGCGTGACGCGAACGACGGACGTGAACCGCAAGGTGCGCAGCGGTGGTCGCTGATTGCCGAGGCCGCCGCCGAGGTGGGGCCCGCGTTGTTCGTCAGCCTGTTGATCATCGCGCTGTCGTTCGTGCCGGTCTTCGCGCTGCAGGGGCAAGAAGGCAAGCTGTTCAAGCCGCTGGCCTTCACCAAGACCTACGCGATGGCGGCAGCGGCTGGGCTGGCGGTGACGCTGGTGCCGGTGCTGATGGGTTATTTGATCCGCGGGCGCATCCGTGCCGAGCGCGACAATCCGCTCAACCGGGGTTTGATCCATGGCTATCGGCCTCTCCTCGAAGCCGTGCTGCGCTATCCGAAAGCAACCCTGGTGCTGGCCGGTGTGCTGCTGCTCACCGCGGTCATTCCGATGACCAAGCTCGGCAGCGAGTTCATGCCCGCGATGGACGAAGGCACATTGCTGTACATGCCCACTGCACTGCCGGGGCTGTCCGCCGGCAAGGCCTCGCAGTTGCTGCAGTTGACCGATCGCATGATCAAGACCGTGCCCGAGGTTGATCATGTGTTTGGCAAGGCCGGGCGCGCCGAAACGGCCACCGATCCGGCGCCGCTGGAAATGTTCGAGACCGCGATCACCTTCAAGCCGAAGGACCAGTGGCGGCCCGGCATGACGATGGACAAGATCAAGGCGGAACTGGACAAGGCGGTGCACGTGCCGGGGCTGACCAACCTGTTCGTGCCGCCGATCCGCAACCGCATCGACATGCTCTCCACCGGCATCAAGAGCCCAATCGGCATCAAGGTGCTGGGTACCGACCTGGCTACGCTGCAGACTGTGGCCGATCGGATCGAGACGGTGGCGAAGACCGTGCCCGGTGTCAGCTCAGCGATTGCCGAGCGCCCGACCAGCGGCCGCTACGTCGACGTGCACATCCGCCGTGATGTCGCCGCGCGCTACGGGTTGACCCAGGAGCGCGTGCAGCAACTGATCGCAACCGTGGTCGGTGGCGATCCAATCGGTCAGACCGTCGAAGGGCGCGAACGTTATCCCATCGTGGTGCGCTACCCGCGTGCCGAGCGCGATTCCATTGGAGCGCTGCGGCAGTTGCCGATCGTCGCAGCCAACGGTGCGCAGATTACACTTGGCCAGATCGCTGACATTGCCGTTGAAGCAGGACCGTCCATGCTGAAAAGCGAGGGCGGGCAGCTGGCCACGTATGTCTACGTCGATACGGCCGGCAGCGATTTGGGCACGGTGGTGGCCAACCTGCAACGCGCGGTGGCGCAGCAAGTCAAATTGCCGCCGGGTACGACCGTGGCGTGGTCCGGTCAGTTCGAATACCTGGCCAGTGCCATGGAAAGACTCAAGGTGGTGGTGCCGATTGCGCTGGTGATCATTTTTCTATTGATCTATGCCGTTTTCCGACGCGTGAGCGAAGCGGCGCTGATCATGGCCAGCGTGCCGCTGGCACTGGTCGGCGGTCTGTGGTTGATCTGGTTGCTTGGTCATGCGGTGTCGGTGGCCACGATCATCGGCTTCATCGCGCTGGCCGGAGTCGCCGCTGAATTCGGCGTGGTGATGCTGCTGTATCTGCACCATGCCTGGGAGCACCAACTTGCGCTCGATCCCCACGCCGGCCCAGAAGCGCTGGACGAAGCGATTCGCGAGGGTGCCGTGCAGCGCGTGCGCCCGAAGGCAATGACTGTCGCGGTCATTCTCGCCGGTCTGTTTCCCATCCTGCTCGGCCATGGCGCCGGCTCGGAAGTGATGCAGCGCATAGCCGCCCCGATGATCGGCGGCATGGTCACGGCACCCTTGCTATCCATGCTCGTTATACCCGCGGCGTACCGCCTGCTGGTTCGTTATCGGCTGCGTAAAGCCAGCAAGACAAACGCCACACTTCACTCCAACCCACAAGGAAACTGACCCATGAAAAAGCCATGCATTACCCTCGCGATCACCGCTGCGCTGTTCACGGCTCCGGTGTTTGCCAACCCTCAGCAGATGGATCCCAACATGCCGGGCATGGCTGGGATGCATGAAGCCACACCCGCCGATGTGCAGGGCGTGGGCGTGGTCAAGGCGGTCGACACCACCAAGGGCACCCTCACGCTGCAGCATGAGGCGATTGCCGCCATCGGCTGGCCGGCCATGACGATGCCGTTCAAGGTGGCTTCGCCGGAGCTGCTGACGCACGTGAAGGTGGGCGATAAGGTGCAATTCACCTTCCATCAGGCCAGCACGGGTAGCACGGTGACGGCGATCCGTCCGGCACGTTGACAGACCACGTCGCCGGCTGGCCCCAACTGTCGAGGGTCAGCCGGCGGTCGTGAAAGCAGTACCGCCACGCACGTTATGCGTGCGCCTGGCGGTGTTTGTTGTGGTTGTCATTTTTGGAGAACGACCATGAAATCGTTTACTGCTTGTCTCAGCCTCCCGCTGCTGCTCGCGGGCCTTACCATTGGCCGCATCGCGTACGCGACCGATTCCTACACTGATGGCTGGGTTGGCCATGTGGATGGCCCGCGTTTGGATGTCTGTTATCGAGTCACGCCACTGCCAGCGGTTGGTGCGCGACTGGAGGTCCTGCGGACATCCTTCGTGGTTCCAAACAAAGGGCAGCCCCGCCAACAGTTCGCGGTGGCGGGGTATGCCACGGTAACGTCGATCATCGACGCGCATTGCGTACGTGCCGAGCTGACCCAGGGCACGGCGAAGCGGACCGATCACGCGCGGCGCGCGGACTGAGCGGACGCGACGACAAGGCCGCCAAGGCATGCTCCGCGACGGCCCAAAGCGGCATCGGCAGCCTGTATCCGTACGAACAACGTGGACGGCCCCTCGGCTGGCTGTTCGGAGCAATGGCCGGTGGCATGGCTTTCGGCTCGACTTTCGGTGCCGTGCTGGAGCCTCTGCTTGGTTGGCGCGGCCTCTTTGTTTTGGTCGCCTTGGCCGCCGTGGGTGTGTTCGTGGTGCTGCTGCTCCGCCGTTCACTTATTTCGTCGAGGAGGAAGGCTGTTCCCGAGACGATGGGAGAGCTATTCCTCGGATATCGCGATCTCATCGGCACTCCGCGGGGGCAGCGCACTTATGGCTATGTTTTCGTCAATTCGATTTTTCACTCTGGCGTCTTCACGTGGCTCGGTGTCTATTTCGAGCAGCGTTACGGTCTTGGCCCGGTAGGGATTGGTGTAGCCCTGCTCGGCTACGGGATTCCTGGTTTCTTGTTCGGCCCGCTGATCGGCCGGGCCGCCGACCGCTGGGGGCGCGCCAGGTTGTTGCCCATCGGGCTTGGGTTGGGTGCCCTAGGTGCAGCTACCCTGATTTTCAACGGTCCCCTGATACTCGCGATTGTGGCCGTGACCGTCCTTTCTCTCGGCTACGACATGACGCAGCCCCTCTTCGGGGGCATCGTCACCGCGCTTGGAGGAAAGCGCCCGGGACAGGCGATGGGCTTGAACGTCTTCGCACTATTCGCTGGATTCGGCGTGGGTAGCCTCCTGTTCGGCGAGGCGCTTCGGCTTGGGTTCGGGATGGCGCTTGGCATCTTCGTCATGGTTCAAGCGCTGGCGACCGCGCTGTCCATCGGATGGTTCAGCGCGGAGGTTCCAGTCAACAGAGTCAACAGCTAGCCCGCCAGCGCAAAACCCACGGATATGGATCGAATACATATCCTTGATCACTGGTCTGTTGGCGGGGCCGCGTCGCTTAAACGGCTGCTCCAGCGGGGGAGTAGAGATTGGGAAGCCACGGTTCGGTGCCATCTGGCTCGTAACAGAGTGCCAAGATACTTTCTTCTTCGCTTTTCTATTCCTCATCGGCCCACTGGCACGTGTCCGAAGTTTCATTTCAGAGGTTCGCACCACGCCGTACGCAGACGTCACAGGCCGATAAGCGCTACGTCTGATGCAAAAAATTCAAGGTCGGGCAATGCTCCCCACGCGGCGCATGCGCGCAGTCGTCGGCGAGCTGCATAAGTTCCGTTTCCAGCCGCTTCAGATCCTCCAGCTTGCGGCGCACATCGAGGAGTTTGTGTTCGGTCATTCGACGCGTCTGCTCGCAGGCTCGTTTGCCCTTGAGGTGGAGAAGTCCGGCAATCTCGTCCAGCGTGAAACCCATGGTCTTGGCGCGTCGAATGAACTGAAGACGCGCCAGATCCTGGTGTTCATAGCGACGCACACCGCCCAACGGGCGCTCGGGCTCACGCAGCAGGCCCACCCGCTGGTAGTAGCGCACGGTCTCGATGTGGACGTCGGCGGCCAGGGCCAGCCGGCCGATGGTGAGGGCGGAAGTCATGCTTGACTCCGTAGTTGGGTACGGAAGTTAGTATGCGCTCATGAATACGTTACCAGCCAAATCGTCGCTACCCGCCGTGATCGTCGCGCTGCTCGCGGCGATCGGGGCATCCGTGTGTTGCGTGGTACCGCTGGTGCTGGTGTTGCTGGGCATCAGCGGGGCGTGGATCGCCTATCTCACGGCGCTCGATCCCTGGCGTCCATGGTTCATCGCGGCCACTTTGCTTAGCCTTGGTCTCGCGTTCTGGACGCTGTATGGGCCATGGTCGCGTTGCCGCACCGAGGGCACCTGCGTCGAGCCGACGGTCTTGCGGCGGCGGCGGTTTTGGCTGTGGACAGCCACCGTGCTGACCGTGCCGTTGTTGCTGTTTCCCTATTTCATTGGCTGGTTTTTGTAGGAGACGAACGATGCGTCAGTGGCTATTCGTAATGGTCGCCATCTTGGGGCTGGGCATGGCTCATGCGGCAACACCCACCACGGCCGTGCTGCATGCGGCGAACATGACGTGCCCGAGCTGCAGTGTGACGATCAAGAAAGCCTTGAGCCGCATAGCGGGTGTCACGAGCTCGAAGGTCGATCTCAAGGCCGAGACTGTCACTGTGACGTTCGATGCCGATCGCACGACGGAGTCGACACTGGCGCGCACGGTTACCGAGGCGGGTTTTCCGGCTACGGCGCAAAACCATGGCGGTTGAGCCCATCCTGCAGAGCACGCTGACGTGCCCGCATTGCGACCATCAGGCCACCGAGACCATGCCGACCGACGCCTGCCAGTTCTTCTACGACTGTGAGGGCTGCGGCGAATTGCTCCGGCCCAAGGCGGGCGACTGCTGCGTGTTCTGCTCGTACGGCAGCGTGCCGTGTCCGCCGATCCAGCAACAGAAGTCGTGCTGCGGGTAGACCATCCTTCATAGGGGTCAAACGGTGCCGGTAGGGGGTTGTCTGAATTCATCACGACCGGCGCCCAAGTGAAATTGTCTAACAGCGTGGCTGTCGTATAGGATCATGGGATGTATCGGTCTGCGCCATCACTGCTGACTCGCCTGCGCCGCCACCGCGGATTGTGGGTGTTGGCCGTGGCCGTGTTGCTGATCAAACTGGTCAGCGGATCGATCTGCGTGGCCGATGGACCGGGAGCGCGATTCGCGTCGGCGACCGCTGCTGCCCCGACCACCCTGTTGGCGGACACCGCCGTCAGTTCGGTATCGGCTGACGATGCGAACTCCTGTCTTCTGGGTGAAGGGCGCAGTTGCCACTGTGCCTGTGCCCATTCGGTGACGTTCCCCGTCAGCGCATCGCTTCCCATCGCCATGATGGAAGCACGCTTCGCACCGCTCACCCTCCATTCGGGATTCACGCCGGCCACGACCGGCTCGCTGCTGCGCCCTCCGATCGCCTGAAACCGCTCCGTTACGCGACGCCACCGCCGGTGCAGTTCGTCGCTTCGTGACCGTTTTCAGGAGATCGCTTCATGTCTGTTTTTCGTTCGGTGCCCATCGGCGCCGTGTGTCTGTTGTACGCGGCGATGCTCAGTGCCGCGCCCGTATCCCCTTTCTCCCCACCGGTAGCTCCCCTGCCGACATCGTTGTCGACGTCGCCCTTGCAGGATGCGGTGCGCCGTATCTGGCAAGCCAGTCCCGAGGTGCAGGCCGCGCGCGCGGATCTGGATGCTGCCCAGGCCCGTGCGCGTGCCGCTGCGCAGCCGCTGTACAACCCCTCGCTGTCGCTTGATGCGGAGAATGCCGACGCCAATCGGCGCACGGCCGGCATCAGCCTGCCGCTGGATCTGTCCGGCAAACGCCGCGCTCGCGCCAGCCAGGGCGAGGCCGACCTGCTGGCGGCCGAAGCTGGCTACAACCTGCTGCGTCGCGATGTGGCCACCCGCTGGCTGAAAGCCTGGTCGACGGCCGCACTCGCAGCCCGACAGAGCGAACTGGGGCAACGCCGCCTGGCGCTGATGAAGCGCTTCGATGACTTGGCCGCACAGCGGTTGAAGGTGGGCGACATCAGCAGTCCGGAACGCGACTTGGCCGGCTTGGCGCTCGGTGAGGCGCAGGTGCAACAAGCCACACTCGCGGGCAATGAAGCGGCAGCTCGTGCGGCGTTGCTGGCCATCAGTGGCGATCAACTGACCGCGTTGCCACCGTTGCCCAACGGTATGTCACCGGCGGCGGGCAGTGTTACGCCGTTGCCCGTCGATGAACTGCCCGAACTGCGCCAGGCCCGCGCCCAGCAAGCGAGTGCCGAGGCCGGGGTGCAAGTCGCCCGCCGGGCACGTATCCCCGATCCCACGCTGAGCTTGACCGGCGGACAGGTACGCAGCGGGCCGCGCACCGATCAGGTGATCGGTCTGAGCGTGTCCATTCCGTTGCCGGTGCTCAACACCGGACGTGCCGAAGTGGATGCCGCCCGTGCGGAAGCCGATGCAGCGGCGGCCGGTGTGCGCTCACGCCAGTTTGTGCTGCGCGCCGGACTGCAGGAAGCGCAAGCCCGTTACGCCGCCTTGCGCAGTGCGACCGAAGCCTTTCGCAGCGGCCGGGCCGCTGCATTCGAGGATCGCACCGCGTTGCTGGAGAAGCTCTGGCGTGCCGGCGAAATCAGCACGTCCGATTACCTCGTGCAGCTCAAACAGAGCCTGGACACCGCGCTGTCCGGCCAGGAACTGGAAAGCCAAACCTGGCAGACCTGGTTCGACTACCTCACCGCTGCGGGCCGTCTGACCGACTGGCTCGATGGCCGCACTCAGGACGGTCCTACTCAGGACGGCCTTAATCAGGATATCCCCCGATGAATCTCTCTCTTTTGAAACGCAGCCTGCTGGGCATGGCGCTGCTGGCCGCGTTGGCCGGCCCTGTCATGGCGCAGGAACCCGCACCCGCCAATCCGCTCGCGCTGGATGCCAAGGCGATCAAGGACGCCGGCATCGTGCTCGACAAGGCCGCCACGCGCGCCCTGACCGATGAACTGAAAGCCCCCGGCGAAGTGAAAGCCGATGCGTATTCCACCGTGCTGGTGTCGCCGCGCGTCGAATCGCAGGTGCTGGCCCGCAAGGCCAAGCTCGGCGACGTGGTGAAAACCGGTGCGCCGTTGGTGGTGCTCTCCAGCGTGCAGGTCGCCGAGACGCAAGGCGCGTTGATCGTGGCCGAACAGGACTGGCAACGGATCGCGTCGCTGGGACCGCAGGCGGTGTCGGCACGACGCTACAACGAAGCGAAGGTGCAGCGCGATCAGGCGCGTGCCAAGCTGCGTGCCTACGGGCTATCCGACGGCCAGATCCGCGGCATGCTGCGCGCGGGTTCCGCCAAGGCGGATGGCAGCTATGCATTGCTGGCGCCGACCGCCGGGCGCATCGCCAGTGACGAGTTCCTCATCGGCGAACGCGTCGAGCCCGGCCGTACCCTGTTTACCTTGGTCAACGACGACGCGGTCTGGGTCGAGGCGCAACTCGCGCCGGGCGATGCGGCCCGCGCGCAACCCGGCATGGACGCGCGCGTGCTGGCGCACGACCAGACGCTGACGGGGAAGGTCATCCTGAGTTCGTCGCAGACGAACGAACGCACCCGCACCGTGCCGGTGCGCATCGAAGTTGCCAACCCGAACAACCTCCTGCGCCCGGGCGAATTGGTCGAAGCGCGCATCGCGGTCGGTGAGGCGGTGCCGAAGCTGGCGGTACCGGCCGAAGCGATCGTGTTGCTGCAAAACCAGCCGACCGTGTTCCTGGCCAAAGGCAACGGCACGTTCGAGCCGGCGCCGGTGATGGTCGGCGACACCCGTGATGGCTGGACGATGGTCACCCAGGGCCTCAAGGCCGGCGACACCTACGTGCGCAAGGGCGCCTTCGCCTTGAAGGCCCGTTTGCTGCGCTCGCAGTTGGGAGAAGAATGATGCTGGAACGTCTGGTTGAATTCTCCCTGCGCTACAAGGTGCTGGTGCTGATCGTTTTCGTGGTGATCGGCTTCCTTGGTTTTCAGGCGGTGCGTCAGCTGCCCATCGATGCCTTCCCGGACGTCACACCGGTGCAGGTCAATGTGTACACCGAAGCCTCGGGACTTGCGGCAGAGGACGTGGAACAACTGCTGACCACGCCGGTGGAGTCGGCACTGGCCGGCTTGCCCAAGGTCGAGCAGATCCGTTCGGTGAGCCTGTTCGGCTTGTCCTATGTGTCGGTGTATTTCGACGACAGCATGGACATCTACTTCGCCCGTCAGCTGGTCAACGAGCGGCTGCAGCAGGTGGGCGATCGCCTGCCGGCGGGTTATGGCAAGCCGGAGATGGGGCCGAACACCTCCGGCTTGGGTCAGGTGTTCTGGTACACCGTCGAACGCGCCGACGACAAGCTCAAAGGTGCCACGGCCGGCACGGCACCGAACGATATGGACTTGCGCACGCTGCAGGACTGGACCATCCGGTTGATCCTGCGCACCGCGCCCGGCGTCGACGACGTCAGTTCGTGGGGCGGGCAGGAAAAGCAGTTCCAGGTGCGCATCGATCCGATGAAACTGATCGCGCACAAACTCGGCTTCAAGCAGGTGATCGAGGCGTTGCAGGCGAACAACGCCCAGGTCGGCGGCAACTTCGTCGACGTGGGACGCGAGCAGTATCTGGTACGCGGACTGGGCTTGATCCAGAACGCGAAGGATCTGGGCAACATCGTCCTCAAGACCGAAGACGGCACGCCGATCTACGTGCGGGACGTGGCCACCATTACCGAGGCTGGGGCACCGCGCACCGGGGCGGTGACGCGAGATGGCAAGGAAGTCGTGCTGGGCATGGCGCTGGCGCGTATCGGTGAAAACGCCAAGAGCGTGGTCGATGCGGTCAAAGCCAAGCTCGATACGGTGAAGCAATCTTTGCCGCCGGGTGTGGTCGTGAAACCGGTGTATGAGCGCACCGAACTGGTCAATGCCGCGGTGGGCACCGCGGTGCGCGCGCTGGTGGAAGGTTCGATCCTGGTGGCGCTGGTGCTGTTCCTGTTCCTGGGCGAATTCCGCAGCGCGCTGGTGGTGGTCGTGGCGTTGCCACTGGCGATGCTGATTGCCTTCATCTGCATGAATCAGGTGGGGCTGTCGGCCAATCTGATGTCGCTGGCGGGGCTGGCGATCGGTATCGGCATGATGGTGGATGGCGCAGTGGTGATGGTGGAGAACGCCTACCGCATCATGGCCGAACGCAAGGCGCACGGCGGTCCGGTGGATCGTACCGCCGCCGTGCTGGCAGCCGCTCGCGAAGTGGCCAATCCGATGGCGTTTGCGATCCTGATCATCATCGTGGTGTTCCTGCCGCTGTTCAGTTTGCAAGGACTGGAAGGCAAGATGTTCAAGCCGATGGCGTTCAACATCAGCTTCGCGATGGCGGGATCGCTGATTCTCGCCTTGACGTTGATCCCGGTACTCGCCGCGCTGGTGCTGAAACCGAAGGAAGAGAAGGACACCTGGTTGGTGGCGTTCCTGAAACGCCATTACGCCACGGTGCTCGCCTGGGCGTTGGCACGTCGCAAACTGGTGTTGGGCATCGCCGCCGGTGCCTTGCTCGGCAGCCTCGCGCTGTTCCCGTTCCTCGGCAAGGAGTTCATGCCCAACCTGAAGGAAGGCGCCATCATGTGGCGGATCACCTCGATCCCGTCGGCATCGCTCGACGAGTCGATCGCCATCTCCAAACAGGTGTCGACGCTGATCAAACAGAAGTTTCCGGAAGTGGAAACCACGCTGGCAATGATCGGTCGCGCCGAGAAAGGCGAGACAGCCGACGTGAATTACATGGAGGTGTACACCCCGCTGAAGCCTAAGGATCAATGGCGCAAGGGCGAGACGCTGGAGAGCATCGAGGAGGCCATGCAGAAAGAACTGTCGGCGGCCTTGCCCACCGCGGTGGTGAGTTACACCCAGCCGATCCAGATGCGTATCGAGGAACTGATCTCCGGTGTGCGCGCCACGTTGGCGCTGAAGATCTACGGCGATGATCTGGGCGAGCTGGATCGCCTGAGCGGCCGCATCAAAAACGCGCTGGCCGGGGTGCCCGGCGTGGCCGATCTCGCGCTGGAGGCAAACATCGGCAAGCCACAGATCCGCATCAAGGTGGATCGCGATGCACTGGCCCGCTATGGCTTGAACGCCGACGACGTGTTGACCGTGGTGAAGAACGGCATCGGTGGCGAACCGGTGACGACCCTGCTCGATGGCGTGAAACGCTTCGACATCGCGGTGCGGCTGGACGATGCGGACAAGGCGTCCTTGCCGGCGATCCAGCGCATCCCGATCCGCACGGCCAGTGGCGCGCTGGTGCAGTTGTCGCAAGTGGCCGAGGTCAGTGATGCGGAAGGCTATTCGTTCATCCGTCGGGAACAGCTGCAGCGTTATGCGGTGATCCAAATGGACGTGCGTGGTCGCGACATCGACGGCTTCGTCAAGGAGGCCAATGCCGCCATCGCGCAGCAGGTGAAGCTGCCGACCGGCTACTACAGCGAATGGGGCGGCGCATTCGAGAACCAGCAGCGGGCGTTGAAGCGGTTGTCGCTGATCGTGCCGGCGACGATTTTCTTCATCTTCGTCTTGCTCTACACCGCGTTCAACTCGGTAAAGCACGCCACGCTGATCCTGGCCAACGTGCCGTTCGCCACTATTGGCGGCATCGTCGGGCTGGCGATTACCGGGCAGTACCTGTCGGTGCCCTCGGCGATCGGCTTCATCGCGGTGTTCGGCGTGGCGATGTTGAACGGCATCGTGTTGGTGAGTTTCTTGAACGAGCAACGTGAGAAAGGCTTGCCCGTGCGCGAGGCGGTGATCCGCGGCACCGCGCTACGCATGCGCCCGGTGATGATGACCGCCAGCGTGGCGATCCTGGGCCTGGTGCCGATGCTGTTGTCCAGCGGCGTCGGTGCCGAAACCCAGCGTCCGCTCGCCACCGTGGTGGTGGGCGGGCTGATCACCTCGACGTTGCTGACGCTGGTGCTGCTGCCGGTGCTCTACGACTGGATCGAAGAACGCGCCGCCCGGCGCCTCGCCAAGGAGAACACCCCATGAAAGAAGTAAAGGCATTCATCCATCGCGGCCGCGTGGTCGACGTCATCCATGCCCTGGAGGACGGTGGGTTCCGCTATCTCTCGGTGAGCGACGTCAAAGGGTTGTTGACCGCGCTCAGTGCCCAGGAACAGATCTATTCGATGGAACTGGGCGAACGGGTGACCAAGCAGATCAAGCTCGAAGTGTTTTGCGAGGACGACCAAGCCGAACGGGCCGTGCAGCTGATCCGTTTGCACGGACGCACCGGCCAGAGTGTTGCGGGCTGGGTCTACCAGAGCACGGTGGATCGGGCGTGGCCGATCGACGGGCGTGTGGATAACGACTAATCGGGGCAGCGGGAGTACTCACGTCGCTGCATCGGTGTCATTTCATAACACGGCGGCGGCCGCGTAGAGTGGTCGCCGCCATGAGGGATTCCAATACCTGAAGCATGCATCCAATCCATCGGGTTACCGGCTCATGTCTGATACGTGTTGTGCCACCACCATCGATATTGCCGCGTTGCAGGCGCGGCAGCGTCGGGTGTTGATGATCGTTCTGGCGATCAACCTCGCTACTTTCACGATGATGCTGGCCGCGGCGATCTACAGCGGTTCGTCGTCGCTGCTGTCCGGCGGGTTGGACAATCTTGGGGATGCGCTCACCTACCTCTTGAGCCTTGCGGTTGTTGGTGCCAGTGACCGCGCGAAGGCCCGGGTGGCGCTGTTCAAGGGCGCACTGATTCTTGGTGCGGCGCTTGCAGTCGCCATCCAGATTGGCTGGCGTCTCCTGCATCCTGGCGTGCCGATCTTCGAGGCGATCGGTATCGCCGCCTTGCTGAACCTGGTCGCCAATGCCGCATGCCTGCGCCTGCTGCTGCCTTACCGCAAAGGCGACGTCAACATGGCCTCGGCCTGGGAATGCTCGCGCAATGACGTGTTCGAAGGTGTCGCCGTGCTGGCAGCGGCCGCCGGCGTCGGCTTCTTCGGCGCCGGCTGGCCCGATCTGCTGGTTGCGTCGGCGTTGTTGTTGATGTTTCTGCGCTCGGCATGGCGGGTGTTCCGCATGGCGTGGCGAAGCTACGTGAGTGGAGACAACTGATGAATGCCGGGCACGATCATGTGGGTACGGAGATCAGGCACGAGACGCCGCTGTGGTGGGCACTCGGCCTGACCAGTATGTTTCTTGTCGCCGAGATCATCGGCGGTCTGCTTACCAACAGCTTGGCCTTGTTGTCGGACGCGGCACACATGGCGACCGATGTGATCGCGCTGACGATCTCGCTGACCGCCGTGCGCCTGGCACGACGTCCCCCCGATGCGAAACGCACCTATGGTTACGCGCGCATGGAAGCCATCGGCGCACTCGTCAATGGTGGCTTGCTGTTCCTCGTCGCCGGCTACATCTTGTGGGAGGCGGTGCGGCGTTTCAGCGAACCGCCGTCGGTGGCCTCCACCGGCATGCTGGTGATCGCGGTGCTCGGGCTGGTGATCAACCTCATCTCGATGCGATTGCTCAAGGCCGGCAGCGGTGAAAACCTCAACGTGAAAGGCGCCTATCTGGAAGTTTGGGCCGACATGATCGGTTCGGTCGGCGTAATCATCGGCGCGTTGATCATCAAGTTCACCGGCTTTTACATTGCCGATCCAATCATCGCCGTGTTGATTGGTCTGTGGGTGCTGCCGCGGACATGGACATTGCTGCGAGAGGCCGGGAATGTCCTGATGGAGGGGACGCCTCGTGGCGTCGATACTGAACGGGTCCGCGCCGAAATGCTGGCCACTCCGGGCGTGGCTGCGCTGCACGATGTGCACGTATGGGCGCTCAGCAGCACGCGTTCGGCGATGGCGGCGCATGTGATCATGGATGGCGACGCATCAGACGCAGAAGCGCTGCGGCTCCGGCTGGCGCAGATGCTGGAGGCGCGCTTTGACATCCATCACGTGACGCTGCAGGTCGAAACAACGTCGTGCGGGCTGGGGTGCGAGGAGCCGCAAAAGGTTTGACCTCACACAGTCGCTTTGCCAAACCGCGAGCCCGGTGCCGCTTCCACGCGATGACTCCCCGTCGGCGTGGCGTGGCTGCGACGGGAACCGTCGTCCTGTCTCAAGCCTGCGCACGTCATTGTGCGTGCGATGCCGATGAACCTGGGCGATCGCGTGCCCGCTGGCGACGCTGGCCACGGTGGAAGGCCGACAGTATGCGCGGCTACGTGGTCACCGCCGTTGGACGGCGTGGGGCTGGCTCGCAACCCCAGCCCAGCCACTCAGCATGGCCAGCCCACCTATCGCGAGGGCTCCCAGCATATCGCCGGGATAATGCACGCCCAGGTAGATGCGTGCCCATGCCATGAGCAGACCAAGCAGTGCGATCCCGATGCCCCAAACTCGGCTGCGTTGATTCAGCAACAGTATGCCGGCGACGACCCACTGCACGGTCAGGTGGTCGCTGGGAAAGCTGCCGGTCGCCGCATGGGAGACCCATGCTTGGCCGACACCGGCCACGAAGGGGCGCGCTCGATCCCAGACAGCGCCGATGACCAGATTCAGGAGTAGTGCCACGGCAGCGACACCCACCGCTTTCAGGGCGATCGAGCGCATCGACCACCGAGGAAACATCAGCATCGTCCCAAGGAGAGCAGCGGTCAGGATCAACGGCCCATCGGCCAGACCGCGCGCCAGATGCAGCATCGCGGGCGACGGCGGTGTAGACGGATGGATGGCGTGGAACAGTCGAAGGTCAACGGCATACACCACCGGGCCAAGCCCCAATGCCGGAGCGGTCATGGTTTGACGATCGATTCGCTGGCGGCAACCCGCGCTTCCTTCGCTTCGCGCAGAATGCCCAGCGCCTCCTTCAGTACATAGCAGGCGATGGCCGTACCGATCACCAGATCAGGCACCGCGCTGTGCCATAGAAGCACCAGCACACCGGAGACGATGACCGCCAAGTTCGCGAGGACATCGACCCGGGTAAATAGCCAAGTCGCTCGCAAATGCACCTCACCATGACGAAAGCGTTCCAGCAAGCGCAGCACCGTGGTGTTGACGACGAGAGCCACCAAGGCGATGCCCGTCATCCATAAGCCCTCGGGGTGGCTTCCCATCACAAGGCGCCACACGACACCGAGCAAGACGCCTAGCCCCAGCACCAAAAGCAGTGTTCCGCTCAGTTGTGCCGCCGAGGCCTTGAAGCTCGCGCTGCGCGCCCACGCCAGCAGGGCGATGCCGTAGGCACTCGCATCGGCCAGCATATCCAGCGAGTCGGCGATCAATCCCATCGACTGGGCGATCAGCCCCGCGACGATGCCGACCACGAACATCGTGGCATTGAGCCCCAAGGCGACGCGCAGAATTCGGCGTTCCGCTTCATTGGTCGCTTGCACGTGGCAGCCGCAGTCGCTCATGTCTTGTCGCCTTCAGTCTGCATCGGGGAGCACTTCCCGAGTCGTTGGAGGTGACGGGAGTCGTTGACGGCCACGACGGATATTGAACACGAATCCGACAGCCAGCAGCACCAAAATCGCCAACTGGGCCAACAAGGATTGCCAGGTCGGATAGATGCCCAGCAATTCGATATGCGGCACTGGCGCCACGCTCACCGCGACCCAGCCGGCCTCCTGCAGGGCGGCGATACCTTTGCCAGTCAGCACGATGGCGAGCACGGCGATCAGCGCCGAACTGGCGGAGAAGAATGTGCCGATCGGCAGCCGCCGGCTGGTGCGCAGCAGCACCCAGGCGATTAGCCCCAGCACCGCGGCACCGGCGGCGATGCCGCTGAGCAGCCACACTTCCTGGCCGTCGTTCCACAACGCAGCGTAGAACAGGATGCTCTCGAACACCTCGCGGTACACCGAGATGAAGGCCAGTCCGAACAGGAACCACGCCGAACGTCGGTTGAGCGCGGCCGCCATCTTTTCCTTTAGATACGCCTGCCAGCGACCACCGATGCTCTTCTGGTGCATCCACAGACCGACCCCGAGCAACACGAACGCCGCAAACAGCGACGACAGTCCCTCGGTCAATTCACGACCGGCACCGCTGATGGAGATCGCATAGCTGGCGATCGCCCAGGTGATGCCACCGGCCACGAGCGCAAGGATCCAGCCCGCATGCACGTAGCGCAGCGCTTCGGGTCGCGCGGCCTTGCGTAGAAAAGCGAGCAGTGCGACCACGACCAGCAGGGCTTCCAGACCCTCGCGAACCAGGATGGTGAAGGCACCCAAGAAGATGGCGGCCGCATCGCTCGCCGCATCGGCGGTGACTTCCTGTGCGCGTACCAACAGACCATCAATGGCATCGGCCTGTTTCACCACCGACTCCACGGGAGTGTTACCCGACAATGCGCTGCGATAGGCACCCATCGACGTTTCGAGCTGGGCGCGCAGCGCGCTGTCACGTGCATTGAGTTGCGGTTCGACCGGTTCCACGCCATCGAGGTAGGCGGATAGCGCCAGCTGGGTGGCTTGCGTCTTCGCACCAGCACGGTAAGCCGTCAGGCTCGCCGCCAGTCGCGCCCGTGCCAGGGGGATGCCGGCCAAGGCCTGCTGCTGGATGACGTCAGGGTGAGCTCGCAAGTAACCCACGATCGTCCGAGCACGCTCTGCACCAAGAGTAGGTGTCAGCTGCGCAACACGCGCACGCGACAGCTCCTTCAGATCCGCGATCTGCGCTCGCGCGGCAGTGTCGTGTTGCCAGGTATCGGCACCGGCGACCGCTTCCTTGGCGTAAGCCAGCGAACCCACGTAGTACGCCAGCGCCCAGCGGTCATCGGAAGAGAGTTGCTGCGCGTAGCTCGCCATCGGCGTGCCTGCCACGCCCTGGCTGATCACCTCATACAACGACAGCGCGCTGCGTTGATCGGCCCGCGTCTGATCGGTGAAGTTCACCGGTCGGGGCGATAGCAGCAGGCCAGCGGGCCCGTCACCGTGTCCGGTGGCGCCATGACAAGCGGCGCACTGGTTTTGATAGAGCGTTGCCCCGCGCGCCAGATCGGGAGCGCGTTCCGGTGCGGTCGGCACCGGGTACGCCTGCAGCAACGCATCGGCCAGTGCATGCGCCTGCGTCGCCACCTGCGCGGGTGTCGCCTTGGCCTCGACCGAGGCCACCAACGTATCGGCTTGTTGCAATAGTGCCGGTGTGGCGACGGTCGGTGGCAACGCGGCGATACGCGATCGCGCTGTCGCCGTGAACTCCCGCATCTCGGCGTACTCGGACGTGCTGATCACAGCGCCATCCTTCACCGCGCCCGCGTAATCGGTCGCCAGGTAGTCGAGCATCTGCCAGGTCTGCGGGACGGCGGAAGGGATGTCCTCGGCCTGTGCCGGCAGCGCGCCTATGCCCCACACCAGAAGGGCGGCCACGGCGACGTGGTGCAAGATATTGCGAATGCGTGTCGTTATCATTGTTGAAGTATAGCCAGAGAGGGATTCGGTGGCAGCATGGCGTTCACTGGACGTGCGAGGGGTGCAAACGAAACTGCGGCCACGCGGATCTCAGGACCTCGACACCGGTTCGCGCGAAAAGCAACGCCAGCAAGGCGCCAAAAGCCAGATCGAGCCATGTCCAGCCGCTCCAGGCCATGAGTGCCGTGGTCAGCAAAACGCCGGCATTGCCGATGACGTCATTGCGCGAGCACAGCCAGACCGAGCGCATGTTGATGTCGTGCGAACGAAATCGGGTCAGCAACGCGAGGCAGGTGAGATTGGCGATGAGCGCGACACCGGCGGCGATCGCCATCACACCCGTCAAGGGCTCGGCACCCGTCACCAGCTTGCGGCCGACTTCGGCGATCACGATCCCCGCGAACAGCAGCTGGATGCCGCCTTTCACCAGAGCGGACCCCGCCCGCCACCGCAGGGCCTGTCCCACGGCCCAGAGACTGAGCGCATACACCAACGCATCGCCGAGACTGTCCAGGGAGTCTCCCTGCAGCGCGGTCGAATCAGCCCAAAGCCCCGCGCCGAATTCGCCCACGAAGATCGCCACGTTGATGAATAAGACCGTCCATAACACGCGACGCTGGGCCGCAGAGCGAGCCAACGCTTGACCGGTTGATTCACAGTCGCAACATGCCATCACTTGAACTCTTATGCGGTGTGCGGCGTAGACTAAAGTCCGTAGCTACTACGGAGTCAACCACCGTGCGCATTAGCGATCTGGCGAAAGCCACCGGCTGTCATCTGGAAACCGTACGCTACTACGAGCGCATCGGGTTGCTGCCGCCGCCGGAGCGGTCGACTGCGGGATACCGCAACTATCGCGATAGCGACGTCGAGCGTTTGCAGTTCATTGTGCGCAGCCGCGCGCTGGGTTTTAGCCTCGAAGAAATCCGTAGCCTACTCACGCTTGCCTCACGCACGGAACTGTCGTGCAAGCAGGTCGATGGCGTGGCACGAACGCATCTGGCACAGGTGGAAGCCAAGCAGCGCGAATTGGCGGCGCTGGCCGCCGAGCTGCGGGGCATGATCGAAACGTGCCATCACGACACGCGAGCAACCTGCACCATCTTGCAATCGCTGGCAGGGTAGATGGTCTGCATTCCTCCATTAGCCATCGTCAGGGGTCAGCGTCAGAAGTGGCCGTATCCGTTGTCGGATGGTCAGGAGCAAGGCGCTCATGCTCTCCAGCTCGGCCTCAATGTCTGCCGCCAACTCGGTGATGGTTTCATCGACGCTCGTCGCGGATAAGGCTCCCCCGTTGATCAGGGTGTGCGCCATCCCATGCAACCGGAGAAGATCGGCGCGTAATTCGTCCGGATCGACCAGGACCGCGCGAACGGTGTCGAGATCATCGACCGCACGCAACAGGTGAGTCGTATCAAAGGTCGCGCGCAATTTTTGAAGTCCTATGACGTCGACACCCCCGCGGGGCGACGCGGCGTCGATCCGCCCCGTGCTATTCGATCGCTGGGTCATTCGCTTGCTCCGTTGCTAGGGTCGTCGCCCGCGCGGCTTTGGCGGCATCCTTGAACAGGCGGTCACGAATCCACGGTTCGGGCGGTCGCTTCAAGTCAAGGCGATAGTCACCAAACCGTTTGACGCCGCCGGTCAGATAGGGTGAGAAAAAGGCCACGTCGTGTCCCGACACCGCGAGACCTTCATCAGCAAGCTTTTGAAGGGCGCGCATCATGTCCACGGTGTTCTGCAAGATCACGGCCGAGGCGATCAGATCGTTATACCGAAGACGCTTCTGTTGCTCGTCTGGATCGTTCTCGGCGATCACGTCGCCGCCGAACGAAAAGAACTTCGCGAAGCCGTTGTACGACTCGATCTTATTGGTCTCGGCCGTGACCTCTTGGCGCAAGGGCAAACTACCGATCCAGTTCAACAAAAAGACGGTGCGGTGGGCGCGCCCGAGCTCCTGCGCCGCCAGAAAAAGGCGGTTGCGTTGGCTGCTCGCACCGAGCCGGCGCAGAAGCATCGGGGAGGCGATCCTGCCCGCCTGGATCGAGATAGCAATCTGCAGGAGATCCTTCCAGTGGGTCTCGATCAACGTCCAGTCGATTGCGCCATGAAAGAGCGAGTCGATGTGCTTGTAGTGGGTCTGCTTGTCGGCACGGAAGAAATCGAGATCCTTCCAGTTGCGTATCCGCGGCAACAGATTGATACCGAGCAGGTACGTGAACGCAAACACGGTGGCCGACTGGCCCTGCGTGTCCGAGTACACGGTGTCGGGTTCGACCGACAGCTTGGCTTGCATCAGGCCTTCGATGACGTAGACGGCCTCCCAGATACCCGGCGGGATAAAGTGCCGAAAGGTCGCGATGTAGTTATTCGCGACATGACGATAGGCCACCGCACCCATCTTGCGGTACCGAAAGTGATAGCCCGCCAACAAGTTCTGATCGTAGAAGTCATATTGCGTGCCATCGGCCGCGACGCTCTTGCCGTCACCCCAGAGCCGCGGAAGATCGAGGCGCAGATAGAGCTCAGCCAGTTCGCGAGTGGCGGCTTCGAGCTTTTCGACGGTGACGTGCCGGCGGTTGACCCGCGAAATCATATGCGGGCTGACCTCGCCGACGAAATGGCGCGCGGCTTGGTTGGGCCCCAGGTTGCACCCCATAGCGAAGACCGTTTGCAGATAACGCTCGGTGGCCTGTTTGATCTTCGGCTCGTGCCCCGATATCGGGCCAAAATGCCGCGTGAAGTGCGTCCAGTGCTCGATGTTGGCCAGAATATCCAGGAGGTTCCGCGTGGGGAGTTCACGGCCGAGTGCACTCTGCAGGGCAATCACCGACGCCGGGATATCCCGCGCCTGGACGCGACGCAGCACCGGCTCGCCATCGGCACCGATCGCCACATCTCCCTTGAGTTCGGGAAACGCGGCGTCGATGCGTGCCGCCGTGTCGGTCAACCGTTGTTTCAGCTCGCTGACGCATGCCGCCGCTGAGGGTGGAATATCGACCTTGGCGCAAAAATCGGCGAGGCGCGCTTCGCACTCCGCCCATGGCAGCAAGTGCTCTCGGACGTCGGCGAAGGCCTCCGATCCCACCACACAGGTATCACCGGATTTGAGCTCGCTGGCCAGGTGCGAGAAAACACACATTTCGAGGTAGCGACGATTGACGGACGGGCCATCGTCAGAGCGCATGATGAGCTTGCGCCACCGTTCCGAGCAAAATTGCAGATTCACCGCGTCGGAAACCCATTCGGCTTTGCGACCTTCGTTGGCCAGCACGATGGCCAACGCTTCCATGAGCGATTGGTTCTGCGTCGACGAGACGAAATCAAGCGTGCGCGCAAGCCGCATCAACACTGCACGATGACTGCTGAAGAAACGCCAGAGCAATGGCAGGTGATTGCTACCGCCCGATAGACGAATCGCCGCACAGTCTTCGCGTAACCCCTCCAAATTGCCGTCCGGCGTCAGCAGTGCGCGGATGCGACGTCCGGCAGCAGGGTCTTCCTTTTCCTCCGCGAGGATCGCCAGGACATCGTCCAGTTTCGCGACGAGCTGTTCGGCCATCGCACGTTGGTGCATCTGAATCGCGGTGAGTTCTTCCTTGGCGCGTTTGTGCAGCGTACTCACGCGGCGAATGAACATTTCCGCGAGATCGTCGCGTGCGCGAACCCGCATGCGGTGAATCAGTGCGAGCATCAGGGCGTATCGCCGGCTAGGTACTGTGCGTTTGAGGTCATCCGCATCGAGCAAAGCGGCTTGGTGGGCGAGGTGCCGGATCTTGTTCACGGGGGCATCGCGGAGTGAATCATCCACGTCGCCCAGTGTCTTCAGCCACGCCAACTGATCGAGAACGGCTTCGAGGTGCTTTTTGGTCGCCCGCTTGGGGATGGCCTTGATCGCCTGGAAAGCCGACTGCCGCTGGGCGAAGTCGGTGGCCAACAGACTGTCCAAAAAATCCCGACGTTCGGTCGTCAGACCCGCGCTGACGCTGTCATACAGGCGCTCTTGCGCAGTCACGGCCGCGGCTTCGGCGATCCTGTCCAGCGTGGAGAACGCCGGCAGCTCGTACCGGCGATAGATCAGCTCTTCGATCGTTGCATTGATGACGTCAACACGCTGGTCCATGACTTCGGACGCTTCATACGCTGCACGCACGGCAATGCGTTGTGCTTCCTTGCCGTAGTAGCGTTGGATGTCGAGATAGGTACGGACGGCCGCGAAATGCCGATAGAGGGTCTTGGAGCCCCGATAGTCAGCCGCCGTGGCTGGCTTCAGGTTCAACACCGTCCGAATGTGGCCGATGATCTCAGCCGGCACGCTCTCCAAGGCAGGAAAGTAATGCAACTGCTGAAACGTCTTGAGCAGCACGATCAAGCCCAAGCGGCCCGCATCGCTACGAGCAAAGCCCGAAGCCCATTCCACTTCGTCCGCATCGGGGGTGTAATACCGGAGCAGGTCGCGTGTCGTGATCACACGAGGAAACCGCGGGTACGCGGTGCGCTCAAGATTCGCCATGGCCACCATCCGAGAGAGAGGGTGGCTTTGAGCTTAACGAACGATGGTGACCAAGACCAACCGCGAACACGATTTTGTTGCAGTGTCACACAGTTGCAGCACGCTATGACCCAATTTTACCCGTATCCGGGCACGACCCCCCGCACGCGCCCGCATGCGCGCAGCTCAGGGCGCGGTATCGACCAGCACCAGCTCGGCGTCTTCCAGCGCAGTGACCTTCAGCGTCGACTCCTGGCGGATCGCGGCGCCGTCGCGGGCGTCCAGTTGCACGCCATTGAGGTCCACCTTGCCGGTGGCCGGCACCAGGTAGGCGTAGCGGCCGGGGGCCAGCATGTACTCCGTGCTTTCGCCGGCCTTCAGCGTGGCGCCCAGCACGCGCGCATCGGTGCGCAGCGGCAGCGCCTCGACGTCATCCTTGAAGCCGCTGGCCAGCGCCACGAAACGCCCGGAACGATCGCCCCTGGGAAACGGCCGCGCACCCCACGACGGCGGCTGGCCGTTCTCGTCGGGGATGATCCAGATCTGGAAGATGCGCGTGGTCACGTCCTCCCGGTTGTACTCGCTGTGGGTGATGCCGCTGCCGGCGCTCATCACCTGCACGTCGCCGGCCTCGGTGCGGCCGGCGTTGCCCAGGCTGTCCTGGTGGCTGATCGCGCCTTCGCGCACGTAGGTGATGATCTCCATGTCCGCGTGCGGGTGCGGCGGGAAGCCGGTCTGCGGCGCGATGGTGTCGTCGTTCCATACGCGCAACGCGCCCCAGCCCATGCGATTCGCGTCGTGGTAGCCGGCGAAGGAGAAATGGTGTTTGGCCTTGAGCCAGCCGTGGTCGGCTCCGCCCAGGCGGTCGAAGGGTCTGCGTTCAATCACGGCGTTGCTCCTCATGCTTGATCGCGCCGGATGGCGCCTGTCCGCAAGATAAGGCTACGCAGCGGCGTCTGAAACCGGCGCGAAGGAAACGGATTGTCGTCGCCCCGGCACCATTGGCTCACCAGTCGGTGGGGCGGTAGTCCTTCAGGAACTGGCCCCATACGTGCTCGCCGGTGTTGATGCCGTGGATGATCGGGTCGACGATGCGCGCGGCGCCGTCGACGATGTCCAGCGGCGGGTGGAAGCGTTCCTCGCGCACCTTCTTCGCGGCCAGTTCGGCGGGGTCCTCGTCGGTGACCCAGCCGGTGTCCACGCTGTTCATGTGGATGCCGTCGTTGTGGTAATCGGTGGCCGAAGTGCGCGTCATCATGTTCAGCGCGGCCTTGGCCATGTTGGTATGCGGGTGGCGGGTGGTCTTGAAGCTGCGGTAGAACTGGCCCTCCATCGCCGACACGTTGACGATGTGCTTGTCGCGCTCGCCGGTGCGCAGCATCAGCGGCTTCAGCCGCGCGTTGATGATGAACGGCGCGATCGCGTTGACCAGCTGCACCTCCAGCAATTCCACCGACGGCACCTCGGCCATCAGCAGCCGCCACGAGTTGCGCTGGCGCAGGTCGACCTGCTGCAGGTCCTGATCCAGTCGACCCTCGGGGAACAGGTGGCTCCGCGCCAGCAGTTCTTCCGGCAGCAGCGGCAGCTGCGACAGCTCGGCGGCGCGGCTCAGCCCGGGCAGGTCGGCGCCGCGGCTGGCCAGCGCGCTGCTGCCTGGCAGGATCTCCGCGCCGCGCAGGCCCTCGTAATGGCCGACCAGCCGGCGCACGTGCTCGGGCAGCTGGTGCAGCGCGGCGGTCTCGCCCTCCATCATGTGCGCGTAGAAATCCGGCGGGCGGCGCACGGTCTGGCAGGCGTTGTTGATGATGAAGTCCAGCCGCGGCCGGGTCGCCACCAGTTCCTGGCAGAACGCCTCGACGCTGGGCGTGTGGCGCAGGTCCAGGCCGTAGACCTGCAGGCGGTGACCCCAGTCGGCGAAGTCCGGCTCGGCCGCATAGCGCGCCGCCGAGTCGCGCGGGAAGCGCGTGGTGACGATCAGCTCGGCGCCGGCGCGCAGCAGCTTCAGGCCGGCCTGGTAACCGATCTTCACCCGGCCGCCGGTGAGCAGTGCCACGCGCCCGCGCAGGTCGGCCAGTTCACCGCGCTTGGCATAGTTGAACGCGGCACACTCCGGGCACAGCTGGTCGTAGAAGAAGTGGATGGCCGTGTATTTCCGCTTGCACACGTAGCAGTGCTTCGGCTCGACCGACTCGCGCGGCTGCGCGGCGTCGGCCGCGGGCGGCACGTCGTGCGGCAGGAAGCCTTCCGGCGCGAACGCGTTCGGCGTGGTGAACACCGGCTTGCGGCGCAAGGCGCGGATACCGGTCTGGTTCAGCACGGTGTCCTCGGCCTCGATCTTCGAGGCATGGCGCGCCTTCTCGGCCGCCTTCAGCTTGATCCGGCGGGCCGCCGGGTCGGGATGGTAGAGCTGCGCCACCGCCCGGTGCAGGCGCTGGCGCTCCTCGGCCGGAAGCCGGTCCAGCAGCTGGCGATCGGCCGCCACCGCTTCCAGCAGTGCGGAGGTGGCGCGCAGGCGCTCCAGCAGGGCGGCGTCCGCAGGGTCGGGCAGAGGCGTGGGGGCGGGCGTGATCGTCAAGAGGTCATCCGTAGTCGAACAGGGGGCGGGCGGGGCGTCGCCAGCCGCCCATTCTGCCTGCTTTCCGGCTGGCCCCGGGAAATGCCGGCGGAACACCCCCCGCTGCGCGGCGCGCACCCAAGCAGAGTCGAAGTTCGATTATTGCGCGATAGCGCACATTTTCGCGGCACGCATGATGCAAGAGTGGTGTCGTGGCCGTCCAGGCTGGACGGCGTGAGCGGTACCCAGGCAGGTGCGGTGCTGGCAGAGTCGAGCGTCGTGACTGCCTTCCAGCGACGAAGGCTTTTTGTGAGTGTGCCGATCCCCGCAAGTGTGCATGTGAAAGAGGCCGCCAAGGCCAGATCCGTCGCTGTTCCTGTGCCCTCCGTCGATACCCTGCTGGGTGACCTGCCTACTGCGCATCGCGCGCTGCCGATCGGCCACCGGATCGCCGGGCAGGGCTGTCACGGCACCAAAGCCACCGTTCGGCCCGGCAGCACCCCGCCAGCGGCTCGCGTGCGTTTCGTCTACTTCGCGCGGGCCGAGCGCGATCATCGGGCCAGCTGCCATCGGCATCTGGTCGTCGCCGAAATCCTGCTTGGCCGAGTGCTCGCCGCCCGCGCTGCCGGCTTGCGACCGATGGCCCCTTCGCTCGATTACGCCGCGGAGGCGCGCGTCACGCTGCGACCGCCGCAAGGCCTGTTCCATCCAGCGACGCTGGAGCACCGCCGCTGGTACCGCACCGACGGCACACCGCGTGCGCAGCCGCTGACCCGGGAAGCGCTTTCGCTGCGACTGGCGGCCGACGGCGACCTGTCGATGAAGGAAGCACGCTCGCGCGTCGCACGCCGCTCGCACGCGCTGCCGGCCGCTGACCAGGCGTGGCTGATCGCTCGTCGCGACACCCCGCTGGCCCGGCGCCCGCTCAACCAGGCCGAATACCTTGCCCTGGCCGAAGCCCTCGATGGTGTCTGGCAGGCCTCGGCCGGTGCTTCACGCGTGGAGCGTGCGAACCGGCGGATCGCGTTGCGGGTGGCCGCGGCGCTGGGCGGCCTGCTCGACGAATACGTCGCCTCGCCGTTCAAGTCCGCTGCCTTGAGCGAGGCCTTCAGCGCACACCACCTCGCCCACCTGCGCCAGACCATCGAGAACTCGCGCCAGGCGGAGTCCGACTCGGGCATCTTGCTGGCCGGCCCGAAAGCCTGGTTTGCCGCCAAGACCGCCCGGATGCGCGCCGAACACCAGATCGGCCTGGCCAAGTCGCCCGCGGCATTCCCTGCGATGCAGCTGTCCGGTCGCCCGATGGTGGCCGTGGTCGGCGGCCACCTGTACATGTTCGTGGACGGCCGGCGCCCCGGTGCCCGCCCGGTTCCGGCCGTGCCGGTCTTCGCCACGTTCGGCTGAACGTGCGGTCGACCCATTCCTGAACCAGCCGGTTGTCGATGCGACTGCCGGATGCGTGGCGGCGTCCGCGTCCTCTGAATCCCGCGCTCGCATCTCCGGCAGCTTGATCCGCCCGGCGACGGCAGACACAGCGCGCTCCTTCCGCTCATCCTTCGACAGGCTCAGGACGAACGGGAGTGTCCGCATTCACGGAGTGCGAAAGACGGCCAGCTTGCCGCGCAGGAAGGTGGCGGCGTCGATGCTTTGGCCATCGGCGAAGCGGATGACGTAACGGGTTCCGGATACCGACGAGCCGGTGGCGCAATACACGATGAAGTCGTCCACGGTCTTCACCCGGCTGCCGGCGAAGCGCAGCTTCAGGCGCATGTGCGCGGCGGCCTGCTCCGCGTCGTAGGCGCTGCCGTTGCGGATGAAACTGGCGCCATGCAGCGTGGCGACGATGCTGATCAGGTAGTCGATTTTCTGTTGCTCGGTCGGCGGCGCCGACATGGGCTGTCGGGCGAGTGCGGGCGTCAGCAGCAGGGCGAACAGCAGCCACGCCAGCAGCGCCTTGGACAGGCGTGCGGGAAGCTGGCGTATTGAAGGAAGCATGGGACAGGGTCCTCTCACGCGGCGGCCCTAGAGCAGGCTTTCCAGCGGCAGCAGCTTGAGCATCTGCACTTCGATGCGACGCTGGGTGGTGGCGCCAGGGTCGCGGTCGTAGCTCACCGGCTTGCCGTTGTCGCTGGCCTGCCATTGCATGGCGCCGCCGTCCGTCTTCAGCGTCACGTGCCAGGCGCTGGCGGGCAAGGTGGCGGTGTCGAAGAACTGGGTCACCGCCGCCGCCAGCGGCGGGCAATCGACGATGAGGCCCATCTCGGTGTTCAGCAGCTTCGAACGGGCGTCCATGTTCATCGAACCGATGAACACCTGCTGCCGGTCCACCACGATCGCCTTCGCATGCAGGCTCACCCCGGACGAGGTGCCGTGCGCGGTGGCGGGTTGGGCGGCTCCGGCGGCGGGACGCAGTTCGTACAGCTGCACGCCGCCTTCGAGCAGCGCACGGCGGTAGCGCGAATAGCCTGAGAACACTGCCGGCTCGTCGTTGGAGGCGAGCGAATTGGTCAGCACCTTCACCGTGACGCCGCGCGCCGCGAGCGCCGCGAGATACTGCGTGCCATTGTCGCCGGGGATGAAGTACGGCGAAATCAGCAGCAGCTCGCGCTGCGCGCCATCGGTGAGCGCCTTGACGTCCGGGCCGATGCGCAACTGCGGCTGATCGTGCCCGGTCTCGATCTTTTCCGGCTGGTCGGTGACCAGGGTGGCCGGTCCCCAGAACCACTTGCCCGGACGATCGGCGGAGGCGCCGTTGGGCAGTTCGTCCAGCGTCGCCTGCGCATAATCCGACTGGGCGAACACGCGCGCGTCATGCGCCAGGTCCACCCGCAGCCTGGCCAGGTCGTAATGGCCGGCATGCTTGCCGCTGAAGGCCTTCACCGGGTAGGCGGCGTCGCAGTTCCAGTACTCGTCGAAGGCTTGCGACGCCTGCTTCACCACCGGGCCGATCGCGATCAGGTCGAGGTCGCGGAAATTGGTGTCGCCGGCATCGAAATAGGCGTCGCCGATATTGCGGCCGCCGACGATGGCGACGTTGCCGTCCATGATGAACGACTTGTTGTGCATGCGGCGGTTGAGCCGGTGCGCATCCAGCAGGAACTGGGTGGCCCGGGAGAACAGGGAGGGTTTTTTCGTGGCGAACGGGTTGAACAGCCGCACCTCGATGTTCGGGTGGGTATCCAGCGCGTCGAACATGTCGATCGCCTCGCCCACCTTGATGTCGTCCACCAGCAGGCGCACGCGCACGCCGCGATCCGCCGCCGCCAGCAGCCGCTGTGCCACCAGCCGCCCGGTCGCGTCGTTGTCGAAGATGTAGTACTGCAGGTCGAGCGCGTGCTGCGCATGGTCGGCCAGCGCCACCCGGCTCATCAGGGCGTTGGTGCTGCGCGTGAGCAGACGGAAGCCGGACTTGTCCTGGTGCTGCTTCACTTCGGCGTGGACGTAGCGCGCGCCCGCCGTGGCCGTGGTCGGCGGCAACGCCTTCGACGGCGGCTTGACCACCGCCGCCGGCGGCGAGCAGGCGCCCAGCGCCAGGCCCAGCACCGCCAGTGCAACTGTCGTCATCAAACGCCGCATGTCCACACCGCCCGTCTGCTGTAACCCGCGAGCCACCTCGGTCCGACCTCGACGCCCACAGATACGCCTCACTCTGCGCAGACCGCCGTGAACGCGACGCGACCGGCCCGCGACGCCGGCCCAACACCTCACGCTCCACCCATCCATCCTTCGACCAGCTGAGGACGAACGCAGGGAAATCCCGCTCGCCGACGCCAGCCAGCGCACGCCGGAGCCGTACGCGCGGCGCGTCACCCCATCAGTCTGCCACTCCGGACAGGAGTCGCCCTCACAACGCCACGGCAACCTTCACCATGACCTGGCCCCGCCTTGTAGCTGCGATTGAACTGGCAGCGGTGGGCGCCGGCCAGCGACCAGCGGTTGCCGCCGGCGATCAGCAGGCCCGCGCCCAGCTCGGCCAGATCGCGGCCCGGCTTGACTCCGGTGGCGGTGAACGACGGCCCGCCGCTGGCGAACTGCGCGGTCTCGCTCACGCTGCGGCCGCTGAACGAATGCAGCCAGTTGGCGTGCATCTCGGGGCGTACGGTCAGGTCGCCGGAGGTGGCCAAGTCGCGGGAGAACTTCACGCCCAGGCCGGACTGCAGGAAACGGTACGTCTGCGCATCGACCGCCAGATTGACCGAGTTGCCGCCGAACTCGCGGTAGCCGGGCATCTTCATGCGGGTGTACTGCACGGTGGCCGTCGGCGTGATCACGCTGCGTCCATCGCCTACGTAGAAGTGATACCCGGTCGCACCGAACGCGGTGTACTGGCGACCGCTGTAGTCGGCGCGCGCCGTCTCGTCGATCCCCGGGAACGCGACCCGGCGCGAACTGGAATAGTCATCCAGCCCATAGACCAGCGCCCCGTTGACGAACCACGATCCCGGCGCATAACCCAGATAGGCGGTGGCCTGGTAGGAACGGATATGGCCGCGGCTGGCCGAAGGGTCCGTCCTGATGCATTCATCGCGATCATGGGGGAGGGATGTGGGTGCAGCGGAGGGCAGTACGCACGAGACGGCGTGATGCAGGCGCGCATGGGCAAAATCGCACCGCCGTTTTTCTTCGGCGCGCCGCGCCGCCGCGCACCGCCCGACCGCCGAAGCAGTTCAAGGACCGCTGCAAGACCGTTCGCCCCGAGTCTGGCGAAGGATGGACGGCCGACGCCGATACCGTCCATGGTTCGACCGGCTCACCACGAACGGTATCCGGGAACGTGTTCGCTTCCACCGTGTCGACAAGGGCGGATAGCGAGCGATGCAGGCCTCAGTGCACGTAGTTGAAGGCCACCGCCGGCGTGATCGTGGTCGCGGTGTTGTGCCCGCCGGTGATCACGCGGGTGCCGAACAGCACGCCGAGCCGCGGACTCCAGCTGTACTCGATGGCCGGGGCAAAGCCGAACGCCTCGCTGGAGCGGCCGTCCAGACGCAAGGCAGGCACGCCATTGAGGTCGTCGCCGCGCACGCGGGCACCGTGGCTGCGCCGGTAGGTGAGGTCGAGCGCCAGCACCCAGCGCTGGCTGAGGCTGTACTCCCAGGCCGCATTGACGAAGAACGAACGCCCCGGCCGGGCGTGCCCGCGAAAGCCGTCCGGGGTGCCGTAGACGCTGATGTCCTCGACCCGTGCCCGCGTCGAGAATGATTGCGCCACGTTGAAGCGCATGCGCAGGATGCGGCCGTTGGACAACCAGAAATACGTCTGCGTGTTGACCTGCAGCGTAGTGGTGGTGGCGCCGCTGCCCAGGCCGTTGCCGGGTCGCCGGCCCAGCCGGTCGTACTTGCCGGTCGGCAGGGTTTCCTGCAGTTGCAGCGAGACCGTGGGCCGCGAACTGCCCGCCGGCACATCGGTCAGCCGGTACTGCGCCTGCACGCTGACGTCGCCCAGCCCGATCCCGCTGCTGTCGCCCGGGCCATCCATGCGGTTGTAGCCCAGCACCGGCATCAGGCCGACCGTCAGCCGGTCGGTGAGGCCGTAGAGCATGTAGGTGAGCGAACCGTAGCCGTCGGCGTGCGGCGAGGACACGTCGTAGACATAAGGCTCGATCAGGACGTGGCCGCGCGGCAGGGTGGCGGCGGAGTTCGCCAGCATCGGCCCGGTCCACCAGGCGTCGTCCTGCGACTGGCGCGGCGGCGACGCTGCGGACACCGGCGTGACGGCGCGGGACGGTACGTCCTGCGCCAGTGCAGCGAGCGGCAACAGGGCAGCGCAGGACAGGCTCCATGCCAGCCGGTGCAAGCAGCGCCAGTGCGGAGTTCGAGGTGCTGCCGGGTGCATCGTCATGGGCGGTCTCGCTTCGCAGTCTGAAAACGGTTCGATACCGGCCACGGTCCGTGCCTTCCGCGGAGTCGCCTGCCGGCTGTGCATCACACGCCATTGCGCCTTCCGGCGCCTATGCCGGAAGGCGTGCCAACAATTGGGTGGAGTCATCAGGATCGGCCTTTCGTGGCCGGCCGCGCACTCCATTTCTTGCGCCGCGATGGCAGCGGAAGCATCGCGCAGGGCCGGCAAAGCATGCCATCACCTTTTCGCTGCGCTATGCTCGGCCGGTATTCCGGGGGGAATGGATGACCATGCAGCGCTGGCTGATCGCCGCCGCCATCACCTGTGTCGCCACGACTGGCTGCAGCAAGGCAGACGGGGAAGCGACCACCGCTACACGCCGACCGCAACAGGCCGGCCAGGGCACGAACCCGCTGATCACCGCCGGCCATCTCGCCGGCGTCGAGGTGGCGGGCCTGAGCGGCGACCAGCGTGCTGTGCAGGCGCACGTCGACGCGATGCACCAGAACCTGATGCGCGACATGCACCCGGCCGACGCGTCCCGCCGCATCGACCACGAAGCCGCCCGCGCCGCCGTGCGCCCGTTGCAAGGCGTGCAGTCCGCCGTCTGGATCGACAACGCCAACCTGCTGGTGCTGGTCGGCGGCAGCCAGTACCGCAGCATGTCCACCATCGACACCATCTGCCTCGCGCTGGAACCGCTGGGCGACACGCTGAGCGTGGTCGTCAACGTGCAGGACCTCCTGGCTACCACTTCGGAAGGCGCAGACACGTTGTCGCGGAATTGCCAGCTCGGGGCAGGGGAGCGGGCGATGTTTCAGCAGAAGCGGCAGGTGGATGTGCTGGAACCGGAGGTCAGGCGGGTGTTTCGGGCGCAGCAACGCGAGCGGTAAGTAGTACTAGTGTTGTTGCGGTTCTTGAAGTTACAACGAAGACAGGGGAACAAGGAAACATGAAGACACTTCTTGCTGTATTTGCAGCGGCTTTGCTGCTGTCCGGATGTTCGATCAGACACGATGTGGCAAAGGACTATTCGCAATACCTGATCAACAATCAGGGCGCGTCACAGCTTCCATCAACCAAGGCGGCATCGGAATACACGATCTCGCCAGCAACTGTCGCGAATCATTATGAGTTCCGCTCCGCGATGGCTGGCTATGCAAACGTGTGGGTCGTGCAGTTTGGCCAGGTGCTGGACGATACCTTGCAGTCACATGATGTGCAGGCCGCATTCGGCAAACTCGCGAAATCTGAGGGCGGCACCGCCAATGATGGCCTGCTCGTTTTCGACCTGCAGAGTTACACCTACGTCGAGCTTGGAGCACACGTCTCACTCAAAGTCACCTATCGGCGCGGCAACCAAGATGTCTTCAGCAAGGTATACCAGGCCGATGGCACTACGCAGGGCGGCAAGATGTTCTGGGGCGGCGCGTTTGCCATGAAGAACGCTGTGCAACAGTCGACCAAGCTCGCAGTCGACAACATCCTGCGTCAGCTCATTGCCGATCTGAATGTCAACTTGACGTCACACCACGGCTCGTAACTGGGGCAGAGCTACTTCCTGATACGAGAACGGCGCCGCATCACAACGGCGTCGTTCCCGTTTCCGGGGCAGCGCCACTTAATCCAGCAGCCGCGTCGTGATCCTGTAGCGTTCGTCAATCGGCCCAACTACCCCCGCACCACTGACTTTCGCAAGGCTTCCCATCGCCGTCGCCGTCCATCTGCGTGCCCGGGCACTGCTTGATGAAAAAGGTGGCCTCGGCGCATGAGGTCATCTGGGAACACTGGGTGCGGCCGTCGCAGGTAAAGGCTTGCGCGGGCGCGATAGGCAGTGTCTGGATCGCGCGTGCTGCCGGAGCAGGTGGCTGAGTGCGGTCCGTGGCGAACCGCGAGTAGCCGTACCAGCTGCTGGCAGCAAGCATCAGCAGGCCGGCAATCATGGCAAATGTGCCTTGGCGGGTTGTCGTTGATTGCATCCGGCGTGCGGGACGCGATCTTGTTCTGCTGCCGGGGCGCATGATGCGTACCGCCCGCTTCTTGCCATCGCCGCGCAGGTCGATCTCGAAGGAGACGAGTTCGCCAATGCGGGGGCGGATACCGTCCCGCGGAAAGGCGGAAACATGCACGAAAATCTCCTCGGTGCCCTGCGCCGGCGCGATGAAACCGAATCCGCGATCGTCATTCCATTGGGTCAACGTGCCATGGATGCGCATGAGCGGAGCTTCCTGGCTGTGGGGTACGCGGCGAGCCGTCGGCCGGAAATGTTCCGGCTCCACGTTGGTGTCGTCAAGCTGGCTGGGCCACAAACTGACCTGACCGACCGCAGATGTCGGTAAGCGTCTTGGCGTGTCTCGGCCGTTGCGCAGTGGCAGACTCGCGGTGTTCTCCCGGCTATCCTCGGATACATCGCCGAGGAGGCCAGCTGTGAACGAGACCAGCAACGAGATCCTGCTTTATCAGTCTGCCGACGGCCAGCGCGTCGAAGTGCAGCTGCGCGGCGATACGCTGTGGCTGGCCTTGAACCAGATTGCGGAACTGTTTGGCCGCGACAAATCGGTGATTTCTCGCCATCTTCGCAATGTATTCAAGGATGGCGAGTTGGAGCGATTTTCAGTTGTTGCAAAAAATGCAACAACTGCCGCCGATGGCAAGACCTATCAGGTCGAGTATTTCAACCTCGATGCGATCCTGTCGGTGGGTTATCGGGTCAACTCGGTGCAAGGTACGCGCTTTCGTCAGTGGGCCACCAAGGTGCTGCGCGAGCATCTGAACGCCCGCCACAATGACGAGCGGTTCGAGGCCAATGCGCGCGAGTTGACGGCCATGCTGCAGCTGGTGGGCAGGGCCGCACAGAGCCCGGAGCTGCGGCTGGATACCAGTCGCGGACTGCTGAATATCGTCAGCCGCTACGCGCAGACCTTTCTGCTATTGCAGCGCTACGACGAGGGCTTGCTGGCCGAGCCGGCCGCACAACCCGGTGGCACGTTGCCATCCATGGCCGAAGCACGTGCTGCGCTGGCCGACCTCAAGGCCAATCTCATAGCTCGCGGCGAAGCCACCGCACTGTTCGCACAGGAGCGCGGAGACGCGTTCGACGCGCTGATGGGCAACTTGGACCAGAGCGTGTTTGGTGAGCCAGCCTATCCCACGGTGGAGGCCAAGGCGGCGCACCTTCTGTACTTCGTGATCAAGAATCACCCGTTCAGCGATGGCAACAAGCGTAGCGGCGCATTTCTGTTCGTGGACTTTCTCAACCGCAATGGCCGCCTGCTGGATGCGGTCGGTATACCGGTGATCAACGACATCGGTCTGGCTGCACTGGCCTTGCTGGTCGCCGAATCCGACCCGGCACAGAAGGACACCATGATCCGGTTGGTGATGAACATGCTGGCAATGCCGCGAGTGGTCTGAAACCGGCCAGACTTTTCAGATCCTGCGCATCGTGCTGCGCTGCCCGCAGCGAGTTTCGCCACGCACGACGCCCGCGTTTGTGAACCACCCGCAGAACGCACAAACTCGAAGCATTCCATTCCGGGAGGCAGACCATGACGACAGGGCAGCTTGCGCCACCGTGGCAGGTGTCGCGCTGGTTCAACAGCGCGCCGCTGACCCTGGCCGATTTGCGCGGCCGCGTGGTCGTCGCGCACGCTTTCCAGATGCTGTGTCCGGGTTGCGCCGTGCACGCGCTGCCGCAGATGCAGCGCGTGCGGCAGACTTTTCCTGCCGACCGCGTGGCGGTGATCGGGCTGCATACGGTGTTCGAGCATCACGAGGCGCAAGGGCCGCTGGCGTTGGAAGCGTTTCTGTACGAATACCGCTATGCGTTCCCCGTCGGCGTGGACGCGTACGCCGATGGCGACCCGTTGCCGCTGACGATGCGCGCCTACGCCATGCAAGGCACGCCCACGCTGATGCTGATCGATGCGCAGGGAAGATTGCGCGAGCAGCATTTCGGGGTGCTGGATGATCTTGCGCTGGGTGCAGCACTGGGCAGGCTGCTGGGGGAGGCCGATGATGCGGCAGCGGGGACGATCGGGGCGAACCCGTGAACCCGACACGGGCGGCGCTTGCCTGGGCGCCTCGCGGTAACGACGAGAGCCGCGATCCCGTGTTCACCTGCAGGACATCTTGAGCCCCTAAAACTCCATCGTTTGAAGCGCGGGAGCAGTAGTGCGATACGGCAAATCCGAAAACACCGCCTGCTGGAGCAGGGCGCGTACCCACATGGCATGTCGGGGTTTGTTGTTGCTCATCGCGGGTCTGGCGGGCACGGTGCCTGCCCACGGCACCACGGCACGTGGCAGCGGGAACGCAACCCCGCCGCAGATGGTCATCCAGGTCAACGACGACCGCATGACGGTAATGATCGCCGGGGCGCCGCAGATCTATCTGTATGGCGTGATCGACGCCGACGCGCCGCAGCGGTTCGAGACGTTGGTGAAGTCGGGGAAGATTCCGCCCGGGTCCGATGTCTACCTGAATTCCGGGCTGGGCGACCTGGCTGCCGGCATGGCGCTGGGACGGCTGTTTCGCGCCGGCGCGATGACGACGCATCTGGGAACACCGCGGCACAAAGGCCGTGCCGGGTATCGGGGCATCAAGGCGGCCGTCTGCAGCGGAGCCTGTACCTATGCCTATTTCGGCGGCCTTTACCGGTGGGCTCCCACGGGCAGCGACCGCATCAGCCTGATCCGTCACCAGGCGGCGGGCGCCGCACCGAACCAGTCGGAGAGCGGCGAGGCGGATGCATACCTGAAGAGCATGGGCATCGATCTCGACGGGCTCGCTCTGGCGCCGACGTCACCGGGTGACTCGCCGACCTGGCTGACCGCGGATCAGATGACCGTCGCCGGCCTGGCCAACAATGGCCGACTTCCCCTCAAGACGAAAAGCTGGCTTCTGCCGCCGGCGCCTTTCCTGGACCTCCAGCAGGATGACCGCGACGGCAGCCATCGGCTCGTCCTGCAATGCCGGCCGGGCAGCGTGACGCTGACCGCGTACGATCTGGTGGGCGCAACCCGTGCCAGGCAGATCGTGGCGCACGAAACGCGATCGTATTTCGAGGTCGATCGCCAGGAAGTGCTGGTCGAGCCGCGCGGTGCAGCCCGCGCCGTCGATGACGCCGTCGTGATAACCCGGCCCTATCCGCCGGCCGAGCTGGGGCACCTGCTTTCGTCACACTCCCTCGGCGCCTGGGTCGGCGGCAGGCGCAGCGCGTTCCGCTACGGCGCCACCTTCGTGCTCTATCCCGCCCGGCACGCCATCAAGGACTTCTACAACGCCTGCTGGCGCGCTGCGCCCTGGCCGGTCAAGCCGTCGCCGAAGAAGGGCTGAACCTGTTCGCCTGGTTCTGCAGGAAGAAGCATGTGCACTGTCGCCGGCTTTCATGGGGCCGTGACTTCCGGCCTCCAATGACCTCTGACCCTTCAACGGCCACCTGACGCCGGCGTAGGCTGCGCTCGGCCATCCGGTTTGTGGCGTCGGTCATTTACCGGGTGGCCGAGGACGGAGAGCGAAGCGATGCCTGCCGTCAGCCATCCCCAGGCCCGGCGGGCGGACAAAACCGTCCCGAACTTCCCCATGAGCGGACTGCCAAACGGTCTGGCGGGCTCATGTCCCCACAGTCAAACGGAATCAGGAAAATCCCATGAGCAACAACAGCTCCCTCTCAAGCAACCCTCCACGGCATCGCCGCGGTTTCTCGCTCCGGAGTCTGGCGATGGCGACTGTCATCGGCATGTGTGGTGCGGCGGGATCGGCCTCGGTCTACGCACAAGCCACCGCGGGCAATGTCTTCGGAAAGGCGCCGGCGGGCGACACCATCACGGCGCACAACACGGCGACCGGAGTCCAGCGCCAGGCCCAGGTGGATGCCAAAGGCCGCTACCGTATCGGCCCGCTGCCGGTCGGTGTTTACACGGTGACGCTGGAAGAGGACGGCCGTCCCGTCGTCAAGCATGTGAACGTGCCGGTCGTCGTGGGCCGCGGCATCAAGGTCGACTTCGATTGCGCCCAGGGACAATGCGCGGAGCTTGCAAGCAAGCCGTGATTCACGCGATCGCAGCCCGCTAGGCTGGGGCCAGCGAAGCGAATCCAGGCGAGGCGCCGGGTTGGCCGGGTTGTTGGGTTCGCGATGCCCCCAACCTGCGTGACCTCGCCTTGCTGAAAGAGCAACGGCGCCGTAGCGATACGGCGCCGTTATTGTTTCAGCGAAAGGCACTGGATGCCGGCCTTCGCCGACATGACGAGCGAAAAATCAGAGCGCTTCGAAGATGCCCGCCGCGCCCATGCCCGTGCCGATGCACATGGTCACCATGCCGTACTTCTGCTTGCGCCGGCGCATGCCGTGCACCAGCGTGGCGATGCGCACGGCGCCGGTGGCACCGAGCGGGTGGCCCAGCGCGATGGCGCCGCCAAGCGGGTTGACCTTGTCCGGGTCGAGACCGAGGTCGCCCATCACGGCGAGCGCCTGGGCGGCGAACGCTTCGTTGAGCTCGATCCAGTCGAGCTGGTCGCGGTTGAGGCCGGCCTGCTTGAGTGCCTTGGGAATCGCTTCCTTCGGACCGATGCCCATCACTTCCGGCGGCACGCCGGCGACGGAGAAGCCGACGAAGCGGGCCAGCGGCTGCAGGTTGTATTCCTTGATCGCTCTTTCGCTGGCCAGCAGCACGGCGCCGGCGCCGTCGGACATCTGCGAGGAGTTGCCGGCGGTGACGGTGCCACCGAACTGGCCGTTGCGGAACACGGTCTTCAGCTTGGCCAGCACTTCCATGGTGGTGCCGGCGCGCGGGCCTTCGTCGCTGTCGATGCGGCGGCTGTCGGTAACGATGCCGCGGGTGGCGAGGTTCGGGTAGTGGTCATCCAGCGCGAACGGGCTGATCTCGTCGTTGAACTCGCCGGCAGCCTGCGCGGCCAGTGCCCGGCGATGACTCTCCACCGAGAACGCATCCTGCTGTTCGCGGCTGACCTTCCACTGCTTGGCCACGTTTTCGGCGGTGATGCCCATGCCGTAGGCGATGCCGATGTTCTCGTCGTTGAAGATCGCCGGATTCATCGCGATCTTGTGGCCCATCATCGGCACCATGCTCATGCTCTCGGTGCCGCCGGCGAGCATCAGGTCGTCCAGGCCCAGGCGGATGCGGTCGGCGGCCATCGCCACCGACTGCAGGCCGGAGGAGCAAAAACGGTTGACGGTGACGCCGGGCACGGTGTCGGGCAAGCCGGCCAAGAGCAGGCCGATGCGCGCCACGTTCATGCCTTGCTCGGCCTCGGGCATGGCGCAGCCGATGATGACGTCGCCGATCTGGTGCGGGTCGATGCCGGGTGCCTGCGCCATCACGGCGCGGATCACGTGGGCGAGCATGTCGTCGGGGCGGGTGTTGCGGAATACGCCGCGCGGCGCCTTGCCGACCGGGGTGCGGGTGGCGGCGACGATGTAGGCTTCTTGCACTTGCTTGGTCATGGGATTTGATCCTTGGGAATGACGAAGTGGTTCGGGATGGATGTCTAGCCGTCCGTCTCCGTCAATTCCTCAGCGGTTTGCCGGTGGTCATGGTGTGCGCAATGCGGGCCTGGGTTTTTTCGGTCTGCGCCAGCTCCACGAAATGCTTGCGTTCCAGCGCCAGCAGCCACTCTTCGTCGACCGCCGAGCCGCGTTCGATCACACCGCCGCACAGGGTGTCGGCGATGCGGGTGGCGATGTTCACGTCATGTTCCGAGGCGAAGTAGCCGGCCTGCAGGTTGGCCAGCGAGGCCTTGAAGGTGGCGGTGCCGACGTCGCCGGCCACCGGGATGGCGCGGGCGTACAGCGGCGGACGATAGCCGGATTCGGCCAGGGCATTGGCGACCTGCTTGGCCACGTAGAGCAGCTCGTAGGCGTTGAACACGACCACGTCGCTGTCGCGCAGCAGGCCCAGGTTCTTTGCCTCGAATGCGCTGGCGGAGACCTTGGCCATCGCCACGGTTTCGAACACCTTCTTCAGTTCCTCGAACGGATCGGCCGGGTTCGCCTTCGCGGCGCGCACGGCCAGTTCATGCAGGCCGCCGCCGGCGGGCAGCAGGCCGACGCCGGCCTCGACCAGGCCGATGTAGCTTTCCAGTGCCGCGACGGTGCGCGCCGAATGCATCTGGAACTCGCAGCCGCCGCCCAGCGCCAAGCCGCGCACGGCGGCGACCACCGGCACCAGCGAGTGCTTGATGCGCATGCTGGTGCGCTGGAAGTTGGCGACCATCTTCTCGAAGTCGTCGAACTTGCCGGCCTGCAGCAGGCCGAGCGCGCCCTTCAAGTCGGCGCCGGCGGAGAACGGCTCGGAGTCTTGCCAGATCACCACCGCCTTGAGCTTCTCCTCGGCGATGCCGAGGGCGTGCTGGATGCCGTCGAGCACGTGGTCGTTGACCGTGTGCATCTTGGTCTTGAACGAGATGATGCCGATGCCGTCGTCGCCCAGCGTCCACAGGCGCACGCCGTCGTTCTCCCACACCGTGCTTCCGGTATCGAACTTCTCGCCGAGGATCGGATCGGGGAACAGCTGGCGCCGATAGACCGGATGCGGCGAGCGCGGCTTGTCGGCGTTGGCGCTGGCCGACCACGAGCCGGCCTTGCCATGCACGCCGCTGCGGCCGTCGGTGACCCAGGCGGGCAGCGGCGCCTTGCTCATCGCCTTGCCGGCGGCGATGTCCTCGGCGATCCAGCCGGCGACCTGCTGCCAGCCGGCGGCCTGCCAGGTCTCGAACGGGCCGAGCTTCCAGCCGTAGCCCCAGCGGATCGCGAAGTCCACGTCGCGCGCGGTGTCAGCGATGTCGGCCAGGTGGTAGGCGGTGTAATGGAACAGGTCGCGGAAGGTGGCCCACAGGAACTGTGCCTGCGGATCGTTTGATGCGCGCAGCTTGCCGAACTTCTCGGCCGGATCCTTGATCGCCAGGAGCGCGGCGACTTCATCCGACGGCTTCTGCTCGGACGGGCGATAGTCCTGCTTCGCCACGTCCAGCACCACGATGTCCTTGCCGGCCTTCCTGTAGAAGCCGGCGCCGTTCTTCTGGCCCAGTGCGCCCTTTTCAATGAGCCCGGCCAGCCACACCGGCGCCTTGAAGTATGCGTGCCACGGATCGTCGGGCAGGGTGTCGGCCATGGTCTTGATGACGTGGGCCATGGTGTCCAGGCCGACCACGTCGGCGGTGCGGTAGGTGGCGCTCTTGGGGCGGCCCACGGCCGGGCCGGTCAGCGCATCGACGGTGTCGAAGCCGAGCTTGAACTGCTCGGTGTGGTGCATGGTGGCCAGCATCGAGAACACGCCGATGCGGTTGCCGATGAAGTTGGGGGTGTCGCGGGCGATCACCACACCCTTGCCGACGGTGGTGACGAGGAAGGCTTCGAGGCCGTCGATCACGTTCTGGTCGGTGAGCCGGGTCGGGATCAGTTCGACCAGGTGCATGTAGCGCGGCGGGTTGAAGAAGTGCACGCCGGAGAAGCGATGGCGCATTTCTTCCGGCAGCGCCTCGGCCAGCGTGTTGATCGACAGGCCGGAGGTGTTGGAGGCGATGATCGCGGTCTTCGACAGGTGGCCGGCGATCTTCTTGTAGAGATCCAGCTTCCAGTCCATCCGCTCGGCGATCGCCTCGATCACCAGGTCGACGTCCTTCAGGTGGTCGAGATCGTCGTCGTAGTTGGCCGGGATGATCGCGCCGGCGAGGTTCTTGTCGGCCAGCGGGGCAGGCGACAGCTTGGCCAGGTTGGCGATCGCCTTCAGCGCGATGCCGCTCTTCGGGCCGTCCTTCGCCGGCAGGTCGAACAGCACGGTTTCGACGCCGGCGTTGGTCAGGTGCGCGGCGATCTGCGCGCCCATGACACCGGCGCCCAGCACGGCGGCCTTGCGGATGCGCAGCGCTGAAGTGGGTGAGGATGCAGCGGTCATTGGCTTCTCCGAGGATGCAAAAGAGGTGGGGCAAGTGGATCAGGGATGGCTGAGGCCGGCGATGGCGAAGCGGATCAGGTGCTGCGCGGTCTGTTCGCGATGGACGTGTTCGCTGACGTCACTCTTGCGCTGGATCATGCCGAAGCCGGACATCGCGTGGGTCAGTGCACCGGTGACCAGGTCGATGCGCCAGTACAGCTCTTCCTTGCTCAGCTGCGGCAGCAGGCGCGCGAACTCGGCGGTGAACTGGCGCATCACGTGGCCGTAGTTCGCGGAAAGGAACTGGCGCAGGGTGTCGTCGTGCTCGGCGAACGCGCGTGCCAGCACGCGCATGAACAAGGCGCCGCTGTCGTCGTGCGACAGGTCCAGGGCGGGGCGGATGAACGCTTCCAGCACGTCCTCGAGGGTGCTGTCTTCGGCACCGGCGATCTTGGCGAGTGCCGTCAGTCGGCGTTCGTTCAACGCGTCCAGCCGGCGCCGGAACACTTCCTCGACCAGCTTGTCCTTGGAACCGAAGTGGTAATTGACCGCGGCCAGATTGACCCCGGCCGCGGCAGTGAGCTGGCGCAGCGAGGCCCCGTCGAAGCCGCGCTGGGCGAACAGGAGCTCGGCGGCGCCGAGTATCCGTTCCTTGGTTGAGCCGGAGCTGTTCACGGGCGGAATCATCCATCGGCCACGGGCCGGTTCAAACGATCGTTTGAGCATACGCGGACAGCTCGGCAGCCGTCAAACGGGCGTTTGTTGCAAACGTCCGCCGACTTGCGTATGAGTTAGAATCTGTCAAACTTTCCTGAGCTAAATCCGCAATCCATGTCGGAATTAGCCGATTTTGCCGGCCCGAGCGGCCACGCCTTTTTCCCCATCCATCCGTTTTTCCGGAGCAGACCCGTATGGCGCTGGAGCGCACTCTTTCCATCATCAAGCCCGATGCCGTTGCCAAGAACGTCATCGGTGAAATCTACGCACGCTTTGAAAAGGCCGGCCTGAAGATCGTCGCCGCGCGCATGAAGCAGCTGTCGCGCGCCGAGGCCGAAGGCTTCTATGCCGTGCATCGCGAGCGCCCGTTCTTCAAGGCCCTGGTCGAGTTCATGATCTCCGGCCCGGTGATGATCAGCGTGCTGGAAGGCGAGAACGCCGTGCTCGCCCACCGCGACCTGATGGGCGCCACCAACCCGAAGGAAGCGGCCAAGGGCACGATCCGCGCCGACTTCGCCGAGTCGATCGACGCCAATGCCGTGCACGGTTCCGACGCGGTCGAGACCGCCAAGGTGGAGATCGCCTATTTCTTCGCGGCGACGGATGTGGTTTCAAGGTAACCATGCAACAAGTCGTCGCCAGCTCGAACAAGGTCAACCTGCTCGACTTCGATCGCCAGGGGCTGCGTGATTTCTTCACGCAGCTCGGCGAGAAGCCGTATCGCGCCGAGCAGGTGATGAAGTGGATCTACCACGACCTGGAAGACGACTTCGAGAACATGACCGACGTGGGCAAGGCGCTGCGCGCCAAGCTCACCGAGGCCTGCTACATCGGCGCGCCGAAGACGCTGCTGGACAAGGTGGCCACCGACGGCACGCACAAGTGGCTGCTGGGCATGGACAGCGGCAATGCGATCGAGACGGTGTACATCCCCGAGCCGACCCGCGGCACGCTGTGCGTCTCCTCGCAGATCGGTTGCGCGCTGAACTGCCAGTTCTGCTCGACCGGCGCGCAGGGCTTCAACCGCAACCTGTCCACCGCCGAGATCATCGGCCAGGTGTGGGTGGCGGCGAAGTACCTGGGCAACGTCACCCACCAGAACCGGCGCATCACCAATGTGGTGATGATGGGCATGGGTGAGCCGCTGGCCAATTTCGACAACGTGCTGAAGGCGATGAAGTTGATGCGCGACGACCTGGGCTTCGGTCTGGCGGCCAAGCGCGTCACGCTGTCCACCGCCGGCCTGGTACCGCTGATCGACCAGTTGTCGGAGGCCATCGACGTATCGCTGGCGGTGTCGCTGCACGCCGCCAACGACGAGCTGCGCACCGAGCTGATGCCGATCAACAAGCGCTATCCGATCGCCGAGCTGCTGGCAGCCTGCCAGCGCTGGATTGCGCGCAAGCCGCGCACCTCGATCACTTTCGAGTACACCTTGATGCAGGGCGTCAACGACCAGCCCGAGCACGCCCGCCAGCTGATCAAGCTGATGCGCAAGCTGCCGACGTGCAAGGTCAACCTGATCCCGTTCAATCCTTTCCCGGGCACCCAGTTCAAGCGCTCTGACGCCGCCGACATCCACGCGTTCCAGACGCAGCTGCTGAATGCCGGCGTGCTGACCATGCTGCGGCGCACCCGCGGCGACGACATCGATGCTGCCTGCGGCCAGCTGGCCGGACAGGTCACCGACCGCACCCGGCGCAGCGCCGATATCCGCAAACGGCAGGACGAGGGGGCAACGCATGCGATTTGACCGGGTCGTGATCTTCAGCCTGCTGTTGCCGCTGGCCGGCTGCATCACCACACATACGGACAGCAGCTCGCTGGGCAAGAGCATGCCGCAGACCAGCAAGGCGGAGCAGGCCGAGGACGCCGCCCGGATCCATACCGAGCTGGGCCAGCGCTACATGACCAACGGCGACCTGCAGACCGCGCTGGAAAAGCTGACCAAGGCGCTGCAATTCGACCCCAATTACGCACCGGCGCACACCGTGATCGCGGTGCTGTACGAGCGCATCAACAAGCTGCCCGAAGCCGAGCAGCATTACCGCAAGGCCGTGGCGCTGGAACCGGCCAGGGGTGCACCGAACAACAACCTCGGCGTCTTCCTTTGCCATACCGGGAAAATCGCCGAGGCAAAGCAGTATTTCCAGAAAGCCGTCGCCGATCCGTTCTACCAGACCCCCGACGTGGCGCTGACCAACGCCGGCGTCTGCCAGTTGCGCGCCGACGACGCCAGCGGGGCCGAAGCGAGTTTTCGTGACGCCATCGCAAGAAATCCCAAGAATGCGGAGGCACTCTTCCAGCTTGCAAACACGCTTTATCTGAACAAGGATGCATTTCGCGCCAGGGCTTTCCTCCAGCGGTTCGATGCGCTGGGCCAGCCGACGGCCGCGTCGCTCAAGCTCGGCCACGACATCGAAATCCGTCTGGGCAACCCGGAAGGTGCCCGTACCTACAGCAAGCGATTGCTCAGCCAGTTCCCGGATTCGGAGCAGGCGCACACCCTAGACACCACTGCCAGCCCATGACCTCCATGCAGTCTCCATCGACCGACCAGCGTCCAGACGAGCCCGGGCTGTTCGGTATCAATTTGCTCAACATGGATGTGTCCTCGACAGGCCCCCACACGGTGAGTTTCGGCAGTCGTCTGCATGCGGCACGTGAAGCCCAGGGTCTGGATCTGGAAGCCTGCGCCCACGGGCTGAAGTTGCCGGCCCGGGTACTGCGCCAGCTCGAGCGCGACCAGTACGACGGCATCGACTCCAAGATCTATCTGGCCAGCTATATCCGCAAGTACGGCCACCACCTGGGTATCAACGAGGCGTCGATCCAGGTCGAGCTCGATCGCATCAAGCAGATCGAACCGCCGCTGGTGGCCACCGGCGGCATCTCTCATTCGCGCTTCCTGCTGGATCGCTACGCCACGGCCGCCACCTACGTCGTGCTGACCGCGGTGATCGTGGTGCCGATGATCTGGCTGGGCGTACGCGGCACGCTGGATCGTGACCTCAGCCACCTTGCGCCACTCGATGCCGCACCGGTCGCCCAGATGGAAACACGCGCCACGGATGCAGTGGCGACCGACGCGCCGGCCAGCGCACCGATTCCGCAGGCATCGCCCAGGACGCCACCGCCGCCGGGACAGGAGCAACCGCTGCTGGCCTCGATGGCACCGTTCCCGAACCTGGAAAGCGCCAGCCTGCCGCCGCCGGCGCGGCAGGTCGCGCCGGTCGCGAACAGCGGTGCCGGCGGCCACAGCCTGAGCCTCAGCCTGTCTTCGGCCAGTTGGGTGGAAGTGACACAGGCCGACGGCACACGGCTGGAGTACGGCCTGCTCGCCGCCGGCAGCAGCAAGACCTGGCACAGCGATCAGCCGCTGGACGTGCGCATCGGCAACGCCAGCGGTGCGCAGGTCAGCATCGATGGCAACTCGATCGGCTTGGACGATTTCCGGCGCGCCAACGTTGCCCATTTCCGCCTGCAGATGCAGGACGGCAAGGCCTCAGCCACCAGCCTTTGATCACCGCTCGGGCCGCTGCGTGCGGCCCATTTCGGTTATGCTTGCCCACTCGGTTCGCTCGGCAACGAGCGGGCGCAAGCGGCTTTTTCCCTTGGTTACCGCACCGGCCCGTACCCGCGTCTGCGTGTGGGCGGCCTCTTGAATGGTGATTGCATGGCATTTGAAGAATACGACAAGTACGAACAGAGCGAGCTGGTTCAGAAGTGGCTGCGCGACAATGGCATGTCGATCGTCGTCGGCATCGCGATCGGCCTGGTCGGCATCTTCGGTTGGCAGCAATGGCGCAACCATCAGGCGCGCAACGAGGGGCAGGCTTCGCAGCTCTATCAGCAGATCCAGATTGCGCAGGCGTCCGGCAAGGCGGACACCGCCTCGCAGCTGACCGATCAACTGATGAAGGATTACGCGAAGTCGCCATTTGCCGTATTTGCGGTCAGCGAGCGCGCCAAGCAGCAGGTCCAGGCCGGCCAGCTGGACAAGGCCGAGTCGTCGCTGGAGTGGGCTGAGAGCCATGCCGGTGCATCCCCGCTGAAGTCGCTGACGCTGCTGCGTATCGCGCAGGTGGAACTGGCCCGCGACCACGGCAAGCAGGCGCTGGCCACGCTGGACCGCATCCCGGCTGACAGCTACCAGGGGCTGGTGCAGGAACTCCGCGGTGATGTGCTGGTCAAGCTTGGACGCTCGGACGAAGCACGCAAGGCCTACCAGACGGCCCTGACGGCACTGGGCGAGGAAGCGCCGCAACGCGGCGCCTTGCAGATGAAACTCGATGATTTGGCCACGGCCGGGAAGCAGGGTGCATGAAACCTGAAATGATCAAACGTGCCTTGCTGATCGCGCTGGCTTCGCTGGTAACCCTCGCCGGGTGCCATTCGTTCAAGAAGGAAAACGTCCAGCCGCCGACTCCGCTGGCCAAGGACTTCAAGCCGACCTTGCAGGTCACCCGCCTGTGGCGAACCAGCGTGGGTGACGGTGCCGGCACGAGCGGCGCACGCCTGCGCCCGACCGTGGTCGACAGCGTGCTCTACGCCGCCAGCACGGACGGCAAGCTGGTCGCGATCGATGCCACCAGCGGCAAGAACCTGTGGTCGAAGAGCTCGCGCACCCACGGCTGGTTCGGCTGGGGCGACAAGAAACGCAAGGACGTCCAGTACGCCGGCGGGCCTGCCGTCAATGGCGACCTGCTCGCCGTCGGCACGCTGGACGGCCACGTCTACGCGGTGAATGCGAAAGACGGCAGTCCGCGCTGGGACGTCGAGGTGAGCAGCGAAGTGCTGGCGTCGCCGGTGATCGTCGGCGACATGGTCGTGGTGCGTACCGGCGACGGCCGCGTCTACGCGCTGGACGCCGCGACCGGCCAGCGCCGCTGGGTCTACGACCAGGGCACCGTGCCGCTGCTCAGCCTGCGCGGCAACGGCGCGCTGCTGGCAGCCAACGGCGTGCTGTTCTTCGGCAGCGACGACGGCAAGCTGGTCGCCCTGCGCCAGGACAATGGCGGGAAGCTGTGGGAACAGAAACTGGCCAGCGGCGAAGGCCGTACCGAAATCGACCGCCTGAACGACGCGGACGGCGCGATCCTGCTGGACGGCAGCACGCTCTACGGCACCGCCTATCACGGCAACGTGGCGGCGGTCGACGGCCCCAGCGGCCGCCCGTTGTGGACGCATCCGTTCTCCAGCTTCGAGTCGCTGGCGGTCAACGACCATGCGGTCTTTGGCGTCAACGACGCCTCGGTGGTGTGGGCATTCGACAAGAATGGCGGCGCCGACATGTGGAAGAACGATGCACTGAAATACCGCTGGCTCAGCGGCCCGGCGGTGCAGGGCAACTACGTCGTGGTCGGCGACCTGGAAGGCTACGTGCACTGGCTGCAGACCGGCGACGGCGCGCTGGCCGCACGCGAGCGCCTGTCGAAGAAGGCGATCCGCGCACAACCGCTGGTGGTGGGCGACATCGTGTACGTCGAGGACGTCGAGGGCCGCATCGGCGCCTACCGTCTGTCCGCGCACTGATCGCCGGAACGAAGCGCTCCTCATGCTGCCCGTCGTCGCACTGGTTGGTCGCCCGAATGTCGGCAAGTCGACCCTTTTCAACGTGCTGACGCGCAGCCGCGACGCCCTGGTGGCCGACATGCCGGGCGTCACCCGCGACCGCCACTACGGCATCTGCCGTACCGGTGAACGGCCCTTCGTGGTGGTCGACACCGGTGGTCTGTCCGGCATCGACGAGGCCATGGACGTGCTGACCGCCAGGCAGGTGCGCCTGGCGATCGACGAAGCGGACGTGCTGGTGTTTGTGGTCGACGCCCGCGACGGCCTGCTGCCGCAGGACGACGCGATCCTGGCCGAACTGCGGCGCAGCGGCAAACCGATCGTGGCGGCGGTCAACAAGACCGACGGCCTCGACGAACAGGCCGTCATGGCCGAGTTCTTCGCGTTCGGCATCGGTGCCACCTTGCCGCTGTCGGCAGCGCACAACCGCGGTACCGACGATTTTCTGCGGGTACTGCTGCCGCTGCTGCCGGCCGACCGGGAAGCCGCGGCGGAAGCCGAGGGCGAGGACGGCAGCATCCGCGTGGCCATCGTTGGCCGTCCGAACGCCGGCAAGTCGACCCTGATCAATCGCCTGCTGGGCGAGGAGCGGCTGATCGTCTCCGACGTCGCCGGCACCACCCGCGATCCGATCCGGGTGCCGCTGGAGCGCGACGGCAAGCGCTACACGCTGATCGACACCGCCGGCATCCGGCGCAAGGCGCGGGTCGAGGAGGCGGTGGAGAAGTTCAGCGTCATCAAGACGCTGCAATCGATCGCCGCCGCCCAGGTCGTGGTGGTGATGATCGATGCCCGCGAGAACCTTGCCGACCAGGATCTCACCCTGATCGGCTACGCGATCGACGAGGGCAGGGCGCTGGTCATCGCGATCAACAAGTGGGACGACATGGACTCGTACCAGCGCGACGAATGTCGCCGCGCGCTGGACCGGCGACTGGTGTTCGTCGACTGGGCCAAGCAGGTGCAGATCTCCGCACTGCACGGCTCCGGCCTGCGCGAACTGATGCGTGCAGTGGTGCGCGCACATGCGTCGGCGACCAAAGAGCTGGTCTCCTCCGACCTCACCAAGGCACTGGAAAAAGCCTACGAGAGCTACCAGCCGCCACTGGTGAACGGTCATGCGCCGAAGCTGCGTTTCGCGCACCCGGGCGGCACCAATCCGCCGACCATCGTCATCCACGGCAGCCGCACCAAGCACATCGCACCGGCCTACCAGCGTTACCTCGAGAACTTCTTCCGCAAGCGCTACAAGCTGGAAGGCACGCCGATCCGGATCGTGTTCCGCGAAGGTGAGAACCCGTATGCCGGACGCAAGAAGGTGCTGACCAAGGAACAGCAGCACAAGGCAAGGCGGCGGCTCAGCGAGCTGATCAAGCGCACGCGCTAAGAGCTTCCCGCTGATCTTCGGGTGCATGCGCCGTTTGTGCGCACCGGGCCAAGCCCGGATAATGGCGGACTTCGCAGCCAGGCCTCTCCCATGAACGCACGCATCCTCGACGGCAAGCGCATCGCGCAGGAATTGCTGGAGCGTGTCGGCCTGCGCGTCGCTGCCAGGACCGCGCAGGGCCTGCCCCCGCCGGGACTGGCGGTGGTGCTGGTGGGCAACGACGCAGCCTCCGCGGTCTATGTCCGCAACAAGCGCAGGGCCTGCCAGCAGGTGGGCTTCCGTTCGTTCGGCTACGACCTGCCGTCGACGACCAGCCAGGACGAACTGTTCGCCCTGATCGACCGGCTCAATGCCGACCCGGACGTGCACGGCATCCTGGTGCAGTCGCCGCTGCCGCAACACATCGACGAGGATGCGCTGGTCGATCGCATCGACCCCAACAAGGACGTCGACGGCTTCCAGGCGATCAATGTGGGTCGGCTGGCCTTGCGCCGTTTCGGCCTGCGCCCGTGCACGCCGAAGGGCGTGATGACCCTGCTCGGCCACACCGATCGCCCGGTGCGCGGCCAGCACGCGGTGGTGATCGGCGTGTCCAACCACGTGGGCCGCCCGCTGGTGCTGGAGCTGCTGATCGCCGGCTGCACCACCACCTGCTGCCACAAGTTCACCCGTGACCTGGAAAGCCACGTGCGCCAGGCCGACATCATGATCGTCGCCGCGGGCAAGCCGGGGCTGGTGAAGGGCGAATGGATCAAGCCTGGCGCCGTGGTGATCGACGTGGGCATCAACCGGCTCGACGACGGCAGGCTGGTCGGCGACGTGGAATTCGCGCCGGCCGCCGAACGCGCCAGCTGGATCACCCCGGTGCCCGGCGGCGTCGGCCCGATGACGGTGGCCACGCTGATGGAGAACACGCTGGAGGCGGCGGAAGCGCGCACGACACCGCGTCGGGTCGCCTGACGCGTCGGTTGTTGCTGCATTAAGCAGCACGTCTGGCGAGCCCACCGGCAGGGCGCGTATAATTCCCTCTTTGCAGCGGGACTTTTCGCATGCGCATCCTCGCCGAGGCCCTGACCTACGACGACGTTTACCTCGTTCCGGGCCATTCCGTCGTGCTTCCCCGCGACGTCGACACCTCCACCCGCTTCACCCGCAACCTGCGTTTGAACATTCCGATCGTGTCGGCCGCGATGGACACCGTCACCGAGGCGCGGCTGGCCATCACCATGGCGCAGAACGGCGGCATCGGCATCATCCACAAGAACATGACCGCCGAGCAGCAGGCCGCCGAAGTGCGCCTGGTGAAGAAGTTCGAGGCGGGCGTGATCCGCAGCCCAATCACCGTGGGCCCGGACACCTCGATTCGCGAGGTGCTGCGGCTGACCCATGCGCACAACATCTCCGGGGTGCCGGTGGTCGAGGGCAGCAAGCTGGTCGGCATCGTCACCAGCCGCGACATGCGCTTCGAGCGCAAGCCCGACGACCCGGTGCGCAACATCATGACCCGCCAGGACAAGCTGGTCACGGTGAAGGAAGGCGCCAGCCAGGACGAGGTGCTGCAGCTGCTGCACCGGCACCGCATCGAGAAGGTGCTGGTGGTCAACGACGCGTTCCAGTTGCGCGGGCTGATCACCGTGAAGGACATCCAGAAGGCGCGCGACAACCCGTATGCCGCCAAGGACAGCCACGAGGCGCTGCTGGTCGGTGCCGCGGTCGGCGTGGGCGGCGACACCGAGCAGCGCGTGGCCGCGCTGGTCGACGCCGGCGTCGACGTGCTGGTGGTGGACACCGCGCACGGCCATTCGCAGGGCGTGATCGAACGCGCCGGCTGGGTCAAGAAGCGCTACCCGCAGGTGCAGGTGATCGCCGGCAACATCGTCACCGGCGAGGCGGCGCGCGCGCTGCTCGACGTGGGCGTGGACGCGGTCAAGGTCGGCGTGGGCCCCGGCTCGATCTGCACCACCCGCGTGGTCGCAGGCGTCGGCGTGCCGCAGATCACCGCGATCGACCTGGTCGCCACCGCGCTGAAGGACGAGATCCCGCTGATCGCCGATGGCGGCATCCGTTACTCGGGCGATATCCCCAAAGCGCTGGCCGCCGGCGCGTCCACCGTGATGCTCGGCTCGATGTTCGCCGGCACCGAGGAATCTCCCGGTGAAGTCGAACTGTTCCAGGGCCGCTCCTACAAGAGCTACCGTGGCATGGGCTCGATCGGCGCGATGCAGCTCGGCTCCAAGGACCGCTACTTCCAGGACGAAGCCGACGCCGACAAGCTGGTGCCCGAAGGCATCGAGGGCCGCGTGCCGTACCGCGGCCCGCTGCGCAACATCATCCACCAGCTGATCGGCGGCCTGCGCGCCTCGATGGGTTACCTGGGGGCGGCCACCGTCGAGGACGTGCGGCACAAGGCGCAGTTCGTCAAGGTGACCTCCGCCGGCGTTACCGAGGCGCACCCGCACGATATCCAGATCACCAAGGAAGCGCCGAATTACCGGCTGAATTCCTGAGTATCCGGGAGCCGGGAATGGAGAATGGGAAATGGGTAAAGCGGTCCACCTATCCGATCGCACTTTCGCTCCGAAGCTCGTGGTTCTTTCTATTTCCCATTTCCCATTCTCCATTCCCGCGTGCAGCCAGCCATGACTGAGTCCCGAACCCCGAATCCCCAATCCCGGCTCCACGACGACAAGATCCTCATCCTCGACTTCGGTGCGCAATACACCCAGCTGATCGCGCGGCGCGTGCGTGAGCTGGGCGTGTACTGCGAGATCTGGGCGTGGGACCACGATCCCGCCGAGATCGCCGCGTTTGGCGCGAAGGGCTTCATCCTGTCCGGCGGCCCGGAATCCACCACGCTGGCGGATGCACCGAAGGCCCCGCAGCAGGTGTTCGACAGCAGCCTGCCGATCCTCGGCATCTGCTACGGCATGCAGACCCTGGCCGCCCAGCTGGGCGGCGCCACGGAAGCGGCCGACGCGCGCGAGTTCGGCCACGCCAGCGTGGACATCGTGGCCCCGAGCCGCCTGTTCGATGGCCTGAACGATCATCCGGGCGAGCACAAGCTCGACGTGTGGATGAGCCACGGCGACCATGTCTCGAAGGCGCCGCCGGGCTTCACTGTCACCGGTCGCACCGATCGCATCCCGGTGGCGGTGATGGAGAACGAGGCCCGGCGCTGGTACGGCGTGCAGTTCCACCCCGAGGTGACCCACACCAAGCAGGGCGGGGCGCTGCTGAAGCGCTTCATCACCGAAATCTGCGGCTGCGCGACGCTGTGGACCGCCGCCAACATCATCGACGACCAGATCGCCCGCGTGCGTGCCCTGGTGGGCGACGACCACGTGCTGCTGGGCCTGTCCGGCGGCGTCGATTCCTCGGTGGTCGCCGCGCTGCTGCACAAGGCGATCGGCGACCGGCTGACCTGCGTGTTCGTCGACACCGGGCTGCTGCGCTGGCAGGAAGGCGATCAGGTGATGGCCACCATGGCCGAGCACATGGGCGTCAAGGTGATTCGCGTCAACGCGGCCGACCGCTACTTCCACGCGCTCGAAGGCGTGACCGACCCGGAAACCAAGCGCAAGATCATTGGCGGCCTGTTCGTGGAGATCTTCGACGAGGAGTCGGAGAGACTCATTGCCGCCGGCGGCAACGTGAAGTGGCTGGCGCAGGGCACGATCTACCCCGACGTGATCGAGTCGGCCGGCAGCAGGACCGGCAAGGCCCACGTCATCAAGAGCCACCACAACGTCGGTGGCCTGCCGGCGCACATGAAGCTGAAGCTGGTCGAGCCGCTGCGCGAGCTGTTCAAGGACGAGGTGCGCCGGATCGGCGTGGAACTCGGCCTGCCGCGCGCCATGGTCTACCGCCACCCGTTCCCTGGCCCCGGCCTCGGCGTGCGCATCCTGGGCGAAGTGAAGCGCGAATACGCCGAATTGCTGGCCAAGGCCGACGCGATCTTCATCGACGAGCTGCGCAAGGCCGACCTTTACGACAAAACCAGCCAGGCGTTCGCGGTGTTCCTGCCGGTGAAGTCGGTCGGTGTGGTGGGCGACGCACGCGCCTACGAGTGGGTGATCGCGCTGCGCGCGGTGGAAACCGTCGATTTCATGACCGCACACTGGGCGCATCTACCCTACGAGTTTCTTGGCAGGGTTTCAAACCGTATTATCAATGAGTTGTGTGGTGTTTCTCGTGTCGTTTATGACATCAGTGGCAAGCCACCGGCCACGATCGAGTGGGAGTGAGTTTAGGTTCTTCGAGGACTATCGCCAGCTATCGAAAAGTCGTCGTAACGTGTTGATTCTCAAAAAAATACGTCGCAGCACCTATCGGTAGCTATCGCCGGCCAGCAGAAAAAGTTGGCGGTAGAGCTGACGGTAAAAATCGAGGCCAAATTAAGACACTCTCGTTCACTATTCAGACTTTTACCGTCTTTGACGGTAAAACTCTTCTCGGGAAAGCTTATTTCATGGGGCTTTCCGGGCATCAGCAGGTCTCCAGGTCCCTGACGGTAAAACCTGACGGTAAAGCCGTCAAAAGCCGGAGGAAACCTCGATGCTTACTGACACTGCACTGCGTAACCTGAAGCCTAAGTCCAAGATTTATAAGGCTTCTGACCGAGATGGAATGTACGTGACGGTATCGCCTGGCGGTACAGTCACCTTCCGCTACGACTACCGTCTCAACGGCCGCCGCGAGACGCTGACTCTCGGGCGCTATGGCGCTGACGGTATTTCACTGGCAATGGCGCGCGAGCTGCTGCTGGATGCACGCAAAGCCGTTCTCAAGGGCATATCGCCCGCGCTCGAAAAGCAGCGCGAGAAACGCCGCGTGACCGACATCAAGACCTTTGGCGCGGCAATGGACGCCTATTTGGCCCATACACGATGGGCCGACAGCACTCGCGCCGCGCGTCAACACGTCATTGACCGGGACATCCTGCCGGCTTTTCGGAATCGTCTGCTGACTGAAATCCAGCCTGAAGACCTGCGGACCTTTTGCAACAAGGTCAAGGAACGCGGGGCACCGGCCACGGCGGTGCAGATTCGGGACATCGTGAAGCAGGTCTATGTCTACGCCATTGCTCACGGGGAAAAGGTGGACAACCCTGCTGACAGCGTGGGGCCATCCACGATCGCCACCTTCGTGCCGAAGGATCGCGCCTTGTCGCCGCTGGAGATCCGGCTGTTCGTGCAACAGATGGAATCGGTGGCGACCTATCCGACCATCAAGCTGGCGCTGCGCCTGATCTTGCTGACACTGGTACGCAAGAGCGAACTGATTCAGGCCACCTGGGATGAGGTCGATTTCGAGCACAAGACCTGGACGATTCCGAAGCAGCGGATGAAAGGGCGCAATCCGCATGTGGTCTATCTGTCGCGCCAGGCGCTCGACATCTTCGTCACGCTGCATGCCTGCGCAGCCGGCTCAAGATTCGTTTTCCCTTCTCGTTACGATGCAGAACGGTTCATGTCGAATGCAACCTTGAATCGGATCACAGGACTTGTGGCGGAGGCTGCACAAGCCAAGGGGCTGCCGCTGCAACCGTTCACCGTCCATGACCTGCGCCGCACCGGCTCGACGCTGTTGAACGAAATCGGCTTCAACCGCGACTGGATCGAGAAGTGCCTGGCGCACGAGGAAGGGCGTTCCTCGCGCTCGGTCTACAACAAGGCCGAGTACGCCGAACAGCGGCGCCACATGCTGCAAGAGTGGGCCAACATGGTCGATGCTTGGGGCGGCGGGCGGACCTATGTGCCGAAGCTGATGCCGGCGAATGTGGTAGTGCCAGAGTTGAGTGCGATGGCCTGAAAAGGGTGGCTTGGTTGTCACTTGACAACCAAGCCAGTTAACCCCATAGTGGAGATCACTGATGGCCCGTCCCTCTTATCCGAAGAAAGAGGTCGAGGAAGCTCTCAGGCACGCCGAAGCGCAGGGCTGGCGCGTCGAAGTCGGTGGCAGCCACGCTTGGGGGCGAATTTATTGTCCGTACAACGACGAGGAGTGTCGCTGCGGCGAGTTCTGCATCACCAGCGTATGGAGCACGCCGAAGAACCCTGGCAACCACGCTCGCGCCTTGCGGCGTGTCGTGGACAACTGCACCACGCATCGCAAGCAGCGCGAGGCTGATGACGATGCCAAGGAGTAGCGCGATGGAATACACCTTCACTTTGAAGTACCAGCTCGCCGACAACGACCGCGACCCGGATGCGTTGGTCGAACGCCTTGGCGGAGCCGGCTGCGACGATGCCTTAGTCGGCATCGGGCAGCCGGGGCGGTTAGCACTGGAGTTCACCCGCGATGCGGCCAACGCGGCGACCGCTGTGCGTAGCGCGCTGGCCGACGTGCGCCGTGCCGTGCCGTCGGCCAAATTGATCGAGGTGGCGCCGGATTTGGTCGGCCTGACCGACGTGGCCGACATCGTGGGTGTGTCGCGGCAGAACATGCGCAAGTTGATGCTGGCCCATCCGGGCAGCTTCCCCGCGCCAGTGCATGAGGGCAGCGCGTCGATCTGGCACCTCGCCGACGTGCTGGCTTGGTTGCAGCAGGCCAAGGGCAGCTACGCGCTGGCCAAGGATGTTCTCGACGTGGCGCGGGTGGCCTTGCAGGTCAACGTGGCGAAGGAAGGTCGGCGGCTGCCGCGCTCGGCGTCTAAGGAACTGCAAACCTTGGTTGGATGAAGGGCGTTGCTCGGTTTCATCCCTCATTCGAGCCCGCCCGGACAGGGCGGGTTTTCCGTAAGTGGACATCCGGCTTCGAGATGCCGCCGCGCGGGGCTTGCTTGCGTGCTTCGATCCATGCCTCTACTTCGGCCAAGTCCCACACGACGCAGCGCGGTGTCAGGTTGAAGCGGCGCGGGAACTCGCCGCGGCGTTCCATTTCATAGATCGTCGTTTCAGCCAAGGGGACGATCTGCCGCAGTTCCTGGCGGCGGATGGTGCGTCGGAACGGAAGGGGGCTGCGCTTCGGAAACTGCGGCAGCGCCTCGTAGGCTTCCGTGCCCGGCAAGGGTAGGGACGGACCGGCATCGAGGTCGGTCACGTTGGATGCTTGCGGTAGCTGACCCACATTGGACTCCATGAGTGCGTGCATGGAGGCACCTGATTAGCGACGACGCTCAGCCGACTGTCGCGTGATGTGAGACGTGCGCGGCGGAGGCTCAGTGCCATGTTACGAGGCGGAGAACCGGCATGGCCATGAACCAAGTGCAGTTCCAGTCGGGGTTGTCGATGGCGCAGTTCATCCGGCGCTACGGCACGGAGGCGAGGTGCTACCGGGCGCTATACCGGGCGCGCTGGCCGCAGGGGTTCCGCTGCCCGAGGTGCAACAGCCGGCCACGCTCGCGGTTTCGCCGCGCGGGC